>CAZWJR010000022.1:0-5213 GCA_964634655.1 uncultured Isosphaeraceae bacterium | reverse complement strand
TGCGATTGACTGCCGATCCACTTGAACCGCGATCGCAGCGATGGATGCACCAACGACTGTACACGCGCCGCCATGCTTCCCCCAATCGGTCCGGTTGGTGTGTCACTTCCAATCAACAACGCCGTGGCTGCCACATAGCGCTTGAGAACACAATTCAAACTCTCCGCCCATGTGTCCACTCCCTTGTTCGGTTCGATGTTTCCAACAAGTACAATCTGCTGCAACGGCGCGGGTGGCAATTGTGCACTTACTGGTCCCAGGCACGGCGGAACAACCTGCGCTTGCTGCCCGCATTGCAGCACATCAAGCAACATGCGGCTCGGCGCCATCACGGCATCCGCGGCATTCAACGCCGCTCGCTCCCAGCGGTGATAGATCGATCGCCCAAATCGATCCTCATCCATCCCGCTCAACGCCTCCATCACAAACATCGGCGTGTGCGCATGCACGTACATCGGCACATCCTTCCAATGTTGGCGCACCCGGCGGCTTATCAGCGACACAAACCCCTCTGCCTGCGAATCCACAAACTCAATCGCATCACACCTTCCCTCCAATTCCAACAATTTCTCCGCCACCGCCAGCGACCACAAGCCGTACCGATACGGCCGAATGCGCTCGATATGACGCAACCCCGCGATGCGCTCCTCAAATCCTTTACCATCATCCAACGTATTCACAGCGTGAACAGTGATTCCAACCGGCAGGATCGGGCTCGGTCGTGTGATCAGTTCAATATTCCAGCCCGCCTCCCGCGCGTGCCTGATAAACCACCACACCGCAGCGCCGATGCCGCCTTGCGATGGATGATGCCGTGCGGAGACCAGAATCAGATGCATGCGCGGAGTGCTCATCATTTCCGACGAGACTGGAATTCCCGCAGTACGCGCCCAGCCAATCCGTCATACGTGTCTTGCTCAATCACCGACTGCCGCATTGGTGAAGCAACCGCCATTCTTGCAGCAGGGTCATGCACGTATCGATCCAGCATGGCACACAATTCCCTTTCGCAGGCAAAGGTCGTCTTAGCAAAGTTCGTGATGTCACTTGCCGCCCGATGCGGGATTCCCTTGCAATTCTTCAACAGATTGAAGAGCCCCTCATCGCTGAAATCAGATTCCGCAAGGCTGGCACACTGCACGTGGGCCGCCACATGCTTCGCCCGCTGTGCATCGCTCATTGGCGCCAAACGCGTGCCGGTCAATTCCTCCGTCTGCCGAATCGCACTCGCCAGCGCCGCATCCGTCTTCGCGCAATCAACAATCTGTTGGATGCTCGCCAGTTTTCGCCGCTCAATGCATTCCCGTATCTGCACAAACGGCTCGCGAATGAAATCTGCCGGCACATACCGGCTCAACACAAATCCACCCGCCGCCAACCCATCAAGCAAACGCTGGTGCAGCGATCCATACGCATTGATCTGCAGATTGATCGCAGATGCCTGATACACACACCGAAGCGCTTCACCATGCGGCACTTCACCGCCAGCAAATGTTCGGAACGTCGGATGATTCTCCCACCCGCGACCGAAAATGCGAAAGCGACGCCGAGTCTTCTCCACCCACCGCGCCGCCCACTCCAACGTCTGGTGCCGCACCACGCGATCAATAATCCGCTGCGCCGCCGGCAACACCACGGATCGCCTCACCTCCGGCGACAGCGCCCGGTGCTGGCTGTTCCGCTCACCCTCCAGCACAACATCCACAAGGTCCTGCGTCGTCAGCCAACCCTTCGCATTCAATCGTTGAACCGCACACTCACGAATGCAATCCAAATACCGTACAAAACTTGGATTCTCCGCCCCCGCTTCCCGAACCAATTGCTCCGGCGATTCCCAGCCATGCGCCACATATGAAACATCGCACCGATATTTCTCCAATTGGCCTGCATCAATCGGCACATCTGAAAACACATCCGTCGAAGTCAAATTGTTCGTCGGCAGAAACCGGTCCAGCGGATACCCATACGCCGAAGCCATCACATCCGGAGAGTGCCCCAGCACCAAGTCCATCGCGGTGATCGACTGCCCCATCTTCCGATCGCACAGTTGCTGCATGTGATCCTGAATCCAGCAAACATACGGAACATTGGCGGGTATCGATCCCACCATTTCCGCCCGCACATGATTCATCACCACAAGCATGTCCGGCTGCGTGCGCGTCAATTCGCCGACAACATCCACCGCCGCCGCCGATGGTCCGGCCTGCTTGATCGTCTCAAACTCGCACCCCAGCCGCTTGAATGCAGCACCCAAATCCCGCATGGAATGCTGAATCACCGTGGAAAACCGCGTCGTAAACCCTACCACTCGCAGCGGCGGCGATGCCCTGCCCGCCGTGGCAAACCGCTCCCGCCAATACTCCGCAGTCTTGTCCGCATACAGCGCATCCAATTGCGATTTGGCCTGCTGTTTCCGCACCACTTGCGCTTGGTTCACATTCTCAATGAATAGCCTGTCAACAATCGGCGGCTGCCAGCGCGGCCGGTGGTTCGTCATGCATTCCGCAGCCGGCAATCTCGTCGGATGCTCGATCAGAAACTTCTTGTACCGATCAGTCGCATCCGCACCCGCAAACATCATCAACCTGCCATCGCGCACGTTCTGTGCAACATCCACGATCGAAAGCCACAGCCGCAGCACATCCACATCCGTCTCCACCACATCAATCGGCGGAGTGAAACCGCCGGGTACAACCAATCCCACAACCCGCATCCACATCGCAGGCAGCGGCACACCCACCATTACAAACGCGCTCGACATGGAAAGCGCCGGCGTCTTCAGCGCAGCAGCGTGAAACGCCTGATCGCAAAACGGAAACACAAACTCCAACTTGCCGCCAATGCCATCCGCCAGCACATACACATTCCGCTTGCGACTTAGGAACACATGAAATCCGCGTTTCGGTTCATTCTCCGCCAGCACTGCGAACAAATCCGAATCCACCTCCCTGATCGCTGCCAGATTCTGATCCAACTGCCCCGCCAGTTTTGCCGCCGCCACCTCACCCGATGGCACACGCTCCAACTGCGCTGCCAGCGCGGCCAGTTGCGGTTCCGCCGCCAGCAACCCGCTGGCCGATCGCAGCAACCGCACCGCAATTCCTCCCAGCCCCGCACGCACCAACGCCTTCACCATCGCCAGGAGCAGCGGCATGTTTGCTCCCGCACCAAGTTGCAGAAACGCCTGCTCCAGCGCTCGCTCCGGGTCCTCGGCGTTCAACGCTTCAATCAGCGAAGCGTGCAGCGTGTTGGGTTGCGCTTGAAGTGTGGTCATGGAAGCAACCACAGTTATCGACCAAGGAGCGAACCGCGCTGGAAAGACTTCAGCCTTTGCGCTCCAGCGCCAGCAAACCATCCACCAAACACCGCGGCACAAACCGGCCATCGGGCAGCACACGCTCCAGCACCACGCGCATCACGCCATAACGGGCCGGTTCCACATCATGAATCAGCAGCACACCGCCGGGCCGCACGAGCGGTGCGTAATTGATGTAATCCGCCGTGGCCGCAGCCTCGGTGTGCAAGCCATCAATAAACACCAGCCCCGCCTTGCCGCGCAGGCTGCTCAACTCCTCAATCGCGCGATCGCTGGTCTTGACAATCTGATGCAGCCGATCGCTTTGCTCAATCTGCTCAAATGCAAACCGCATGATGTGGCGCGTTGCAGTTTCCGGATCAATGGAGAAAAACTCCGGCCGATTCCGTTCCGTCGCCGCCGCCATGAGCGCCCCGCTGCCGCCCAGCGCGGAACCAATCTCAACAATGGGCGAATCCGCCGCATACTGCCGCGCCAGCACACCAAGCATCACCTGCTGTGCGGAAGTCTGCGAGGCCGCAACGATTTCCGCGCCATCAACGTGCCGCTTGATGAGCCGTTCAAGTCGTGTCCGCCCCAAATCCGCCGCCAGCCTCGCCGGAAAAACATCCGCCGTCGCCTCCGGCCACAGCCGCATACACAACGATCGCGCTGCAAAGATCGCCGTATCCGGCCGATCGCGCAGCGATACATACGCAAAGCGCAGCCCGCCAAACGTCGCCGCACTCAAACGATCCGCCGCGCTCACCGCCGCCAGATCACAAACATCAGCCGCCGCTCGAAACACCGCCCGGTGCCCACCCGTGATCTGCGGCAACTCAAACCCGCCCAATCGCCGCGTCTCCTCACGAACCACAGCCACGGATTCAATCGGCAAACCGTGATCGCGCAAACCCAGCGCCGCATCCTTCACATGCAGCGCACGATTCGCCGCCGCATCAAGCATGCATCGGCCGCTCGCCGCAAAATGTTCGATACCGGTTGCATCATCGGAATTATCAAACGTCAGCACACGCCCGCCAAGTACCGCACGCTCCATCACACCGTGGAGCGATTCATACCGCATGAGCGGCGTATAAATGATCGCGGCTGCATCTTGAATCTCCATCTCATGCAACACCGCAAAGCCATCGCTCTGCGCCCGCCGCACACTCTCCGCATTGGAATCCACCACAGCCAACCGCCCCGGCGAAACCGCGCCGCAACCAATCAAAAACGCAGCCATGCGCGCGCCCTGATCGCCATAGCCCAGCAGCACAACGCGGCCATTGCCGCCGACGCCCATCATCGCATCCCGCAGCCCGGCCCAGCGCATCTGGTCATCGGTCCGGGCCAGCACATGATCAACGGTGGTGATGTGCTCATGCTCAATCCCGCCGCGCTCCAGCATGGTGCGGAATGCAGGATGGCTGCGATCCGAAACGACAAAACACACACCAGCCACGGGAAGGATGCGGTCCGCAGGCCACACCGGCAAAGGCATGGAAGGCGTACGGGCAAAATCACGATCCGCAGGCAAACGCACATCCGGCAAGGCGAATTTGAACACAGTGGAAGCCGTGAGTTCGCTGGGCAATTCGCCAAGGATTTCACGATCACCACTAAAAACGAGGGCAGGAAAATCGCCACGCAGAACGGGGTGCTTGCCGGTGAAGAGAGGACGGAGAGGGCGAACGGCAGGATGCGGGGATTCCAGAGGCGGGGCCGGGTGGTGCCTGGGTTTGGTTTTGAGAACGGACGGGTTCATGGAAGTGGTATCGACTAGGTTTGGGAAGTCGGGTGAAGGGGGAGGGGTTTGGGATTGACGATTTACGATTGACGATTGACGATTTGGGGGGTGGATTTTGGGGTGGGGTGGTGTAGTTTGCGCGCGCCGTTGGGGCTTCAATTGGTTGGT
>CAZWJR010000021.1:12598-22560 GCA_964634655.1 uncultured Isosphaeraceae bacterium | reverse complement strand
CTTTCAAAACCGTTGCATCACCCGCGTGAATACCCTGCACAATTCGATCGTAAAAAGTCGGGCCGTCGTTCAGGGCAGATCGCAGCGGCTCCAGCGCCTCGAGCCGTGGATCGTGCAGCGGGACCCAATGTTCGGTGATTTCAGTCGGGTACTTGATGCTCCACCACGGCGGATCGATGCCCGTCAATCCGCGACCCGGTTCATACGATTGCATCGTCGGCGGCAGCGGCTTACCCCACAACTCCGCATTGATCAGATTCGCAAACCGGCCGAAGAAAAATCCCGGCGTGCAGCCCAGCGCCCCAACATCCATGATGTGCAAGATGGAGATGCGGTACTTCCAGCCGAACCACGAAAGCGCCAACACCACGCCAATCATGCCACCATGGCTCGCCATGCCGCCCTTGTTAATCGCCAGCAGATCCCAGTACGGCAATGCGCTGGAAAAACCCATGAACAAATGCGGCTCGTAGAACACCGCGTAACCAAGGCGACCTCCCGCCAACACGCCCAGAATGATCGCAAACATCAGATCGCCCACCTTCTTCGCCGGCAGCGGGCTCCAACTCTTCCTCGCCACGCTCCGATACAACCACCATGCAATCAAAAATCCCACAGCGTAACTAATCCCGTACCACCGCACACCAAACGTCGGCGTGAACTGAATGGCAAACGGATTGAGTGCGTGAAGGTAGGATTCTGCGAAAAACATGGGCAATGACGCTGGCAACGCGGCGGCGAAGACGCGACGGCGATGGTATTGCACTTCCCGCCCACCCGCCAACATGCGGGCTGGTGAGGGGGCCACCCATCGACGATAATCACCGCAATGCCAGAAGGTCGCCCTGAACCTGCATCACCCGCCACGCCGACCGGCCCCCCGGAGTTTGAAAAATCCGGCCACCCCGGCGATCTTTCCTCGGCGATCGCGCTGCTGCTCACCGGCCGCACGCTCACTGGCAACCAATCCGCCGCCGCGTTTGAATCCATGATGAGCGGTCAGTCGCACCATGGCGAAATCGGCGCGTTTCTCGCACTCCTCGCCACCCGCACTCCAACCGCCGCGGAACTTCTGGGCGCGGCTCAAGTCATGCGCAAACATGTGGAAGCCGTGCCAACCGCGCTTTCACCTGATGAACTCCTCGATACCGCCGGCACCGGCGGCGCACCAAAAACCTTCAACGTCTCCACCGCCGCTGCAATCATCGCCGCCGCCGCCGGTGCCAAGGTCGCCAAGCACGGCAATCGCTCGCGCACCGGGCGCGGCTCGGCTGAAGTACTCAAACATCTCGGCGTCAACGTCGATGCCAATCGCAACATCCAATCGCGCTGTCTGGCAGAGTGCGGCGTGTGTTTCTGCTTTGCCATTCACCACCATCCTGCCACGCGCCACGTCATGCCGGTGCGGCAGGCACTGCGGTTTCCCACGATTTTCAATCTGCTTGGTCCGCTCACCAATCCAGCCGGCGCACGCAGACAATTGATGGGCGTGTACGACTGGAAGTTTTTGCAACCCGTCGCCGAAACCCTGCGCGATCTCGGCGCGGTGCAGGCCATGGTGGTGCACAGCAACGATGGCCTGGATGAGTTTTCACTTTCCGCCTCCACCAACGTTTTTCATGTGCGCGATGGCAAGGTGAGGGAAGAAGTCGTCTCGCCCAAGCAACTCGGCCTCACCATGGCGGCCCGCGAAACCGTCGTGGCAAAAAACCTGGAACACGCCGCGGAAATGATTCGCGGCGTGCTGGAAGGTGCAGCGGGGCCCGCACGGGACATGACTCTGCTCAACACCGCCGCCGCCATCTTCGTGGCTGGTCGTGCCAATTCACTTGAGGAAGGCCTCGATCGCGCCGCCAAAGCCATCGACACCGGCACTGCAACGCAAGTCCTGGCGAAACTCGCTGCCGTTTCAAACTCAGCAGGTGACTAGGCCGATTTCCTTCGCTTGGGCTGCTGTAATTGAGAGCTCTTTCGATCGTCGGCCTCAAACGCGCGAAGCCGCTGGACAACCGCATCCGCAATTTCGTTCGCGTTGCTTTCGCCGGACTCGTGTCGGCGCATGTGTTCGCGCAGCGCTCGGCGGATACGCGTCTGGTATCCGGCGCCGCCCTTCTTGAACCATTCCAGTAAATCTCGCTCAAGCCGCAGTGATATCAGAACGGCACGGCGCCCCTCCCGATTCTGGCCGCCTGTTTCCGGAATGTCGGAGAAGTCAATCTCCGATTCGGGCAAATCCTTCAGGTGTTGAATTTCCTTCGCCGAAGGGGGCTTGAGGTCCGAAGCTGAAATCCGAACGAAATTAGTTTGTTCTTTTTTCTTCATAGGCCTTGCGCTCACGACTAGATGCCTTGCGTGCCGAGATGATCCGAGTTTTGGATTCTCGCTCCTCCCAAACAACGACGAGAATCAGCGAACGATTCGCCGGGAGTGAAGCGACAGTGATCCATCGATCTTCAGACTCTGTGCTGTGGGACGGATCGAATACCTCATCATGAAATTGATCACCACTTGGGTCGAGCAGAACCGCCGCCGCTGTCTCAAATGAAACGCCATGCTTCGCCTTGTTCGCCAAAGCCTTTCTGGTGTCCCACTCAATGGCTGAATGCCGCGGCACACCCTAGAGTGTATATACAATTGTATGTCTTGTCAAGACAAAAGTGCCTTTTTTGACGGCTTATCGCCCCATCAACAACATCGGCCGCTCCAAAACCAGCCGGTCCTGAATCGGCCCGTTCGCCCCCTGCGTCAACTCAATCGTCAGTTCGCGCCCCGTCAATGGCACGTTGATCGTCGCAGTGGGATTGGTCCCATTCAGCCGCGCTCGGAACACTTCCGTGTCGTTGCTCCTGATCACAAGTTCAAAGTCACCCCATTGCCATGCCGCACGCGGCAATTCCGCCTCCGAAGTAAAACGCTGGCAACCCACCGGCAGCGCGTACCGCGCCGTCATTGGTCCCGCATACTCAATCGCTGACAAATTCAGCGGCGCATCGGTTTCCTGTACCGTCGGCTTGGGAATCGTGAATCGCGTCGCCGGCCCTTCAACGCGCGTCGGCGAAAGACTGGCAAGCGGGATCAATCCCTGTGAATCCAAAAGAATCGCCGCGATCTGCGATATCCCCACCCGCGTCGGCTGCGTGCCCGCCGCCAATCCGGAGCCGCCCAGTCGCACAAACCCATCATCGCCAATCGCGATGGACTGCACATCAATCACCGTGCCCTCATCAAACCACACTCGCTTGGCCTTAATCACAGGCTGTTTGCCCGCGACAATCGAAATCCCCGCCACAAGGTTCAGCGGTATCTCGATGTTCTGGCTCTTGCCGCCGCGATCCACCTCCAGCGAGATGACACTGCCAAACTTGGCGATCAGCCCTTCCTGTCGATCGCCGTTGGCAAGCAGCACCACATCCTTCGCGCCCGGCGTCGGCGCAGAAGCCGTCAGCGTGAACGCAACAGACTCAACCAACTTCAGCGGAACATCAATGCGGCCAAGCCAGGGATGGTTCCACGCAATCGCCTCGGTTGGTTTCGCATTTGCCACCGCCTCGCCCGGCAAACGCTGCCCATCCGCCAGCGCCAGCATCCCTGCCGTCCGCTCTGCCTTCTTCGCCTCCGGGTTTAGGAGCGCAATGCACTCCGCCAACGGAATCTTCTCCCAGGATTTGTCCGCCGGCAGGTGTTCCACAAACTGATCGCTGATCGCCACCAGATGAATCGGCTGAACCTGCAACGATCGCCGCACCAGAAGAAACTCGTTGGTGTCCGCAAGGGCAAGAACAGAACCACAGAGAACGCCAAGAGCACAAAGGAGAGCCTTTGAATTGACGACCCCGCGCCGCAACGCCGCCGCGCCAATCCAAAATCCAAAATCCAAAATCCAAAACCGTTTCATGCTCACCTCTGAAAGATCGGCAAATAACGCTTCGGCATTTGCAGAACAATGAGACTCATCGCCGTGGCATCATCCCCGCCACTGCTGTTATCCAGCCATCCGCCGTTGCTGGCCTGCCGCGAGATAATCTCGTCCCGCGCCGCCGGCCACCATGTTTGCCATTTCTCGCCCCCAGCCATGTACATCGCCTGAATGGCGTAATAGTGCCCGTAGTAGAAGTGCGCCTGACCAGACATCCCGCCGCCGGGCATGGCGTTACGGATCAAATATTGCAAACCGCGCTCGATCGAATCATCCTCGTAAATCCCAGCGTAATAGAGCGTCGCCACCGCCGCCGCCGATCGCGGCCAGGCCGATCCGCCCGCCTGCATCATGTACTTGAAACCGCCATCAGGATTCTGGCATCGCCGCACATATTCCACAGCCCGATCAATCGTCTGCTTGGGAACCTTGATGCCCGCGTTTCTTGCCGACCGCAACGCCATCACCTGACAAATCGTGACGGAGACGTCCGCGTCGTACGGAACCGGGTTGTACCGCCAGCCGCCTTCTTCGTTCTGCGTGCCGACAATGAGTTCAATCGCTTTCACCAACGCATCGCGCACTCGCTTGTCATCGGGATTCATCCCATAAACTTCACCAAGGAAAAGCGCCGCAAAACCGTGGCCGTACATCGGCCCGTGCGAAGGCTCGCCAGTGAGCAACCCCGTCTCTGTGGAATGAGCCAGCACAAACTCCAGAGCCTTGGAAACCTCCTCACCATACGCGCCCCGGCCCGGCAGATTGCCGTCCGCCATGAACGCCAGCGCGCACAACGCCGTGATCCCGACATGCTTGCCGTAGCGGCCGCGCCCAATCGAACCATCGCTGTTCTGCTGGTTCTTCATGTACTCAAAGCCCTTTTGCACCGATGTGTGCAGAGCCTCGGTCATTTCGCCGGCAAGAGGATTGTTCTCCGCGCTGTTCTTGGGCCGCGCTTCCTCCGCCTCCGCATTTGGATCTTGGACTTTTGGTTTGGAATTGTTTTCGCTCGGCGGAGTTGCCGCGGGAGTGGCGGCGGGGGCGGCGGCAGGTTTCGGGCTCTGTGTCACGGGTTTGGCTGGTGTTGTTGACGGTGTCTGTGGAGTCGCCGGCGGTTCCTGCGACCGTGGTGCCGCCATCGCCACCGAAAAAATCGCTCCGCAAAGCAAGAACGAAGCGCCAACACCGCGCTTCCAATCCGAAAGCCGCAATCCAAACTCCGAAATCGCTCTCACGGCGTTCCCTCCTCGGCCAGCCGCTTGTAGTACTCCTGCGTCAACTGCTGATACAGCGATGAAAATTTCTCCCGGCGACCCTGAAGCAACTGATCCCGCACGCGCGGCGGCAGATTTCCCCACTCGCTGCGCGATTCCTCCAACACCGTATTCACATCACCCTGCTGCAGCGGTGGCGGATCGCCTTCCTGACTGTCCGATGGCTTGTTGTTTCGTTGGTTCCCCTGGCTCGGCGGTTGCGATTTCTGCTGCCCCGGATTCGGTTGCTGCTGGCTCTGCTGTTGGGAACTTGATGAACTGGAGGAAGACTTGCTCGATTTCGACTGGTTCTTCTTCGCCTGATCGATCAAGTGTTCCAGCCGGGCGATGATTTCCTCCTGCACCCGCTGCGTCCCCAGCCCCGTGTCAAACTTCACATCAAGCATCTCCGCGCTGATCGCCATCTTCTCAACCGCCAGCACAAATCCGTCCGCAATCTCCGCTTCGTTGAGTTTGCGCTTCAGTTCATCATCCGCATCTTTGGCGGCGGCATCCGCGCCGCTCTTGTCCTGCTCCTCCTTCTTGATGCCCAGCAGCTCATCCAGCGATGACGGTGGAGTTGCGGCAGGCGGAGCGGTGGGGGAGCCCGGCGTCTTTTTCTCCGGTTGTGGAGTTTCCGGCGGCGCGGTCTGAAACGCCCGCGCCGGCAACGCCATCACCGCCGCGGCGCAACACAACACAACAGGCAACACTCGAAAACACCGTTTGCGTGATATGAAAATCATTGCGGTTCCGCGCCTCCGGGTTCATTGGGTGGTGTCTGCTTCGGCTTGGGCTGTTCCGGCTGCGCCGCATCGGGCGGCACGGGCAACTGCTTCTGTAGCGCTTCCAGCATCTGCTTGCCAAGTTCCATCAACTCGCGCTGCTGCTGCCCGATTTCTCGCAACCGCCCACGCTTTTGGGTGGAATCCAGATCAGATCGGCCGTCCAGATCTTTTGTGAGATTGTAGACCTGGTCCTGTATCTCCCGCAGCAGTTTCAACTGCGTGATCGGCGGAATCAGCGGCTGCTGCCCTGGACTGTCACCGCCTTGCTGCTGTTGGTTCTGCTGTTCCTTGGCAAATTCATCCGGCGGCGCTGTGCTTTCCTCCAATGACTTGATGAGCCGGCCAATGCTGTCCGCAATTTGTTGTTGCCGATCCGTCACATCCACATTCACCGTCCCCTTGGAAAGCAAATCGCTCACCGCGCTGGACCAGCCATCAATTGATCGATGCACGTGCACAAACACCGGCGAATCCAGCAGTTCACTCGTTGAATCCCGCAGTTCATTCAAACCCGTGCGGATTTCATCTTGCGCTGTGCCCAACCGCCTCGCCTCCATCTCCTGCCGCCGATCCAATTGGGGCACATCCGCCAACGGCAGCGTCTCGGTCCGCACCGCCACCTGTCGCTCTGCAAAACTGCGATACGCCGCCATCAATTCTTCCCGTCGCTTGCGGACTTCCTCTTCCTGCGTCTTCTTCTGCACCTGCTCCGCCATCGTCTTGGCTTCCTTGAGCAGGTCTAAGGAACGATTCTCCGCCGCCTCCGCTTCAACAATCTGCACAGGCTGCGCTCGAAACGCCGCAATCGCCGCGCCCTGTGTATCCGCCGCCCGGTCCAGTGTTCGTGCAATTCGCCGCGCTTCCTGCCCCGCAGCCCGTGCTTCACCCGCCACACCTTGCGTGTTCTGGTTCAATCGAATCATCGAGCGATCCAGCCCGGAGTAGTTCTGCACATCCTTCGCCACACCCAGCGCCACCAATTCGTTTTCCTGCACAGTGATCAGCCGTTGAATGGATTCAACAAGGCTTGATAGTTTGCGAAGCAATTGCGCTGCCTGGGCGCGGCGGGTGTTCTCAATGTCATTAAGCATCCGCTCCATCGTGGACTGCGCCGATTGCTGCGCCGCCGTTGCCGATGTCATCTGGTTCTGCTGCGCCTTCTGCGCCGCGTTCTCCATTTCCTTGTCGAGTTGACGCTGCTCCGCCGTATCCGCCGCCGCCCGCATGGATTCCGCGGACTGCGAATCAATCTTCTCCATCGCCTTGGCCCGCTGCCGCATGTTCTCGATCATCTTGCGCGCTTCATCACGCAGATCACGCTGCTTGGCGGCAATCCTGTCCAGCTCCGTCCGTTGCGGTTCAGGCAAATCCTCCGGCTTGCGGCCGATCGTCTGCTCTCCCAGGCTCGCCGTCTCCTCCTCCAGTTTCGCTTGTTCCTTCAACAGCGATTCCAACTGCTTCTTCACCACCCATGTGTCTTCATCGCGATCCAGCAGTTTGATCAGGTCCGTCAATTCATCTCGCACTTCCTGCTGGGAATCCACCACATCACGATCTTCCTGCGACTTCGGGCTGGCTTGCTTGGTTTCCGGTTTGCCGTCTGGCGTCTGCTCCGATGATTGCGGCTGCTTGCCCTCGCCCGGCTTGCCGCCTGCTTGTGAAGACTCGTCCGGCGTTTCCTTGCCTGCGGAGTCCTTGGGCGATTCATTTCCCTTCGCAGAATCCGTCCCGCTCGGCTTGCCGTCTTTCGCCGCTTCCTTGCCCCCCGCCTCATCGTTGGGCCGCTTGGTTGAAGCCTCGCCCGGCCGCTTCTTCTCCATCGCCTCAACCGCCTTGTTGGCCGCTCGCCCCGCCGCATCCAGCAGATCGTTCGCCTGCTGCAGGATCTGCCCAAGTTGAGGATCATCCAGCCGATTCTGTCGCAGCAATCGCTCCACATCCTGAACCGATGACCGCTGCGCCGCAATGCGCTCTCCAATTTGTGCCTGTGCCCGATCAAGCCCGCTGCCCGGCGGCATGCCGTTTTCATTCACGTCATCCTGCAACTCCGCTTGTTGCGCTTCAATGCGAATCGCATTCTGCCGCACGCCCGCCAATTGCCGCCGCAGTTGCGTTGCAAAGTCCGTTTCACCGATAACGCGCAATCGGCGCAGGGCTGATCGCACGGTGTGATCCGCAGGATATCCATCCTTCGCCACACCACTCACAAGAACAATATCGCCTTCCTTCAGATGCAATCCCGCCAACGCCAGTTGAGCCTTCGCGGTTGCAATCGGTTCGCCGGCCTCTCGTGATTCCTCCCACGCCGCCGCGCTGCCAATCGCCTCATCAGCCGTACGTCCGCCATTCTGCACATGCGCCTCGATGCCAATCTTCGCCAGCGCCACGTCATCGCGCGCTTCGGTTTGCAGATCAACCACCGCACTGGGCAGCACTGTTTCATCCGCCTGTGGCTGCGTTACCGTCACCGCCGGCGGATGATCCTCAACCGCTTCAATGCGATACGAGATCGCCTCCGTGTTCGATAATCCATATTCATCCGTCAGCCGCACCCCCAGCGTACCGGTCCCCGCAAGCGGCCAGGAAAGCTTCCACACCTTCGCATCCGCCGGATCAACCGCAAATTCCATCGCTCCTGCCCCCGATCCGCTCCATTGAAACACCGCGTCAACCGACGGCGGCTTCGGCACCGCCTTGTTCAACTCAAACCGCAGCGAAATCATCGACCCCACCAGCGATGGCGTCTCCGTCACCGCGCGGCTGTCCACGCCTTGCCCCAGTTCCGCCTGGTACATCGCCACATGCCCCGCCGCGTATTCCGGTGGCGTGATCGTCAGTGAAGCACGGCGAATCGCCGGTGGCGGAACCAGCTCGATCCGTTGCGAGCTCGTCTGGTCATCATCGCTCGTAAAATAAACTTCCAATTCCTCTGCACCGCCGGAAGTATCTACCAGTCGCTCATGAATGTTTCCGCCCGCCTGATGCGTCAGCACAATGTGCTGCCACGGCTGATAGGAACCATCAACCCGCAGCCGATAGTGCGCATCAATCCGTTGATCCGTCGCCCCCTGCGTAACCCCGGCTCGCAGCGCCAGCGCCTGCCCGCGCGGATGAACCTGCATCGTGGTCAGTGATTCCACTCCGGTTCTCGCTGGCCATTTCGTCTCGCTGTATGGCAGGAACACCCGCCGCAATCCCGTCGTCGCCGCCGATGGATACCCCACCCCCAACCCAACCGTCGCCGCCACCGCCACAACCAGTATCGCCACATCGCGCCACGTTCTCGCAGAGTTGATCACACCGGTCACAGATCCGCCACCCAGCCGCGTTTGCGTTTCCGCAACCGTACGCGCCGCCAGCGGGCTCGTCTGATCAATCCCCGCCGATGCAAACTCAACGCTGGATGCCAGTCGCCCCGTCACCGCCGGCAACACCCGCTCCACCCGCAACGCCAGTTGCGTCAGGCTCGGTCGAAACAAAACCGCCGGCAACAGATACTTCCACTTCGCATACCCAACCGCCGCCAGTCCCGCGATCAGAAACACCAATCGCACCGCGCTGGGAAACCGCAGCAGGTAGTCAACAACAATCAATCCCAACAGCGCCGCAAGCGCCCACGCGGTCAACACGGATACACGTTGCGCCACCAACATCAACCGGCTGCGCCGCTGAAGTCCCTGGAGTTGCGAGATAACCTGCTGCATGGTGGTCCTCACTTATCCCTACTGTCATCGGACCGTGCGGGTTGCCGGGAAAATACTTGTTTGCTTCCCGCACCAGGTTCAACGCACGGTCCTCTATGAGATTATCCGCTCTTGCCTCTAAAGACACAGAAATCGCGCCAATTTGGGCAATTTGGTCGGCCGGGTCGGTTGACTTGTAGCCCCAGGGAGCGCGGGCATCTTGCCCGCGTACCGCCCGCAACAAAAGTCACACAAACCGCAGAACCTTCCGCCCAATCCACTCAAAAGTCAGCGCCAACAGCGCAAGAATCAACGCCAACGG
>CAZWJR010000021.1:2298-12588 GCA_964634655.1 uncultured Isosphaeraceae bacterium | reverse complement strand
CCCACCCACATCCAGATCGGCTCCGAGAGCGGATTAATCGTCTTCACAGCACGATTCGGCAGCGTCGCCAGTTGATCCAGTTCATTCGGCTGCAGAACCCGCCCGCCCGTCGCCGCCGCCAGATTTCGCAACAATTCATGATCCGTCTGCGGCTTCTGCAATTCATCGTCCGGCTCATACACCTCCACCGGCAACTGCGTTCGCAACCCCGCCATGGTCGCATCCTCCACCCGCACCCGCCACGCCCCCGCGCCGTCCGGCAAATACGTCGCCGCGTAACGATCTTCCGTTCCCTCCACCTTCTGCAACTCAACCTCCGCCACTCGCTGGCCCGCTTCCGTCTCAATCGCCACCCGCACCGTCGCACGCGGCGTCTGAAGCAACTGCGAATCCAGCAATCGCAACTCAATCCGCATCGGCTGATTCACCGCAACCCGGCGCGGATTCACTTCCAAAGAAACCGGATCACCGCCAGTAACCAGACTCTCTCTCCCCAGCAACCGGATCATCTGCACCCAGAACTGCTCATACAGCGTCTCGCCCCGGCCATACCGCCATCGCCAGATTTCATCCGTCGCTACATAAATAGATTGTCCCGCACCGTACCGCATGTTCAAAACCAGCGGCAGTGGCGTTCCACCATAACTACTCACCGTCTGCGCCAAAACCTCCGCCGCGGGCTTCACCAATCCCGGCTCGATACGCTGTGCATAAAACAAACGCGACCATCCCGTCGCCGGGTCCAGCAACGGCGCCGGCCAACCCTTGTCATCTTCCCCCAGCGCCAGCCGCAACACGCCCAATCGTTCCGCCAGCGGCGTCGGCGTCATCGTCACTGGCTCCCCAATAGGCTGAATCTTCAACGATCCCCGCATCGGCAACAAATCCGCCAGCGCGGTCCCAACATACGAAGACGGCACCGCCCGCGGCCCCGCAATCCACAGCAGCCCCGCGCCACGGTCCGCAACGTGCGCCCGAATCATCTCCAACTGCGGCGGCGAGAAAAACGACGCTGGAACATCGCCCAAAATAATCACATCAAACGCCGCAAACTCCTCCGGCGAGCGTGGCAACCTTGTGATCGGCTGGTTCCCTTCCTGCGCAAAATCTCGATCCGCAGAAATCAACATCACAGAACTTTCAATCGTCTTCTCACGCACCATCAGGTTTTTCACATACCGGTACTCCCAGCGCGGATAGCCCTCCACATACAACACCCGAAGCGGCCGGTCGATCAACTCGATCTGCATCGCCTTTGCGTTGTTCTCCGGGATCAAGTCTTCCCCGCCGCCCGCCGGTTCCACCATCGCCACCCATGTGGATTCGCCAACCAGATCAGGCTGAACCGTCAGCGTCACCGTCTGGGTTGTTTCTGATTTGCCCGGCTCCGCCTTGGAAAGATCAACCTCCTGGGAATCCAGTTTTTCACCCGTCAATTGATCAACCAGCGTCACCTTCGCTCTGCCGCCCGCCGCCGTCAGTTCTCGTCCTTCCACCTCCACCACGATTGGAACCTTATCCCTCGTGAACGCACGCCGAGGCGCTTCAACCCGCCGTATCGCCAGATCACCCAGCGGTTGTTCCGATCCCAGCGGCACCACATACACCGGTATCGCATCCGCCTGCAGTCGCCGCACCAGAGCCCGGCTTGGTGGCGTATCCGTCCGTCCATCACTCATCACGACAATTCCGCTCACCGGCCGCGCTGCCGCTCGTTGCAGAGCCTGCTCCAGCGCACTTTCCAGATCCGTCCTTCGCCCGTCCGGCTTTTCAAACATCGGCAACCCGGATTGATCCGCCGCATCCGGCTGCCCCGCCGCCTTCTCCTTCACCGGCAAGTTGAACGCCCCCGCATCAAATCCCAGCCACACCACATGTTTCTGATTCGAAAGCGTCCGCAACGTCGATGCCTGGCCGTCCAGCGCATTTCGCAACTGTGCATCGCGCGCTTCCCGCACCGCACCCGCGCCGCCGCTCGCATCCTTGATCGTCATCGAGGCGCTGCGATCCGCAAGCACCAACACCCAATCCTGCTCCACCGTCTCACGTGGCAGTTCCAGCATCGGCCCGCTGATGATGATCAGCAGCAACAGCAGTAGCACTGATCGCGCCACTGCCAACACCGCGCGCCCCGCGCCGCGCCCAGACAATCGGCTGTAACTCCACGCTGCAAACAATCCCACCGCCGCCACCAGCAGCGCCCACATCCAGCCCGGCCACGGATGTTCCCACGCAAGGCGCAACGCTTCGCTTCCCTTGGGAATCGTTCGCACATTCAGCAGCCATCGGATGAAGTCGCTGTTCATGATGTTGCGTAAGGATTAGTGCCCGCCATCGGCGTGGAAGTCGGCGCCGCCACACGATCGGCGTACGCGTGGCTGAATCGCCGTGCCAAAATAGTTTCAATAAGTGCCAGGCCCAGCACGATCAACAGCAGCGCGCCAGCCACCGGCGAAGTCGCTCGATCAACCGCCAGCGCCGCACCAATATTGGATTCATCGAACGTCGCCCATGGTCCGGAACTGCCCAGCCACGAGGCAATCGCCGCCGGGCTTTGCACATCCGTACTTCCCGCTGCCGCATCCACATTCACCGCAATCTTGCCCGCAGGGTTCCCTGCCTGATCGCGCACCTCATACACCCCAGCCTTCTCAAACGGCTGCTGTGGCTTGCCCGCCGAATCAATCGCCAGGCGCTGATCCTGTGGTCCCACCACATCGCGCGCTGCCGGCCCAAGCGCCAGATTCGGTTGCTCACCAACTTCAATCCGCTGTGATGCCCGTATCACACTCAACCCCTGCCTCACAATTTCCTGAAACAGCGGAACCATCAACGGCTTGCTCGGCAAATTCGTCCACGATAACTCCGGCGCGACCGCCAGATACACCGCCAAACCGCGCGATGTCCTCTTCGCTTCTGCCTGCCCCTCGGCGTGTTCCTTGTTCTCTCCGCTGTCCGGCGCACCGGCAATAACCATCGGCGAACCATCCGCAAACAAAATCAGCGGCTGCGCTTGCGTTTGTTCACGATCAACAGGCAACGCTCGCTGCACCAGAATCGGCCGCGCCAATTCCGCAAGATCGCTTGATACCAGCCGCAACAGCTCTGTCGCCGGCTGATCCTCCGCCAGCGCCATACCCTCGGGATATCGCTTCACTTCCAGTGCCAGCCGCCATGGCAACTGCAAATCTTTGCCCAGGTGTTCCACCCATTGATGCACGTTCACTTCCGCCGGCGGCATGATGATGAGCAATCCATCCCGTTGCAGAAACTCACGCAACACGCCCCACGCCGCATCGCCCAGCAAGTCCGGCCGCGGCAGCACCGCCACATCCGCCGTCCGAACATCCGCAATATCCAACGCCGCCGGCTCTGCTTCCACAATCTGTATCGGACTCTTCTCCCGCGGCTCCAAGGCCCTTCGTATCCACTGCCCCGCACTCAATTGATCCAGCGTCCGCTCAAATCCAAAACTTCGCCGATCAATCAGCAACACGCGAATCTGGTTCCGCAACTCTAACACCGTGCTCCGCTGGTTGTCCGCGTTCAGCGAGTCCCCATCGATCGACGCCGTCAATCCAATCGCGTGATCCGTCGCCCCGTCAAAGTTCACCATGAACTTCACATCCGCCTGCGATTGCCCCGGCTGCCATTGCACCGTCTTTGGCTCCAGCGCTCGCAACCCATCACCCGCCAGCCGCACACGCGAAACATCGCCCGCCAACTGCCCGCCGCTCCGCGCCAATCGCACCGCCACCTGTCCGGATCCATCATTGGACCCCGGCAACACCAGGTTCCGCACCGGCTCCACCGCCACGATCTGAACGTTGCTCAGCGCCTGCGCCGCCGGCGGCGATGCCAGCAACCGCACCGTGTCATTCGCTTCCGCATGAGTCGTCGGCAATGGCGAATCCAGCGTCGCCGATCCGCCTCGGAACTCGCTGAACAAATACACCAACGCCTGTTCCTGCTTCTTCTTGGATTCCTCCACCGCGCTCCGCACAAATCCAAACGCGCCCGGCAGATCCGTTGGCGATTCCTTCGATGTCAGCGATTGCAACAGTGAAACAACCGCCGCATGATCCGTCGATGGCGGCGCAAGCAGCGCCTTCGCAGGTCGCGCCGCGGTAATCAACCCGATCGCATCGCCCGGCCCAAGCGAATTCACCAACTCAACCGCCTGCCGAACATGGTGCTGCAACGCCGATCGCCCGCCCTCACCCGTCACCCCGGAAACCATTCCATCATCAATCACCAGGTACACCGCTCTCGCCCCGCCCGTGGGGATAATCCCCGTCGCCTCAAGCACCGGCCGCGCCAGCGCCAATCCCAGCAACCCAACGATCAAACACCGCACCGCCAGCAGCAGCAATTGCTCCACCTGCAGCCGCCGCTTGTGCTTGCGAAACGCCTCAATCAAAAACCGCATCGCCGCCCACTCAATAGGCTTCCGCCGCTGCCGCGCCAAAAGATGTATCAACACCGGTATGGCCACCGCCAACAACCCCGCAACCGCCAGACTGGAAGTAACAAACGTCATGGGCGCGCCTCCCCGGCGATCGCCCTGCTTGCGCTCGCTGCCGAAAGCCAATTGCTGATAGCCGATAGCCCACTGCTCATCCAATCTTGCTCCGCTTGATCTGCGCATTCCGCCGTGCCAGCAGATAACTCAACGCCGGCCCGACCGAATCGTGCGTGTCCAGCCGAATGTAATCAAACCCAAAACTCAACGCCGCCTTGCTCACCGCATCCATGTGCGCGCCGATGCTTTCCAGATACGCCTGACGCAGCGCGCGTGGATCAATCCGCAATTTGCCTTCATCCTCCATCCCCTCAAACGGTGCGGGCTGTGCAAACTCAAATCGCAGCTCCTGCCGATCCAGCGTCTGCATGAGAATCACATCGTGCCGCCGATGTCGAAATCGCGCCAGCGCGCCGCGAATGGAATCAATGTCATCAAAGAAATCCGAGATGATCACAAACAGCGCGCGGTTCGTCACTTTCCCCAGCGCCTGCTCCGTCACCTTCCCCAGATTCGTGTGCGCCTGCACCGGATGCACATTGAGCGTGTTCACGATCGACTTCCACTGCCCCCGAGCACTGGATCGTTTCACCATCGCCTTGATCTCATCTGCAAACACCGCCACCCCCACGCGGTCTTGTTGCTGCAGGCAGAGATACGCAATCGCCACCGCAACCGCCGCCGCGTGATCAAACTTCGTCCACATGTTCCGCGCTCCGCTCGCCACCGTCCCGCCCCAGCCTGCCTTCACACCCAGCGTGCCAAACGCCATCGAAGCCGAAGCGTCTATCAGCAGAATCACATCCAGATTCGTTTCCTGTTGATACTGCTTCACATACAACTTGTCGGACCGGCCGAACACCTTCCAGTCCAGGTGCTTCAAATCATCGCCCGCCACATACTGCCGGTGCTGCGCAAACTCCACCGCCATGCCCTGATAAGGCGATCGGTGCATCCCGGACATCACCCCCTCCACAATCATCTTCGCGCGCAACTCAAACGGCCCAAGCTGCACCAGCGTCTCGGGGGCCAGGTAGTTTTCAGCGCGAACTTTGGAGGTATCAGTCATAAGGCAAAAGCACAACGCGGATGAATGACAAACTGTACCGCTAATACGGTAGGGCGTTGAAGAAAGTTGGTCTGAATTCCCCCACACCGCTCACCACTAGTGGGACCGGCCTCTGTGCCGGCCCGCATCTCGCGCCTACCCCGCCTTCTTCTTCTTCTTCACCTTGGCCGAAGCCTTCGCCTTGGCTCCCGGCTTGCCCTTAACTCTCCTCTTGGCATTCGCCGCGAGCGCTGCCTCATAAATCTTGATGTACTTCGCCGCCGACACCCGCCGAAACGCCTCCCCAAGCACCTCCAGCGGGACGTCTTCCAATTTCTTGAACCGAATGCAACACGCCCCCATGTCCAGTTTCTTCCCCGTCTTCAGCCACGCCTTCCGAAACCAGTCTCCTTCAGCCTGACTGTTGTAGTGACACATCAGCCCAACGGACATGTGGTGTTTCTGCGAACCAAGTCCCGCAAACGGCAGCGCTATCTTCGGATCGCAGTGATACCCCGCCGGAAAAATCCGATGCGGCACGTAATACCCAATCGCCCCGTACTGCATCCCTTCCTCAAACCCCTTGTCGAGATTCTTGAGAATCACCTTCCGCACCGCGGAAATAGCCTCGCGCCGATCCGCGGGAAGTTCCTTCAGATACTGTTCAACCGTCGTCGCTTTGCTTTGCATGACACCTGGTCCTTACCGCATCACCGCATCCATCTGCTTTGCCGTCCCAGGATCGCTCGTATCCACGCGTGTCTCCTTCAGCAGCGTGTTGATGATGTCATCCGTCGTCACACCATCCGCCTCCGCGTTGAAGTTCGTGATGATCCGATGCCGCAGCACCGGCAGCGCCACCGCCTTGATGTGCTCCGGCGTCACATGCGTGAACCCCGCCAAAATCGCCTTCGCCTTCGCGGCCAGCACCAGGTACTGGCTCGCCCGCGGCCCGGCTCCCCACGCCACGTACTGCTCAATCACCTTCGGCTTGGGCGTCGGTTCCTTCACCCGCGTCGCCCGGCTCAACCGCAGCGCGTACCGCACCACGTGGTCCGCCACCGGAACCTGCCGCACCAGGCTCTGCATCTGCAGCACCTGATCGCCCGAAAGCACCGTCGTCAGCGCCGCTTCATTCAACGCCGTCGTCCGCTGCACAATCTCCAACTCCTGATCTTCCGTCGGATACTCAATCTTGATGTTGAACATGAAACGATCCAACTGCGCTTCCGGCAGCGGATACGTGCCTTCCTGTTCGATCGGGTTCTGCGTCGCCAGCACGAAGAACGGCTCAGGCAAACGGTGCCGTATCCCGCCCGTCGTTACCTGCTTCTCCTGCATCGCCTCCAACAACGCCGCCTGCGTCTTCGGCGGCGTGCGATTGATCTCATCCGCCAGAATCACGTTCGAAAAAATCGGCCCCTTCACAAATCGCAGTTCGCGCGCCCCCGTCGATTTGTCCTCCTCAATCACTTCCGTCCCCGTCATATCACTCGGCATGAGGTCCGGCGTGAATTGGATCCGCGAAAATCCCAGACTCAACGTCCTCGCAATCGTGGAAATCAACAGCGTCTTCGCCAATCCCGGCACACCCACCACCAGCGCGTGCCCGCCGCACAAGATCGATGTCAGAAGTTCATCCACCACCTCGTCCTGCCCCACAATCACCTTGTGAACCTCCGTCTTGATCTTGCGGTACGCATCCGTCACCGCCCGTGCAGCAGCTTCCGGATCAGTGATGGTGGCGTTCGATCTTGAGGCAAGTGGATCAGTCATTGGGTGGTTCCGCATTCCAAAGGAAGGTCACACATTCAGCACCGACGAGTATAGTCAGACTCCCACTCGTACTGTTGAGACCAACCCAAAGTTGCCTGAACTACCGGAAATCGAACACCTCAAGCGCACCCTGGAGCCACACCTCCTCGGTGCCACCGTTCGCAACGTAATCCTCACCCGCCCCGATATTGTCCACCCCTCTCCCGCAGATCCCAAACCCAACCTCAAAACCCAACTCCTCAACGGCTGCACCATCAACTCCCTCCTCCGGCACGGCAAGAACCTCGCCATAATCACCTCCCACGGCCGTGCTCTCGCCGTCCATCTGGGTATGTCCGGCCAACTCTTCTTCCTCTCCGCCCGCCAAAAACTCCCACAGCCAGATCACGTCCACTGTCAATGGCATCTCACCTCCACCCTTGGCGATGGCCGGCTCATCTTCCGCGATCCCCGCCGCTTCGGCGGCCTCTGGCCCTTTCCCACCCTCTCCTCCCTTCGAGCCGCGCGCTTCTCCTCCCTCGGCCCCGATGCACTCTCAATCACCGCCAAGCAACTCCACACCGCGCTGCTTCACTCCAACCGTTCCATCAAAGCCGCGCTCCTCGATCAATCCATCCTCGCTGGCGTCGGCAACATCTACGCCGAGGAATCACTCTTCCTCGCCCGCATCCATCCCGCTTCCCGCGCCCGCAGCATTCCACCTCAACACCTTCGCACTCTCGTCCGCGCCATTCATCGTGTGCTTCACAGCGCGATCAACGCCGGCGGATCATCCATTCGCAGTTACCTCGATGGCCGTGGTCAACAAGGCTCATACGCGTCAAGCCACAAGGTCTACGGCCGCGCCAATCTCCCGTGCATCAACTGCGGAACCACCTTGAAGCAAAGCGCCATCGCCCAACGAACAACCGTCTGGTGCCCGCACTGCCAGCACCGCTTCCGATAACCAACCACCCCATCAACTCACAGCCCGCTAATTCACACCCACACCCTCCACCTCAATAACCATCCCGGACCCATCCGCAGCGCAACCGACAGGTCGCACCCTGGGCGCTCTCTAAATAAAAGAAGAGAGATATCTATTCATCATCATGGTTAATAGCCCTGTCGGTTTGTGGACAACCACAGGAATTCCCCGTAAGTCACAGCCCCACCAACACTTACGCCACCAACCAACTGTTGACAACGTGTTCAATCCCCTGACGGTCGACCAAGCCGAAATTCACCACCACACCCGCAAACCATCCGCCCCACCTCCTCCCGCAATTCACCCTGTCGGCAACCCAAACCCCAACCATCAGCCGACAGACGCCCCGCGACAGGTTATCCACATCACCTGGAAGCCGGCCTACGCCGGCACAGCCGCATGCACCACCGCTCCAACACCCGGATGCCCGTTCGTCAACCGATCCTCAATTCCTGAAACCTCCCGGTCCAGATTCGCATCCTCCGACCGCCGCTCATCCACCGTCTTGATGGCATGCATCACCGTCGTGTGATCGCGCCCGCCAAAATAACTGCCGATCTCCACCAGGCTGTACCGCGTGTACTTCCGCGCCAGCCACATGCCAATCTGCCGTGGCCGCGCAATCGACTTGTTCCGCCGCTTGGAGAGCAACTCCGCCAAGCGCACATCATAAAAACCGGACACCGCCTCCAGAATGTTCTGAATCGTCAGCATCGGCGTGTTCCCCGCGCCGACATGATCGCCCACCGCAATCTTCGCCAACTCTACATCAATCGGGCGATTCTCAACCATCGAAATTCCCTGCACCTTGATGATCGCCCCCTCCAACTCACGGATATTGCTGTCAATCCGGCTGGCGATGTAGCACGCCACATCATCCGGCATCTCCACATTCCGCATCGCCGCCTTGCTCTTCACAATCGCAACACGCGTTTCATAGCACGGCTTTTCGATCCGCGCCACCAAACCGCAATTGAATCGGCTGATCAACCGGTCCTCCAGCGAGGGAATCTCACTCGGCGCCGCATCCGAACTCAACACAATCTGCTTGCCCGTCTGGTACAGGCTGTTAAACGTGTGAAAAAACTCCTCCTGCGTCCGGTTCCGCGTGGATAAATCGTGAATGTCATCCACTACCAGCAGATCAACATTCCGAAACCGATGCCGAAACTCCGTCATCACACCCGCCTGCACTGAATCCAGAAACTGCGTCATGAACCCATTGCAGGAAATGTAATAGATCCGCATGTGCGGATTGTTTCGCATCGCCGCCTGGCAGATCGCCTGCAGCAAATGCGTCTTCCCCAACCCAACGCCGCCATGGATGAAGAACGGGTTGTACGCCTTGCCCGGCTTCTGCGCGCACGCAAACGCCGCCGCATGCGCCAATCGGTTGCCCGGCCCAACCACAAAATTCGCAAACGAATAATCCGGACTGATCAGCATGTCATCATCCGCCGATAGCGGACTGATCTCCGGCCCAGGCATCACCTCCACCACTCGCCCCGGCCGCGGCATCGGCTCCAGCAGCCGCCCGTCATCACCAAGATCGCTCTCGCCCACAAAACGCACCGCCAGCAAGTGCCCCGTGATCGCCTGCGCCGCTTCGCGGAACGGCTCCACGCAGCAACGCTGCAAATACTTCAACTGCACCGGTTCGCGCACCAACAACTTCAGCGCACCGCCGGATATCTCCAGCGGTTCAATGTCATCAAACCAGTGCCGACAAATCGTCGGATGGTTTTTTCGCAGGTGCGCAAGCATCGCGTCCCTGATCTGCGGATCAACACGCCCCATCAGTCTTGCCTCGCCTTTCGGCCTTCACTCACTCAAGAAAAAACAAAAGTCATCAAGCGCCCGGCAGTCCCACCGCCGTTGAGAAAAACTTCAGCGCTTGTGCAACGATTCAACGCCAATGTACGACGCGAATTTCACACCGTCAACCATTCATTCACATTTTTGTGGGACACGCAAACT
>CAZWJR010000021.1:0-2198 GCA_964634655.1 uncultured Isosphaeraceae bacterium | reverse complement strand
TCCAGCGTTCCACCCGCCTCAACCACTTGACGTTCATACCGTTCCCGGTTAGCGCGGTAATCCATCAGAAAATGTATCCGCGCCGCATCCGCCTCGCCAATCTTCTTCGCCAGTTGCTCACGGGATTCCGCCATGTTTGTCCGCCGAGACAAGTGAATCAATATCACCGCCTCCGCCTTCCAGAACGGCATCAGCCGCGCGATATCCTCTACATGCAGGTGTTTCCCCACACTCGCACGCGATTTGTAGTCCTCATCCAGAAACGTGCACTCGCAAATCACAATCTTCGCCTGCGTAAATTCATCGCGGAACAAATACGGCCCAAACTCACAATCCCCCGTGTACGCCACCAGCGGAATCTCCAGCGTCCGCGTGATCTCGTTCCCCGCGCTCTTCAACTCGCGCAGTTTTTCCTGCGGCAGATCCGCAAACTCCGGCTTTAACTTGCTCCGCTTCTCCACCACCGCGTATCCCAGCGATGTAACCGTGTGGCTCACCTCAATCGCCCGCAGAAACAGGTTGTTCTTCACTTCAATCTGTTGATCTGGCTCCAGCGGAATGATTTCATGCGGCGTGCGCTGCTGCTCCAGCGGGATCCACGCCGCCATCATGTCCCCAATCGCCTTCGCAATCCCCGCGTGGCAAACCACTTTTCCCGTCCCAATCTTCTGAAAAACTCGCTGGCTGAAGTAATACGGCAGCCCCGCCACGTGATCCATATGTCCATGACTCACCGCAATGTACGGCGATGTCAGCGCAATCCGCGGGCACAACCCAATGTCAAAACAAACATCCAGTTCAGGAACCTGAACGCACGTCTGCTCACCAGCAATGCTGATCCCCTGCACCCGGTAGGGCGGCACATACAAGAATCCCACTTGCCCCTGCTTCGGGGGCTCTTTTGGCAACATCACAAAACTCCTTCGGTCCCGCTGTCGCAGGCGCCAGGACAAAATCGAAAACAGATTGTCGCCCAATTGCTCAAGGCAGTCAAACCGCCTCATCACCCGGGCGCACTCACATCAGTGAGTATGCCGACTTCACCGCCCCAAACACAGTGGCACGGGCGTCTCTGCCCGTGCAGTCAACCGTGCCGCTCCCACCAAAAGCGCTCCAAAAAACAAACCCCAAATCCATTTCCGCGCCTTCCGCGTGTTCCGTGGTGAATCTTCTCCCCAAAAAAAGAAAACGCCGCTTCAAAAGCGGCGTTCCCTGAACGTCCCGTAGGGGATTTGAACCCCTGTTACCGGCGTGAGAGGCCAGTGTCCTGGGCCACTAGACGAACGGGACAGGTCCCTCCACCAAACCCAACAATCCGAACCTTTGAGCATATCCACCCCCCAAACCCGGTCAACCGCCCCCATCTTCCCCGCGCACGCGGCAACCCAGCGACGAACCAACCGCACAAACGCTCAAAAATCCCACCAACCCGCCCCGGGGAGTGCGGACGTCCCGTCCGCGTCCGTCCCTTCGCCGCCAGAGCACCCAAAGTTACACAACCGTTACGAATACCCAGCCGCTTCGAGCGTATTTCTATAGATAGGAAAACGCTCGGAGATACCACATGACCCAACACACCATCCCAAACCACCGCCGCCGCTCCACCTGTGCCATCTGCGACATCTGTGGATTCTTCTCCACCAATTCCTTCGTGCGCATCGCGGCCCTGATCCTCGCCTTGGCAATTTCCACCACATCCCACGCCCAGGAATCCATCGAAGTCACCATCCGCGCCAACCTCGGCCGCGCCTCCCAGGTCATCATCCCGCAGGCCCGTTCGTTCATCGTCTCACGCGATGCGCGCATACCGCCAACCACCGCCTCAACCGCCGCAGAAATCGAATCCGTCCGCGCACAGGTCCGCATCCTCGAACAAACCGCGGCCACCGCACTTGAAATCAATCTCCGCAATCCAACCTCACAACAAATCGAAGCCGTCCTCCTGCTCCCCGTCCCGGAGAACGCCGTCGTCAGCCAGTTCGCATTTGAAGGCTCCTCCAGCGAGCCCACCGCAAAAGTTCTCTCCATGTCTTCGCAAAAATAGTGAATGTTTTGGGAAATTTCATCCTTGTTGAATTCACGAAGTGATGTTGCAAAGGTACGACCTTGGATCAAAAAGCGCAAAAAAGGAGCCAGTTGCTCAGCACTGAGAGCATCGAGCTTGCTTTCGGGGTTGCCCAAACCTTGTTCAAGCAAGG
>CAZWJR010000020.1:11103-22802 GCA_964634655.1 uncultured Isosphaeraceae bacterium | reverse complement strand
TGCTCGCCGCGCTGTTTGTGTATTCATCGATTGGTTCGGCGGGCGCGCCGATTCATCCGAATATTCTTGATCCAGCGCATTGGGTCGCAGTGCGGCAGTTGCGACCGTTTGAGATGACGGAATTTGAGTGGTTTCACTGGTGGCCATTCACGCTGATCATTGCGCTGATCTGCATTAACCTGGTGACGGCGACGCTGCGGCGAATTCCGCTCAATGTGATTAATCTGGGGGTGTGGATGATTCACGCGGGGATCATCACGCTGGCGGCGGGGAGTGTGTGGTACTTCGGCACGAAGGTGGAGGGAGATTCGCCGGTGACGCGGAGGCGGGTTGTGGTCATGGCACCGGGGATGACGGAGCCGGTATCGATGCCCGCGCTTCCGGGGAACACGCTTATGGTGGGTGATCCGGGAAGCGAGAACGGTTACGGCATGCAGGTGATTGACATTGATCCCCAATGGGAGTTGCTTTCGGGCGATGACAAGGGGAAGAAGTCTTACAAGATTTCAGTGCGGGTGCAGTCTAAAGGCGGGCAGTTCATTCGGGAATTGATTGCGGATCGACCGCAGTACACGCAGGATCTGGTGCCGAGTGAGGATCGCACGCCGGGTTCTCCGCCGTGGGTTCGTGCGGTGAAGGCGCTGGGAAAACCGCTGAAGGATGAATCGCTGCAGATAACGCTGGATTTCGATCCGCAGGATTATTTTTATCTGGTGGACAGCCGAGCGGTGTATTTGCGGGAGATTGATGAGCGGGGCCATGCGAAGACGGGCTGGGTGCAGCGGCCGATTCACGGGAGCCTGCCGCGGTACAACGATTGCATTGCATCGGTGGATGATGTGTGGCTGGGCGGGGATGAGGAGTTGAGACCGCATCCGATTGATGTGGCGGTGCCGGCGGCGACGGCGGATGATCCGATGAAGGATGTGACGTTTCATGTGAGCCGGTTCCTGCGATATGCATCGCTGGAATCGAGGAGGCGGCCTGCGCCGGAGGCACGACTAGATCCTGTGGCGAGCGTGCGGTTGAAATCGCCACGCGGGGAAGAGCAGCGGCATCAACTGGTTGCATTTGATCCGGAACAGAACAGTGCGCTGCAGCAGAATCTGATGTTGCTTTGGGTTGATTCCGATGCGAAAGTGGAAAAGTTGAAGGTGCGGGTTGATCCGGTGATTCGCTTCAGCGTGATGGGTGCGGATGGAACACCGATTGTGGCGGAGCATCCGATTGTGAAGACGATGGCGGGCGATCCGGAGTTGGCTTTTACGCCGATTGAGGGAACGGAATACTCGTATCGGGTGGAAAGCACGCAGAATCTTTCGGACATGAGATTGTCGCTGGCGATCATTCAGATCAAGACGCCGGAGAAGACATTCAAGCGATGGGTGTTTGACGATGCGAGCAAGAACCGAGATTTGGCAATGACGCAGGGGATGGCGCAGCATGACGCGGCGATTCCGCTGGATGAAAAATTAGCGACGGTATACAAGCCGGGCTCGCTGCCTCCGGCGCCGATTGTGGTGTTGGCAGGTCCGGGGGAGAACGATCTGGCGGTGATGATTACGAAGGCGGTGGGGCAGCCGGAGTATCAGAAGATAACGGTGGGGCAGGAAGTGCCGATTACGAATGGGGTTTCGTTGTTTGTTGATCGATACGCAGCGCGGACGGTGAATGAGACGAAGCCGGTGGTGGTGCCACGGGAGCAGCGAGATCGTGACATGGGTGAGTTCATGTCGATGATCAAGTTGGACATTCCGGGAACGGGCGGCGGGATTTCGTACTGGTTGCCGTACCACTATTACGCATTTGCGTCGGCGGATGAGGCGTTGCGGCGGTTTCCGTTTCGGCCACAGGTGATCACGCTTGCGGATGGGCGGCGTGTGGAGATGATTTTTTCCCGAGAGCGGTTGCCGCTGCCGGCGAAGGTGGTGCTGGATGACTTCAAGGTGGCGACGCACATCGGCGGGTTCACGGGGCAGACATCAAGCATCATGGATTGGACGAGTGTGATTCGATTTGCAGAGAACGGAAAACTTGGTGAGCCAGCGACGGTGAGCGTGAACAACCCGGCGGAGCACAAAGGGTACTGGTTTTTTCAGGCGCAATGGGATGCGCCGGATCGGCCGCGATTCCAAGGGGACCCGGGATCGCGCGGGTTAAATTACACGGTGCTGGGGGTGGGAAATCGCAACGGCGTGAATGTGCAATTGGCGGGATGCTGCATTGCGGTATTGGGAATGTTGTATGCGTTTTATGTGAAGCCGATCATCAAGCGACGGCGACAGCAAGCGGTTTATGCGGAGGTGGCGGGGAAACAATTGCAAGCGAAAGCCGAGCGGCCGCGAGTTGAAGCGGTTGGGACGGCTTGGAAGGCGGAATCATGAGTGGCCGAATTTTAGTGATGTTTGTGTGTGTGATTACGTTCGGAATGGCGGGACCGGTTGCGGCGCAGGCACCTGCGACGGGTTCAATGCCGGTGAAGGCGGCGGCGAGTGTGGCTGACGTTTCGGTGTTTGCGGCGCAGCTGGATTTGGAGAAGTTCGGGCAGTTGGCGGTGTACAACGAGGGGCGGGTGAAGTCGTTTGATTCCCACGCGCGGGCGGCGATGAAATTTGTGACGGGTGCGAAGAAGATTGATGGGAGATCGGCGACGTTTACGTATCTGGACATGATGCTGCGGCCGGAGACGTACGCGGACACGGATGTGATTTATTTCAAGAATCAGCAGATGCGGGCGCAGGTGGCGAAGGCATTGAGCGAGGGGTTGAAGGCGGACATGGAGGGGATGACGCCGGAGATGCGGGCGCACATGGAGACGCAGATCGGGCAGGTGGATGAGCGGTTGCGGAAGTTCACGGACAGCGGGTTGATTTCGCCACGAATGCTTTCTGATCCGCGCGTGCAGGATTTGATGAGTCGTCTTTCGACGGATCTGCTGCGAAGCGCGAAGTTTGTGAGCATGATTGAACAGGCGATGGGCGTGATGCAGCCGGATTCGCTGCGTGATGGGTTGAAGTTTGTTGCGCCGCCGGGCGGGGGGATGGATGATTCGTGGTTGACGCTGGATGATTTGGGGAATCCGAAATTGGAGATTCCGGCAGAGAAGATGGACGCGACGCGGCGGCTGGAACTGGCGGACCAATGGAAGGCGTTGACGGAGGGATGGAAATCGCTGAACAGTGCGGCGGTGAACAGCGCGGCGGGGCGATTGGTGGAGTTGCTGCCAACGGTGAACCCAGCGATCTATCCGGATCAGGGGCGGCTTGCGTGGGAGAGTTGGTATTTCCGGATGCACAACATGACGTGGGTGTGGATTTTTTATGGATTTGCGATGCTGCCGTTGCTGCTGGCGGTGGTGTTCCGGTGGACGGCGGCGCGGTGGATCGGGTTGTTCATGTTCATGGTGGCGTTCGGCTTTCACACGTTTGCGGTGATGCTGCGGTGGTATGTGGCGGAACGGTGGCCGAATTCAAACATGTTTGAAGCGGTGACGACGGCGGCGTGGTTTGGCGGGTGCGCGGCTTTGGTGTTGGAATTGTTTGTGCGCCGGCTGCCGATGCGGAATGTGTTTGCGCTGGGGAGCGCGGCGGCATCGATGGTGGCGCTGATGGCGGTGCACTTTTTCCCGCTGACGCTGACGCCGGATATCAACAACATGATGCCGGTGCTGAACGATTTGTGGCTGTACATCCACACGAACGTGATTATTTTCAGTTACTGCCTGATTTTTATTGCGGCGGTTTCGGCTTCGCTGTACCTGGTTTACCGTGCGGCGGCGGCGATTGGCGGATGGGAACGGGCCACGGAGTATGCACGGGTCGGCGGGGCGGGGAGTTTAATTTTGACGCGGCCGGACGGGACTTCGTATATTGATGCCAGCCGATCAACGTTTGGTCAGATTCTGGATGGCACGACGATGGTGGTGATGGAGATGAGTTTTGTTCTGCTGTGGACTGGGCTGGTTATGGGCGCGATCTGGGCGGATCACAGTTGGGGCCGACCATGGGGCTGGGACCCGAAGGAAGTGTTTGCGTTGAACACGTTCATCATCTTTTTGCTGCTGGTCCACGTGCGGTTGAAGGTGAAGGACAAGGGGCTGTGGACGGCGATCTTGGCGGTGATTGGGGCGGGCGTGATGCTGTTCAACTGGATTATTATTAATTTTGCGATCAGTGGGTTGCACTCGTATGCATGAGATCGGATCGCCGATGGCCGCACGCAGAAAGTGCGAATAGTCACGCAAGGCGAGGGGTTGCGGACTGGATTCCCGCGTGCGCGGGAATGACGGGCGCGGTGCTGAACACTTTCTAAAACATGTCGCGCATCCAGGGAGATGATCCTGCAAACGCGCTGGCGAGGATGTTGAGCAATTCGGCGGGATTTGTTGCGTTGGGTGAGACGGACAGTTGGCCGGTGATTTGGAGGTGGTGGGGGGAGAGGTGGCCGGAGTAGAGGGGTGCGAGGCCGCGGATGTCGATGTTGATGTCGCCGCGTCCGCCGGGGGTTACGGTGGCTTTGCCGTTGCGGAGGTTGAGGGTGAAGCGGCCGGTGTTCTCCGGAAAGAGATCATCGGTTACATCGAGATGGATTTCGGTTTGGATTGTTGGGAAATAGCCACGGGCTTCGAGGGCGCGGGGGAGGTGGACGATGCGGAGCATCCAGTGATCGAGAAGTTTTGCGGCGTAGTTTCTCTCGGGCAGGAGTTTGAGAAGCGGATCATCGGGGCTGCCCTGGAAGATGATTTGATCAATCATGGAGCGGTGATCTGCGAATAGCGAGAGCATGCGGCGACCGGCGGCGCGGGTGAGCGCGGCGAAATCTGTCACATGGAGATTGAGCGGAGCGTGATGGGCATCGGGCGGGGCGACGCTTTCCTTTTGAAGGAAGTATGCGTAGCCCTCTGGGGTTTTGGTGGCGGTGTTGATGGCGAGAACGCCGGTGGCGTTGGTGTGGTGGCCGCGGGGAGCGCGGATGCGGGTCCAGTGGAAGGCGGTGCGATCGAGATTGCCGGGGGCGGCGGAGGCGCGATTCTTGTAGAGATTAAGGACGGCGGGTTCATCCTTGGCGGTGATGGGGCGAAGGGTGGTGGCGTTTTCGCGCGGCTTGATGAGCAGGGGCTTGGCGGGGATGCGGATATCGAATCTTGTGCCGGCCTGTTCGTAGCCGACGCTGCGATAGATGGGAAGCGTGGCGGGGTAGAGGGCAGAGAGGGCGCAACCTTCGGCGCGGGATTCCCGCAGGACATTCTGCATGAGTGTGGTGGCGTGCTGCTGACCGCGATGGTGGGGAGCAATGCCGACGGCTGCGATGCCGAGCATTGGGACGCTCTTGCCACCGAAGTATTGGCCGGCGTGGATGAGACCACAGCCGCCGATGACTTCGGAAGCGGATTGAATGAGGCGAAAATTTATCTGGCCGATGAGTTTGGAGTAGACGACGCCGTTTTGGGGTGTGAAGTTGAACGTGCCGCCGAGGATTTCCATGAGGGCGGTGAGTTCGGATCTGTTCTTGGGCGGGCGGATGTCGCTGTACTCACTGAAGTGAGTACGCCCGGCGGCGGGTTTGGTTTTGCGGCGAGTGGTCATGGGGTGAGGACTTCGCCAGCGGTGAGGATCTTGATATCCGTGCGCGTGGGATCGAATCCATCGGGAAGGTGAATGAGGCGCATCCTGGATTTGATTTGTGAAGGAAGCGCGTTGAGTTTTTCAATTGGTGTGTGCGCGGGGCCGAGGTTGGCTTCGTGGACGATGAGGTGCGCGGCGTTGAGCCAATCGATGTGTTCCTGTTCAAAGGGTGTGTCGCCGGCCCAGCCGAGGGTGCGATTGGCATCTGTGATGAGAAGGCCGATGGTGGGAATTGGGTGTTTGGTGAAGCGGCAATTCACGGTGAGGCCGGCGATGATGGCGGGGGTTTCCGGTTTGAGAGTGTGGACTTCGAAGTAGTCTTGAAGTGTGGAAGGCTTGTTGTCGGCGGCCTGGCCGAAGGGGGCATCCATTGCGGGTGCGAGTTTTTCCCAAAGGCGAGCGGCGACGGGAGGAGTGACGTGAAGGCGCGGGCGGATTGAGTTTGCGGAGTTCAAAGCCTGGATGCGGCGGGCGAAGCCGAAAGATTCCAGACCGTTGCAATGATCGCCGTGGAGGTGTGTGATGATGATGTCGTGGATGTTCTGGGCGGAGGCAGTCCAGCCGGCGCGTGAGGTTGCTTCGTGAAGGACGCGGTGGACGGGATCCGGGCAATCGATGAGCACGAAACCATTCGGGCCATGGATGAGCGCGCTGGAGCCGAAGCCGGCGCGCATGAACGCATCGCTGACGCCGGTGATCAGGACTTTCATGATGTGCTCCTCGTGTGTTTCATGAATTTGCGGCTGTGCGTTTGATGAGAATGGCGGTGCGATCGTCTTCGGCAGGCTGGTTTTGCGTGAACTCTTCAACGGAGGATCGGAGGGAGGCGATCATGTCGGCGGCGGAGCGATCGCGGCATTTGCGGAGGCATGATTGGACGCGCTCGGAGCCGAATTGCTGGCCGGCTGCGTTGCGAGATTCAAAGATACCGTCGGAAATGACCGCGAAGATGTCGCGGTTGTTCATGACCAAAGGAGTGGAAGGGACGAGATCAACGAGATCGATCACGCCGAGGGGGACGACATCGGCATCGGCGGAATCGAAGCGGTCTTCGGCGGCGATGTAGCGCAGGAGTGGGGCCTGACCGGCACTAAGGCTGGTGAGGGTGTGGTGTTTGGAATCGAGTTCGCCGAACCATGCGGTGATGAAACGGCCGCCGGGCAGGTCATCGCAGAGTTGCTGATTGGCGTGGCGGGCAATGTCGGTGAGATCAGCGCCCAGACGCACAGCCATGCGGAGCATGGAGCGAAGTTGAGTGACGGAGAGGGCAGGTCCGACGCCGTGGCCGGTGGCATCTGCCATGAGGAGGACGATCTTGGTGATGGGCGCGGCGGATGAATCGGAGGTTGGATCGGCTGTGATGCGCGCGATGACGTCGTAGACATCGCCACCGGTTTCTTCGGCGGGCTGGCTCCATGCAGCGACGTCGAAGCCGGGGAGTACGGGCAGTTCGGCAGGGAAACTGGATTGCTGAATGCGGCGTGCAAGTTCGATATCGCGTTCGAGTTTTTCGCGGATAAGGCGGTCTTCAATCAAGCGGCCGCGCTTCATGGCGACGGCTGCTTGAGAGGCGAGTGCCTGGGCGAGTTCTTCATCTTCCGCGGTAAATGGACCGCCGTGTTTGTTCAGGACTTGAGCGACACCGACGAGTTCGCCGTCGTGGCCAAGCAGGGGAACGGCGAGGATGGAGCGCGTGCGGTAGCCGGTTTGGCGATCGACGGCCTGATTGAATCGGGGATCGGCGTAGGCATCCGGGACGTTGATGATGCGCTGGGATTGGGCGCATTCGCCGGCAAGGCCTTTGGTGGCGGGGATGCGGATTTCGCGAGGTTTGTCCTTGGAAGCGGTTTTGTTTTCATCCACGCCGTGGGCGACGGTGGTGAAAAGTTCGTTGGTTTTGGGATCGTATTCAAAGACGGTGGCGCGATCGGCGTTGAGGGTATCGCGCATAGCGTCGATGATGACGTGGAGAATGTCCTGAAGATCCGCCGAGGCGCTCAAGTGGCGTGCCACGGCGAGAATGCGGCTAAGGACATCGCGATGAAGTTGGCCGGTGGCCGGTGGCAAGAGGAAGAACTCCGAGGGAAAACAGCGGCAGTGTAACAGCAAGACACTTTCGGCTTCTTGCTTCGCTGTCTCTTTGAACCGAACCACGGGGTCGCGTAGCGACCCGGCCATTTGGCGCGCAAGGGAGGGGGAGTTAATGCAGCGTTTGCGAGAGCAGACGATGGAAGTGGTGGACGCCTTGTTCGCGTGTGGGAGAGTAGCGGCCGCGGTCGTAGGTTTGGGAGCGAACGCCGCGCTGGACGGATTCGACGATTGCTTCGTCCTCTCGTTCGACACGATCGAGTCCATCGCCCGCGCCGCCGCCTGCTTCAAGCTTGGCGCGATCGAGGACGTAGGTGAGATAGGAAACGCGCGTGCGGTCAACGGCGAGCGGGCGCACGATGTTGATTGAGAGGCCCCACGGATAGAAATTGAACATGGTGTTGGGGAAGAGCCAGAAATAGTAGGCGGCGATTCGCTGACCGCCTTTCGAATCTGGTGAGGAAGATGGAAGATTGAAGGCGTCTTCGCCCTGCTTGGCGACGCCGATCTGGAGATTGCTCCATTGATGAAGTTCGGTGCGATAGGAACCGTAATCGAGCGCTTCGTTGAGGCCGGAGTGGACGTAGGGGATGTGAAAGCCTTCGAGGTAGTTGTCGCAGTAGAGGGCCCAGTTGGCGCGGACGAGATAATCGCGGCTGCGGGCGGGATCGAAAGTGAGTTGATTGAAGGGCAGCCATGCGAGGCGATCGCGCATGGGGCGGAGCAGGTCATCGGCGGGCATCAAGGGGTTGAGGGATGCGAAGAGAAAATCGCCCCATGAGCGAAGCGGAAATTGATGAAGGTTGTCTTGCGCGGTTGGAAAGTTTGCGGTGGATTCAAACTCCGGCATGTGTTGGAAGTTGCCATCGAGGCCGAAGCGCCGGCCGTGGTAGCGGCATCGGAGGGATTTTTCTGTGCCGGGGCCTTCGCAGACGATGTTGCCGCGATGGGTGCAGACGTTGCTTAGGCAGTGGAGTTGATCGTTGAAATCGCGGGTGAGGAGGAGCGGCTCATCGATACAGCCATCGAGGAAGGTGACGGGATGGACGGAGCCGGGGGCTTTGACGGTGTTGGCATCCGCAATGAATTGCCAAGTGCGCGGGAAAAGGCGGGCTTTGAGGACTTCAAAGATGTTGGGATCGCAGTAGAAGCGCGAGGGGAGGGTGGAGGCTTGTGCGATGTCGGCGTGGACTTCGAAATCAAGCGGGTTCGTTGCGAGGTTGTTGGGCGGGGATTGCATCGGGCAATGGAACGGAAGCGATTGCAGCGGCGCGGGGCTTGCCTTTTTTCAGTGTCATGAGTGCAACCGCGCCGACGACCATCGTACCAGCGATGATGGTGTTGCTTGTGATGGTTTCCTTGCCCAGCCACCATCCGAGGAACACGGCGACGACGGGGTTGACGTAGGCGTAGGTGGAGACTGCGGTGGGTGAAGCGACGCTTAGCAGCCAGACGTAGGAGGTGAAGCCGATGAGAGAACCGGCGACGATGAGATAGCCGACGGCGAGGAGAGATTTGGATGAGACAGCGGCGGGATTGAAGTGGCTCCATTCGCCAATGAGGGAACCGATGATGAGCATGGCCGCGCCACCACCGATCATCTGCATGGCGCTGGCGACCAGGATGGATGGGCCCTGATCAACCCGGCGGGAACGGAGCGAACCGTACGCCCAGAAAACGCAGGCAAGGAGGAGCGCGGCGACACCCCATGTGGATGTGGGCACAGCGTTTTCATCACGCTTCATGAGCAGTGCGACGCCGCCAAAGCCGATCGCAAGGCCGAGGAAAACGAGGGCGGTGGGGCGTTTGTTGCGATGGAGGATCCAATCGAGCAGGACCATCCAGAGTGGCATGGTGCCGACGATGAGCGCGGCGATGCCGGAGGGAATCCATTGCTCTGACCACGAGACGAGGCCGTTGCCGCCGGCGAGCATGAGCGTGCCGACGAGTGCGTCGGATCGCCATTGTTTGGCGGTAGGCTTGGGCGCGCCACGCAGGCGAAGGATGAACCAGAGGATGGAACCTGCGGTGAGGAAGCGCACGCCAGCGGTGAGAATGGGAGGGAGAGTTTCCACCACGAAGCGGATGGCAAGGTAGGTAGAGCCCCAGATGATGTAGATGGAAGCGAAGCCGGCGATGAGAGCGGGCATGCTGGCGGGATTTTTGCGATTGATGCCTGCGGCGGCCATGGGCAGGCAATCGTACTGGGGAGTGAGCAGGGAGGTTCAGGGAAAGTGCGACCGCCCGGGGATTGCAATCCCCGGGCTTCGTTTTCATGGGTCATATTGCATTACAGTGGATGGCGATTGCGCTCTTTTGCGATGTTGTGACCAGCTCCTTTGACGGCGGATTCTGCCGCGCTGGCGGTGCGAAGGACGGGGTTGGAGTGGTTCAGATGGATGAAGTGAACCTTGGCCTTTTCGGATGCTGGGAGTTTCGACAGGAGCGATATGGTCTCCACGATGAACGGATGGGGGATTTCCGCCATGTTGCGGCCGGGGAGTTCGCCTTCGCTGTAGAAAGTGCCATCGAGAAACGCGATGTCGACTTTGGCGAGTTCATCTGGGAGGGAGCGATTCCACTTGGCCCACTTGTCGATATCGGGGATGTAGAGGGCGGAGTGATGCGGACCTTCGATGCGGTAGCCGACGGTCTCGCTGAATTCATCGCGATGAGGAACGAGGAAAGGCGTGACCTTGATGCGCTCGTTCAATTGGATTGGAATGTCTGCTTCAATTGGTTTGAGCGAGATGTTGTTGAGGGTGACGAGTTGACTCCACGGGCCGTTGGTGGTGAGGAAGTCCCGCATTCTGGGCATGGCGAAGACGGGAATGGCAGTGGCGTTCATGACTTCGCGGCCCAGGTGCATCAGGCCGGTGTAGTGGCCGATGTGGGCGTGGGTGAGCAGGATGCCGGCGAGGGCGGGAGAACGTGTGCCTTCGCGCGGCGGGGCGATTTCATCGAGCATTTTCAATTGAGTTGGAAAATCAGGAGTGGCGTCGATGATCCAGCGTTGCTGAGAAACTGGATCGACGATGGCAATGGAAGCGACGGCGCGGTGAAGAGCGGGGTCTTTCCATGCGGTGGCACAACAGTCTTTGGTGCAGCCTGCGTGGGGGAGGCCGCCGTCCTGGGCTACGCCGAGGACGAGGATGTAGGGATTACTGGTTTCATCCGTGACCGGGGCTTGCGTGCCATCGAAAGCCATCGCAACAACGGACATGGCGAGTATGGCTGCGACGAGGGAGGCTTTCATTCATGCCGTCTTTCGTGCAGGATTGTGTCACCCATTCCACTTCATCAGATCCGGTCCGATGTAGTTGGCGAGGGGGCGGATGATGCGGTTGTCTTTGTGCTGCTCCATGATGTGGGCGCACCAGCCGGTGATGCGAGAAGCGACGAAAATGGGCGTGTATTGGGGCACGGGGATTCCCATGACGAAGTAGGTCATGCCACAGGGGAAATCGACGTTGGGGTGGATGTTTTTGTCGCGGAGCATGATGGCCTGCACTTTGTCGCCGATGTCGAACCACTTGGTCGATTGCGGGCCCTGTTCCTTGGCGATATTCAAGCCGGCTTGGCGGAGGATGCCGGCGCGGTGGTCGCCATTCTTGTAGACGCGGTGGCCGAAGCCCATGAGTTTGCGTTTGGTGGTGAAGGCGTTTTGCATGAAGTCTTCGACGGTGCCCTTGCCGGCATTGATGAAGGCGTCGATTTCCTTGAGCATTTCCATGGCCATTTCATTCGCGCCGCCGTGGAGCGGGCCTTTGAGCGCGCCGATACCGCCGCAGACGGCGGAGTGCATGTCGGCTTCGGTGGAAGCGACGCAGCGGCAGGTGAAGGTGGAGGCGTTGAAATCGTGCTCTGCGTAGAGGATGAGCGAGATGTCCATGACTTTGGCGTGAGATGGCGGGGGTTTTACGCCGGTCATGCACCAGAGGAGGTTGGCGGGGTGATCGAGTTTTGGATCGGGCTGGACGGGTTTCT
>CAZWJR010000020.1:10222-11093 GCA_964634655.1 uncultured Isosphaeraceae bacterium | reverse complement strand
GGACATCTGGCCGTGGCCGATGATGGTGGGTATTTTGGCGAGCAGGCGTTTGGACTTGCGGAGTTCTGCTTCGGGTGAGTTGTCTTCCACTTCGGGATCGGTGTGGGAAAGGAGCGACACACCGGTGCGGAGGATGCTCATGGGGTGAGCATCGGGCTGGCCTTTTTTGTGAGTGGAGATGCTGGCGACGACGTCGAGCACGCTGCTGTCCACGGCGCGCATGGAGACGAGTTCTTCCTTGAAGGATTTGAGTTCGGCGGGGCTGGGCTTGTGGCCGATGAGAAGGAGGAAGGCGACTTCTTCAAAGGTGGCGTTAGCGGCGAGGTCAGCGATTTCGTAGCCGCGATAGATGAGTTGCGTCTGGTTGACGGAACAGATGGTGGTATCGCCAACGGTCTGGCCGGCGAGGCCACGGGTGTCGGCGGCTTTTGCGGAGGAGGATTTGGACTGTGCGGTGGTGGTCGCGCTCATGGTGGACGATCCTATTGGTTTTGGAATCCAATATCGTAGCGGATCAGCCGCTTTAGGGCACCGAGATGATTCTGGCGACCAGTTGGGAAGTTTGGAGGAGCGGGAATGTTGCGAGGTTAACGACAACGACAGCACTCAAGAGTGCTGTCGTTGCAGGAATTGGGTTGGTATCGCGGATCACACGGAGTGATCAGCAAGTGCGACGACGACGGGACCCGCAGAGGGCGAGGCCGAAGAAGGCCAAACCACCGGGGGCGGGGACGAAGGTGCCGATCCAACGAACGCGGAAATCGACGCCGAGGTTGGCATCGGTATTGAAGATGACCTTGATGCTCTGGATGGAGCCAAGGTTGACGGAGCCAATGTTGGTGAAATTCGCAAAGTTGAAGAACGAGATCTG
>CAZWJR010000020.1:0-10212 GCA_964634655.1 uncultured Isosphaeraceae bacterium | reverse complement strand
CAACGAGGCGGTGTTGGCGTTATCGGAAACTTCGATACGCACGCCAGTGGGTGAGCCGCTGCCGAGGTCGAAGGCGGTGAAATCGAGTTTGATGCCGAGTTCGCCGGCGAGGTTGGCGTTCAAGCCGCCGAGTCCGGGATAGGTGAGAGCAAGGGTGGCACCGGCACCGGAGGTGGAATTGAAATCCAGGAGGCCAAAGGTTGGATAGATGCCGGCCATGCCATTATCAAACGGATCTTGCGATTGAACAAGGTTCAGATCGCTTAGACGCAAACCACCGAGGACGGCGGCAAACTCAGCTCCGCTGGCGTTGGGTGAGCCGGAGTTGACGGACATTGGCCAAGGGGACGGTGCGCCGACCGATGTGAAGTTATCGATAAGGATGTCCGCGGTGGCGTTGGAAACGCCTGTGGCCAATGTGGCGATGAGCGCAATAGCAGTGGTAGCGCCCCCGATGTTGAAATTGCTCATGTCTCGATCTCTCTTCTCTCGTTGAGACCCATAGCGGGTCAGTGGCGGGTTTCTCTCTTGTTCGAGGCCGCAAAATCTCGGCCACGAACCCCTATAGTGTACACCGATCCGGGCAGTGTGAAACAGGAATTTGCCTCAAAAAAGAATGATTCTTAGGGCCTCAAATCTTGCCTAGACCTCCATTTCTTGGCAGTTTAAGGGTCTTACCTCATGAGAGACCAGATAATCAGGAAGAATGCCACATGGACTGTCCAGACGGATGCTGCGATGGTGATTTGGAGCGATTGCTGCTGGCGGAGGAAGCGAAAACGGTTGAAGAAGAGGGCGACAGCGAAGGCTGCGCTCAGCCAACCAAACGCGTCCAGCACATAGAGTTGCCAGGCTGCTTTCCCAGTTGGGCTGATGTTGACCATGATGAGCATACAGCCGACGAAGAAGGCGGCGATGCCGGAGAAAATGCCGGGGGCGAGGGCGACGACTAACCAGCCGAGATTGACGCGGTTTTGGCCGACGGAGAGTCGTAAGTCTTCTTTGCATTCCGGGCAGGTCGGCTGGGTGAGGTTGCGGAGGTTGTAATGGCAACGAGGGCAGGGGAAGTTGCGATCACGGAGGAAGGTGAGCAGTAGATCGGTTTCGACCGGATCGCGAGCGGAAGTGGGAGGCGCAGTTAGGAGGGGCATTCAAGACTCGCTGCAGGGGCGCCAAGGCATGGGACTGCCCGGGCTTTGCAAGGCACCGCATCAGGACTGGGTGCGCGGATAATTCCACTGCTTACCGGGCGTGTAGCCGAGAAGTTCGTACAAGTCTTTGCGGGACTGCATTTGCGGGAGAATTTCGCGGACGGAGCCGTGTTTTTTGAGGGATTGCAGGCCCTGGGTAACGTGGCCCATGGCGAGGCGCATCATGCTTAGTGGATAGATGACGAGTTGGTAGCCGAGTTCGGCAAAGCGGGCGGCGGTGATGTCTGGGGTTTTGCCGAATTCGGTCATGTTGGCCAGGAGCAGTCCGGGGGAGCCCCCGGAACTGGCGAATTCCGCGAATTCCGATTCGCTTTCGAGGCCCTCGGGGAAGATCATGTCCGCACCAGCTTTGCGATAAAGGTTGGCGCGGTTGATGGCGTCTTTCATGCCAGCACCGGGAACGGAACGGGCATCGGTGCGAGCGATGATGAGAAAGTCTTTGCTCAAGCGATGCTGAGCGGCGGCGGCGATTTTTTCCGCCATGTCTTCAGCTGGGATCAATTGTTTGCCATCGAGGTGTCCGCAGCGTTTGGGGAAGACCTGGTCTTCGATGTGGAGTGCGGCGGCACCGGCGCGTTCGTATTCGATGACGGTGCGGATGACGCATTCGACCTCGCCATAGCCGGTGTCGGCATCGACGATGGTGGGGAGTTGGCAGGCATCGGTGATCTCGCGGATGGTGCGAGTCATTTCGGTGAGGGTGATGAGGCCGATGTCGGGATAGCCTGCGACGTTGGCGGTTGCGCCGCCGGAGATGTAGCAGGCCTGGAAGCCGGCCTTGGCGATGGCGCGAGCGATAAGGGCGTTGAAAGCGCCGGGAGCCATGACGGTTCCGCGGGAGAGGAGGTCACGCAATGTCTTGCCGGGATGCGGGGCCATTGGACGCATCTTAGCCGATTCTCAACTCTGGCCAGAATGTTGGTACTGGCAGAGTTTGAAAATGGAACGAGCCTCGTTGTCGGTTCAATTTGGGCATGGGCAGAGACGCCCATGCTACGGTGGATCAGACGCCACCAGCACCAGATTTAACCCGGGTTGGTTGGCGGAATCGGATTGGAAGCGGATTCCTGCGTTGGCGCATCGGCTGCGGGTGGGAGTGCAGGAATAGACAGATCGCGATCAATACGGGTGAGGGTGATGCGCGGGTTTGGTGAGCCATCGCTGGTTTTGCCATCGATACGGAGGATGCCGCCGAGGTTGGCTTCCGCAAGAGTTGCGTGCAGCACCGGAGAGAGTGGAATGGCTGCATCAATGGGACCGATGGGAAGAACGTTTCGGACTTTGACTTCCACATCATCGTTGCTGAAGAGGATCCAGCCGTGCTGGCGGTAGGCTTTGAGGTTGCGTTCAATTTCAGCGGCGACGGCGAGATCTGATTTGGCGGGATGGTCGTTGATCAGCAGGTATGGCAGAGCGGGTGCAGGTGGGATTTCTGAGGCGGGAATGCGACGGCGCTGATCGGCATCGGGCCGAGTTGAATAAACGAGAGTCGGCGACTGGACGATGGGTTTTCCGCTCTTCTTGGATTTCTGGATGGAGACGTGGAGCAGGCCATAGGCATTTTGGGATTCAAGGAAATTTTCGATGGAGCCATCGGCGAGGGCTCCATCAGGATTTGATTTCCAATCGCGGATGGCGGGAAGTACGGACAACGTGGACGCGCCGGCGTCGTCTACGACGTCGTATCCTCTATCGCGATATTCAGCCACGATGCGTTTGATCTGCCGTTGTATGGAATCTGTGATCGGTCCATCGGAATCAAGGGCGAGAAGGATGGGCTTGCCGGGGCTGGTTGAATTGTCGTAGGCGGTGGCGCCGACGGTCATGCCGGAACGGCTGGACGCGGTCAGGAAAGACATGGTGATAATGAAGAGAAGAAAAAGGACAGAGAGCGTGCCGATGACGGCGGCGGACATTGGGACGCCTATGCGCGGCATGACGTTCTTCCTGTGCACAGCGGCGCGGGTGCGCATTTCCTTGGCGCGGTGTTTGGCGGCTTTGAGTTGTTCGCGTGCTGCTTTGCGGGCGCTGATGACGCCGGAGCGGACTTGGCGATTAATGTGCTCGGCCTGCTGGCGGAATGCGAAGGATTCCTTACGAAGGATGCGGGCGGCCTGTGCTTCGCTCATGTCGTCCAGGCCAAGACCGGCCTGGGGCTGTTCGGCACGATATTCACCGGTCCACCAGTTTGTGACGGTGAGTTTTGGACGGCCTAATGCAGCAGCGCCGACGGCGGCAAAGACTTGTTCTGCAGCAAATGGTTTGGGATTTGGTGAGGTGGCAGAAGCGGCGACGTACGACCGTTCGGCTTCGGCGTGGGATTCATTGATCGCCACGGTTGCTGCGGCGGGCATGGCATCGCCACGCATGGAAGGCAGGTCAACGGGTTTGACTGAAAAAGCGTTGGGTGTGCTCATCACGTAATCCACATCCGCGAGCATTTCATCGGCGGTGGAGTAGCGCTGGTTGTATTCGGTCATAGCGCGGCGGACGATCCAGCGCAGGGCCTCGGGGCTCTTGGTGGCGAAACGGCTCAAGCCGCCGTGGGCCGGGAAGGTGTTTTCGATCATGAAATACAGGACGGCACCGGCGGCGTAGATATCGAATTTGGCACCGTTAACTTGATGAACTTTCACGCCACGCAGAGCCTGGCGGACCATTTCCGGATCGCGGAAGTATTCCGTGCCGTGGGTGGTGAGGGTCATGGCGGAGCGGAGTGGTGTGACGAGACCGAGATCGACCAGATGAGCCTGGCCATCGTGAACGATGACATTTTCCGGCTTGACGTCTTTATGCCAGAGCCCGCCCTTGTGGTACGAGGACAGGGTGGCGAGCAGATCGTGCATGTAGGAAGTGACGCGGGTGAGGTGTTTTTGATCAAGCCCGTTGCCACTGCATTCACCATGCATTTGGCGAGTGAGGATGCCGAGGTGATCGCCGGGGTGATACGGCATGACGTAGAAGAAGCGATGCTCATCCATGCCATGATCAAGGATGTGGCCAAGTTGTTTGGCGCATTCCAGAGCGCGAGATTCGCGGACGATCTGGGGGAGACTGGAACCTTCGGTGAGCGCGAAGGATTTGATAACAACGCGCGGTGGCATGCCTCGGCGATTCTGTCGATCCCGGTCGGGCTCGGCGATGTAGAGTTTGGCGCCGGAACCGCCAGCGCGGAGGGAACCGACGATGGTGTAGCCGTCGTACTGGCCGACGCGGCGGCTGGGTTTGTCGGCAGTAGGTGCGCCGTGCATGGCTTCGGGGACGCGCTGTTCGAGGCCTTCGACCAAGCCATCGAGCAGGAGAAGTTTCAGCGGGCGGCGGATGGCGGCGCGGTAGATGCAGGCGGAGCCGACGTGACATTCGCGTTTGACGCCTTCTGCGAAGTGGCTGGCGGCGGACCAGCGGCCGATGACGATATTGAGCGGCACAAGAGGTAACAGAACGATCATGGCGATAAGGGAACCGACGAAACGGATAAGATCGCGCAACGTGCCGAAGATGAATTCAAAAATGTGGGAAAAGAACCAGCCGATGGATCGGAAAACCCACCCGATGCCCATGCCGACGCCTTTGAACAATGGCACGGCGACAAACACCACGAAGAGCACGAACGCGGTGATAGATGCGCCGATGACCAGCAGAGTGAAGAGAGCATTTTGCATTCCTGAACCCATGATCGGAACCTCCATCAGCCGGCCTTGTTGAGCGGAGACTCAAGTGGCGGGCTGCTAAAACGCGCGGGATGCGATTTCATCCTGTTGAAGCAATCGCGACTGCTGGTGATAAATCTCTGAAAGGGCCTCATCAAACATGTCATCGTCCTTGCCGAGGCCGGCAAGTTCGACTTCGGCGGCTTCATCGGGTGTGAAACTGTAGAGAGCGACGACTTCGGCCAGGCGCCTGCGGAGCAGATCGCGGACGCGCTGCAGGTGGCGGCTGACGGTTGGCTCGCTGATGCCGAGTTGTTCTGCGACTGTTTTGCCGGGTGCGCCATCCACGACGCGCATGCGGTAGACCTGGAACTGCATGAAGTCGGCTTCGGCTTCAGTCTTGCGGATGGCGGCGTAGACCTTGGCGCGGAAGACGTTTTGCTGATAAATGTCATCGGCTTCGATCTTGGCGGCGCTGGTCATGAAGCGCTCATCAAGCTCTGTGGGTTTCTTGCCAGCACCGCGCTTGAGGGCTTTGCGACGGTCGATCTCATCGCCAAGGGCGTGTTTGGCGATGGAGAGCAACCACGTGGAGAAGCGAGCGCCGCGAGTGGGGTCGTAGCGATCGATTGAATCAGAAAGAGCGGCGAGGGTTTCCTGGGTGAGATCGCGGACGGTTTCCACACCGATGCGACCCTTGCCCCACTTGGTGAGTTGAGCGCGGAGGACCGGGCCGAAGGTCTCCCAGAGTTCAAACCACGCGGTTTCATCGCGGTTGCGCAAGCGATTGACAAAGGATGTGGTGAGGGTGTTCATCATCGGCCAGTGGTTTGTTGGGCAGGAACGTGCTGGCGTTTCACAAGAAACGGCATTCGGGCCTGAAAAAGCGGGAATCAGGAATTCAAGTGTACGACAGGCTGCGGGTGGGAGCAGTCGAAATCCAGTGATTTTGGGACACCCTGAAGGCGAGGAAAGCCGCCAAAAAGGCCCAAATTCACAGTGGGAAGCGGTGGATCGTGTTTTTGGGTGAGGGTGAAAGAACCGGCGGGGGAATCCCAAAGATGTTCGTTGGACGACCGGACAGTTTTTCCGGCTGGTTCAGGAAACGCAACCCATCAGCCGCCCGCACAAAGACGGCTGGCATTTGAGAAAGGAATTGACCATGTGCATTATGAAGTCATTGTTGAGATGGGGGCTGGTTGGCGGGTTGGCGCTGGGCGGCGTGACCCTGCTGGTAGGTCCGGAGCGAGTTGCGGCGAGTCTGTCGATGATTCGCGGCAAGGCGCAGGGACTGGTTGATCATGCGGTGAGCGATCCGGTGGCGATGCGTCGGCAGCTGGAAGGTCTGGCCAAGCAGTATCCGGATCGCATTGGCGAAGTCCGAGGCGAACTGGCGAACCTGCAGTTCCAAATTGATGAGCATGCGCATGATGTTGACATCGCCAAGCGCGTGGTGGCTTTGACCACGCAGGACCTGGGCCAGTTGAAGACGTTGGTGGCCAAGGCGGAAGAAACGACGCAGGGCGGCACGCGGCCGGTGGCGATTCGCTTTGGCGGTGCGAAGTTCAACGTTGAAGAGGCATACAACGAAGCCCGACGCCTGAACAGTGTTCGCGCTTCGTATCAGGATCGATTTGCATCCGATCAACAGCAGCTTGCTTTCCTCACGCAGCAGAAGGATCGGCTGACGGAGATTCTGACGAAGTTGGAATCCGAATACGGCACGTTCCAAACGCAGTTGTGGCAGTTGGATCGGCAGATTGACGCGATTGAGCGCAATGGCCGATTGATCGAACTTACAGAACAGCAGCAGGCCACGCTGGCGAGTTATGAGAAATTCGGCAAGGTCAGCAGCCTCAAGCAGTTGGAAGCGAAGTTGGCGCAACTCCGCACGGTGCAGGAAGCACAGTTGCAGTCGCTCTCCAAGCGTGGTGTGAACACCGATTATGAGAAGCGTGCGGAGTATGAAATGTCCACGCAAGGCAAGAATGATGATCCATTCGCTGACATGCCTTCACCGGCCCCGGCTCTGGAAAGCGATGAGCAGCCCACGAACGCGGCTCCGGCGAAGACCAACGGCAAGACGTTTGCCTTTGCTGAACCGATTGTGATCGAGTGATTGCAGCACTCTGATTCCCCACATCGCGTCGATTTGATTGCGATACCGCGCGTCAAAGCCCAGAGATGAAAATCTCTGGGCTTGTTTTAACGAACGAGAATCTGGTAGGTGAAGGTGTTGGAGTCGGGATCGCGGCGCCATTTCACTTCTACGCCGGTGGGGCGGAGAAACTGTGATGCGATGGAAGGCGGGGTGGGATTGGTTTTTTCCAGTTCGAGATCCCGTTTTGTGCTGCCGGCAAGGCGGGGCTTGGAAATCACAAACACTGGGTCCGATGATGTGGAGGAGTCTTTGGGGATTTCAAACAAGGCATCATCAGCGGAGGAGAACTCCACACGTTCGTGATCGCATGGCATGGTGAAGGCGAAGCCGATTTCGCGCAGGTTGGTTCGCAATTCATTGAGGGACTGTGGATACATCTTGCGACGGCTCAATTCGAGTGTGCCTTCGGCGAGAAAGCGGATGCGCTGGTAGGCCGTGATGAATGCGCCGGGTTTGGCGGTGAGGGCGTATTGCTTGAAGCGGTTTTCAAATTCCGCTGGGGTCATACTGAAGGCGCGGCTGAAAGCGTGGTTGGCGGGCAGGCCGGCGTTAAGGCTCTTGAGGTAGGCGGCGAACACTTCGCCGGAGCCATCAAACTCCATGGCGGAGAGCGCCATCAGGCGGACCTGGCGATGAGCCATGGTGGGCTGGGCCTTGGTGAGGTTGGCCCAATCGGCCGGGTTGATGTTGAAGAGGACATCGAAGGGGATGGGGGATTCATCGCGGATGGCTCGTTGGACTTCATCGAGCATGCGCGGCGTGGATTGGCCGAAGACGAGTGTGTCGTTGAAGAGAATGGATTGGGAGAAGAGTTCGGCCATGCCTTCGGTGAGCCAGACGGGCAGATCATCGCCGAAGCGGTTGGCGGTGAACTGACGGAAGGCTTCTCGCTGGATAAGTTGATCGAGGTTTTCGGGTGATTGGCCATCGGTCCAGAATGCGAGGAGGCGATCGGCGGGTGTGGCGAAATAGCCGCCTTGCTCTGCGGAACCGGCGGCGAAGCGGGTTCGCATGGTGAAAGCCCATTCCGAGCGATCCTTGAAGACGAGGACTTTGAGATTATCCGTGGCGCGCACCGGGACGTGAGCGAGGTATTTGTCGTATTCCCGCCAGAGGACGTTCAGCCGGCGGCCGAGGGCGTTGACTTGATCAGCCGGGAGATCGGATTTGATCCAGTACGGGCCGATGTTTCGCTCTGCTGCGCGATCCCACCAGGGGAGTTGAGCCAGACGCTGGGCAGATGCGGCGGAGGAAACGAAAACGGAGAATGCCAACGCCACGAGCCACGACAACTTGTTTCTTGACATCATTCCACCTGACAAACGAGGTGAGCCGGACTCTTGCGGGCGTGGAGGCGGGCAGGATGCCCGCGCCTCCCATCTCATAATCGTCACTCTAAAGGAAAACGGCCTGGACGGGGGTGCCCGTTCAAGCCGTATGGAGGAGAAGGAACAAGAAGACAGTCAGATCACTTACGAGCCTCAAGACCGGTTTGTTTCAATTGTTCAAGAGAAAAAGTTTCGATTCCTGTTGTTTCCGCAACCATGATGGCCTGCGTTTCTGACGTGAAAACGACGATATTGCGGCTGGCGGCAAGTGCGGAACGCAATTCCGGGCAGCGGGAGACGATTTCGAAATAGGCAGCCGAACCAAACTTGACTGTGAGGATGGGGGATTTTTCGGTCAGGCGTTCATCGACGAGGAACTGGTCGATCCGGTTGTACCAGCGGTCGTTGATTTTGCGGGCCGGGAGTCTGGTTGCATCGAGGCGGCCGTCTCCATCATTGTCTTTTTGCTCACGGCGTTCGGCGTTTTGCTTGGCGAGGGTTGTGGCGGTGGCACCGGATTTCTCGCGCATTACTTCGGCGGTGAGTACTTCTGGTCCATCGGCCGGTGATGATGTTGGCGGCGGAGCGGCTACGCGTTTGGCACCGGATTCATCGAGTATTCGACGTTGGGCATCGGAATTTGCAGCGGGATCGCGAAGTCTGGTTCCGCCCCCGCCGCCGCCTTCGCCGAATCCAGCCCCAGCACCAGCTCCCGCTCTTCCAGGCGCTCCGAAGACGATTGGGTCGCCGCCGACTCGATGCGGTTGATCGGGATTGACGAGCCAACTGGTGTAGGGAGTTTGGATGCTGTATTCCTGGCTAAGGGACATGACTTCCTCGACCATTTCTTTGGTTTCGCCGTGGGCGCGGATTTGATCGATGAGGAAGGAGATTTTGCGGCCGGCCCAGATGGCGGGGATGTACTTGGCTTCGGCGGTGTTTGCAAAAGACACGTCTGGCCATGTGAATTCAATGGGTTTGCCGTTTTGCATGGCGGTGAGTTTGACCGGGCCGCTTTTGGCGTTGTTGAACTTGCCGGCGATGATGAGTTGCTGGCCATGGTAGAGATCGCCGAGGCTTGCGGGGAATTTTTCGGTGGCTTCGATTTCTGGCAGCGTGAGTTTGAGATTGGTGAGAACGGGTTGGCTGATGACGGCGAAGAAATCGCCGAGGGCGAGTTCGAGATTTTCGCCGGGCTGAACGTAGGTTGGTTTGGCGTTGTGGTTGGTGGCGAGTTGATCGAGGAAGACGGTGTTGACATCGTGGCCGACGCCGAAGGTGAAGAGGCGTGCGCTTTTGGACGAAGCGTGCTCATCGACCATTTTCATGGTTTGCTCGGCGGGTTGGTTGCCCATGCCATCGGTGATGAAGACGACGACGAAAGGACGAGAAAAATCGACTTCAATCCGTTGTTGTTCCGATTCGGGTTTATCCGGATTAATGATGAGTGAATGCTTTTGTTGAGCGGGCCGCAGATCGAGCGCTTGTTTCAGTGCGTCGGTGATGTTTGTGCCGCCGGCTGCAGAGAATTGAGCGATGCGTTCCTTGGCGCGTTCACGATTGTCTTTGGTGGCAGGCTGCATTTGTTCAAAGAGGGAATCGACGCCGGTGGAGAAGCGGACGAGATTGAAGTTGTCTTTTTCATTGAGTTGATCGACGCAGAATTTGAGGGCGGCGCGAGCCTGATCGATTTTTTCGCCAGCCATGGAGCCGCTGGTATCGATGACGAAGACGACGTCCTGCGGTTGGTAGTCCTGCTTGGGCCAAAGTTGCTTGGGGGTGAGCGTCAGGACGAAGTGGCCGGGCCGGGCTTCATTGGGCTTGTAAGCGATGACGGACATGCCGAGGTCGCTGGAATCTGT
>CAZWJR010000019.1:0-22888 GCA_964634655.1 uncultured Isosphaeraceae bacterium | reverse complement strand
ACTCATCCAGCGCTCATCTTCTGTTTCGTATTTGCCTGGATGGGTAGCGACTGGTTCGTAGTGATTGACCAGGAGTGGAGGATCGCACCCGTATTGGCGTCATGGATTGTGATGTGGCCGATTCCGTGATCGATGACGAAGAGTTGATTGTCAGGAGAAAGTTTCAGCCGCGCGTTGGGTGCGGATTCTGGAAGGTTGAGGCGAGAGGAACCAGTGGCGATATCGATGATGGCAACGGAAGCGGGCCCGGTCATGCAAGCGAGAATGAGGGACTTGCCATCGGCGGCGGTGTTCATGGTGGCAAGGGGACTGGTGTAACGGAAGGATCGGAGGCAAGGGTGCTGGGCGTAGAGTTCCCAGAGTGCCCAGTGCGCGATGCGGGAATCGGAATCGATTTTAGATTCCACCACAACGGATCTTTGATTTGGATTTTGGATTTTGGATTGCGTGCCTGCGGCTGATTCCTTTATTGTTTCGGGGGCGTATTCGGGCCAGATGAGCGCTTCGGCGGCGGCGAGGTTGCCGGAGTGGCCGAGGAGGCGGCCGCGTTCGATGTTGCTTAGGCGGAGAGCGGAGGCGAGTTCGGCGCTGCGTTCAGCCAATCGCTTTGATTGAATGAGTGCGACGACGGCGGAGGTGATGACAAGCGCGAGAACAACGGCGGCGAGTGCGAGCGGTGCGCGATAGCGGCGAGCGGTTTTCTGGAGGAGGTACCAGCGGCTGTCGCTGCGTGCGAGGATTGGTTCGCCGCGCATGCAGCGGTTGATATCGGCGGCGAGGTCGCCGGCGGATTGATAGCGGCGACGCTGATCTTTCATGATCGCTTTGAGTACGATCGTGTCGAGTTCGCCACTTATTGATTTTGGATTTGAGAGGAGTTTCTGTGAAGGGGGCGGGGGATCGACTTCAAGGATGGTGTGGAGGACTTCTGTGACGGGGCCTTCGACGCTGTAGGCAGATTGATCTGTAAGGAGGCGATAGAGGATGAGGCCGAGGGAGTAGACATCGCTGCGGGTGTCATGTGAGCCGCTGGTGGCGCTGACTTGTTCCGGAGCGGCGTAGGCAAAGGTGCCCATGAAAGCGCCTGTGACGGTGGCGCGCGACATGGCGTAGCGGCGGAAGTTGGAATCTGTGAAGGCGATGGCGCTTGCGGAGGCGGATTTGTCGTTGGAAGCGGAGTGGTTGCCGGAACTGGCGCGCTTGGGGCTTGGATCAAGCATTTTTGCAACGCCGAAGTCAAGAAGTTTGGGGGTGCCATCCTGTGTGACGAGGATGTTGCTTGGTTTGAGATCGCGATGAATGACAAGGTTCTGGTGAGCGTGTTGGACGGCTTCGCAGACTTGAATGAAGAGGTGGAGGCGCTGGGGGATGGTGAGGTTGTGGTTGCGGCAGTAGGCGTCGATGGGTTCGCCCTTGACGTGTTCCATGACGAAGTAGGGGCGGCCATCGGCGGAGGTGCCGCCATCGATGAGGCGAGCGATGCAGGGGTGATCGAGGTTGGCGAGCACCTGTCGTTCCAACTGGAAGCGGCGGCGGATGTCTTCCTGGTGGAGTGAACTAAGGTTCATGCCGGCGGAGGAGCCGGTAACGCTGCGACGAACGAGTTTGATGGCGGCGGTGTGTTGGAACTCATCATCATCGCGCACGCCGATGTAGACGGCGCCCATGCCGCCAACGGCGATGAGTGATGTGAGGCGATACGCGCCGAGGCGCTGGCCGATGAGGGATGCGGGGTCTACATCTTCGCCGGCGTCATCGCCGAGGAGTCGTGCGACGCCGCCGAGGACGGGTTGGTTGAGGAGTGCATCATCGCGGTGGCCGGCTTCAAGGAGGGAGAGGACTTCTTTTTGCAGATCGTCGTCATCGCGGGCGACGCGCCGGACGAACTCGAGGCGATGCTCGGTTTCGATTTCCAGAGCCTGCTGGAAGAGGTCATCGATTTGTCGCCAGCGTTCGGGGTTCATGGGAATTCGGCGAAATCCTACGCTGAACAGAAGAAATCACCGCGAAGAGCACGGAAACGGAGGAGAATGAATTGGCCAGGTTTGCAGGACGATGCGGCTTTTCACCCACCCCACGGCCCCCTCCCTCAAGGAAGGGGGAGTTAACTGTCGGCTAGATTTTGCAAGCCGGCGGCGTGGAGGATCATGCGGAAATTTTCGGAGAAGACGAAGTTTTCTTCGGGGAACTCCATGCCTGCCATGTTGTTATCGAGATGGCTGAACATGAGATCGACCTGGCCGATGGTTTGCCAATGACCGGCGTGTGGGCCTTTGTGCCGAAGGCGTTTGACGACGCCGGAGGTGGAGGCGCCGGGGCCGCTCATGTGTTCAAGTTGTGCTTCGTAGCGGATGGTTTCGCCGGCGCAGACTTCTTCATCGAATCGTGCGACGACGATCTTGGCGAGGACGACTTTTTCGCGGAAGCGGTTGACGGAGCCGACGAGGACGCCGGCGGTTTGAGCCATGCCCTCAATCATGAGGGACGCGGGCATGATGGGGACGCCGTCGAATTGGTGATCGTGGAGGTGATCTTCTGAAAGGGAGACGTTCTTGACCGCGACCATCCGTTTGGAGGGTTCAAACTCAATGATCTGGTCAATCCACATCCAGCGCATGGGCGAGAGGTCAGAGATCAGAGGTCAGAGGTCAGAATGAGCGCGGTGATTTGCCGTTGGCGCGCTAGGCCGCAAGCGGCGTCAGGATTTGAGTTTGCGTTCGACGAAATCGACGAGGCTTTTGACGGTGATGAGTTCGCCGACTTTGTTGACATCGCGATCGTTTTGGAAGCGGGAGAAATCGACGTGAGGCATTCGCTCGTGGAGCATCTTCATGCCTGCATCGGTGAACTTGCCGTTGGAGACCCATGCGGCGTTTTCCATGAGGTTCTCGGGGAACAACTCACCCTGGTTGATCTTGAAAGGTTTGCCGGGGGCGGAGAATTTCTTTTCCAAGCGGAAGACGATGTCGAGGAAGTCGATGGATTCCGCTTCCAGATCGCCGGTAAGTGTGGCATCGGGGGTGATGTCTTCCGCATCGGCACCGAGGGCTTCTTCAAGCACATCGCGGACGTTGTCAAAGATGGTTTGGCGTGTCATGGTTGCGGTCTCGGGCATGCGTGCTGGTCTCCAATCTCGAGGATATTTATAGCAGGAATTGAAAGATGCCGCACTTTTTTGGGATATTTGGTGTTGGGTAGTTCGTTTGAGCGCAAAGACGCAAAGACGCAAAGAAGCGCAAAGAGAAAGCGGAGACTGTGGAACCGTTAGGCGCGTCGGACGGGGCGCATGGTGAACTTGCCGCTGACGGCGGTTTCGTCGGCGGGTGCGTTGGCGGCGTTTTTTCGGCGGACGGTTCCAACGCCTTTGAACTGAACCGAGCCGTCGTCGAGTTGTTTGTTGAAGGTGACTTCAACTTCCAGGGATTCTCCGGGGCGGACCATGTTGCCGAACTTGAGGGCTTTCACTTCGCCCAGGACCATGTTGCGGTTTTTTTCATTGCGGCTGATGAGGAGAGCGCGGGCGGCCTGTGCCATGGTTTCAATCATGAGTACGCCGGGCAGGACGGGGAAGGAAGGGAAGTGATCGGCAAGATATTCCTCTGCGAGGGAGACTTGCTTGACGGCGACGATGCGATCGGCGGATTGTTCAAGGATGGAATCGAGGAGGGTGAACTTCATGATTCGGCTCTTGTTTTGGGTTTGCGGAGCAGGGTGAGCAGGATGATGCCGACACCGATCATGAGAGCCATATCGGCGATATTGAAGATCCAGGGATAAACCTCGCGGCTGCCGCCGGGCCAGGCGAGGCCGAAAGGCAATTGCACGCCTGGGAAGAGGTAGAGCATATCGCGGACGGCACCGATGAAAATGCGGTCGTGAAGGTTGCCGAGCGCGCCAGAAAGGACCATGGCGAGTGCGATGTGCAGGGCGTGCTGTCGGCGGCTGCTGCGCCAGAAGAGCGAGAGGATGACGGCGACTGCCATGGCGCTGACGATGATGAACAGCGTGCGGGCGCCGGAGCCGATGCCGAAGACCGCGCCGAAGTTGAGAGTGAGTTTGAGCATGAGCACGTTGGGGATGACCGAGACTCCCTCGTGCGGCGGGATGAGATTGCGATCGTGAAGGTTCTGGGGCGTTGGATGAACAGGTGTGCCGGCGACGAACTCAAAGGCAAGGTATTTGAGTGTGAGGTCTGCGGTGAGCAGAAAGACGGCGAGTGCGAGAAAGAAAATGATGGCGCGGGGGCTGCGGCCGGCGGTGAGGGTGGGAGGTGTATCAGACAGCAGCATGTTGCACAGCGTAGGAGGAGCGAACGGCAACGGCGGGGAGATGGAGTTTGTTCTGGACGGATTCTGCGAGTGCGGCGGCGTGCAATTCATCATCGCAAAGAACGAAGATGCTGGAGCCTGAACCGCTGACATGGGCGGGCCGCTGTGCGATTTCCGCCAAGGATTTGAGATCGTCGTGAAGTTGCGGTGCGGCGTGGATGGCGGCGGGGGCAAGATCATTGAAGAGCTGATCCGATGGAAGCGGGCCGCGCGCGGCATGGTGGATGAGATCAGTTACAGCGGCGGTGCGGAGCGATGTGCCGTTGCGCTGGACGTGCATTTCATCGAACAGGCCATAGACTTTTGGTGTGGGGCAGATGGCGTTGGGGAACGCAATGACGGCGTGAATAGGGGAGGGATGGTGATGAGTGAGGACTTCGCCGCGGCCTTCCACCAGCGCGCTGCCGCCGCGGATCAGGAAGGGGACATCGGAGCCGAGAGTTTTGCCGATGGCGGCGAGGTCATCGCCGGAAAGACCAAGTTCAAAGAGTTCGTTAAGTGCGTTGAGCATGGAGGCGGCGTTGGAGGAGCCGCCGCCGAGGCCACCGCCGACGGGGATGCGTTTTTCCAATTTGAGTTGGATTGGCAGATTGCGACCGATTTGATCCTGCAGAGTCAGATGAGCGCGGACGGCGAGGTCCTTGGTGATGGACCAGTTGATCTCGCTGCGGCGTTTGGCATCGGCGTGCCAGAGAATGGCGTAGCGGGAAAGGCGATCGTCTTCGAGGCGAGTGAGGTTGAGTTCATCAAAGAGGTTGACGGTGACCATCCATGAGGCAATGGGGTGCATGCCGGTTGCATCGGGCGGGCCGACGGAAAGGGCGAGGTTGAGTTTGGCGGGAGCGAGGATGGTGAGCGAACGCCGCATGGAGGAAAAGGATAGGCGATTCGAGTGCGTTACAACCACGGAGACACGGAGACACGGAGAGAGAAGTTAGGATTTTGGATTGAAAGTGGGTCAAGCCGTCTGCGGAACCGTCAGGCGACAGACTCACGGCAAGAAGGCGGAGACGGAGAGGATGGCCCAGACGATGGTGGTGATGAGGATGCGGCCCATGGAACCGGCGAGGCGGCCGATGGTGGCGCCGACGGCGGGCTTCATGGAGCCGCGGACGGATTTGGGCTGCTCGCCGGTAACTTCGCCAAGCACCGCGCCGCCGAAGGTGCCGGCGATGGCGCCGATGAGCGTGCCGAAGGGCGGGATGGGAATGAAGAGTGTGAATGCGATGGCGCCGACGATGCCGCCGATGATCGCACCGACCATGCCGCGCCGGGAACCGCCACCGGTTTTGACACCGGCTGCACCGGCGAGGAATTCGATCAATTCACCCACAGCAAGCAAGGCGGCGCAGATTCCCAGAACCCACCAATCAAAGGTTTGAGTGTGTTCCGGCGTGAGGTAGAACTGATCGAGATATTCAATGAGGAAGGCCAGGCCGAGCATGATCCACCCGCCGGGCACGCCGACGATGCAGAGCGCAACGAGGACGAGGCCGGTGAGTGAAAGCAAGAAGGCGACGAGATAGAGGAGCCATTCCATCGGGACTCATATTAGGAAAAAGAGGTGCGGCGTTGCGGAGAGTCGGTTTCGCTGTAAAAGCAAGACCATTATTGTGCCTGGTTCCGTTCGGCTTGATTGATGATGACGGGAGCGGGGCGTTTGCGATCGGTCCAGCCGCGTTTGACTCGGGCCTGGACACCGGAGGCTGATCGTTTGATTTTGCGGAGCCAGCGGGCGGCCCATGCGAATTCTGCGGCCATGATGGCGAAGGCGAAGGGAACGAAGATGAAACCGGGGATGACGGGAAGAATGATGCCGATGATGGCGAGCAGAAGCAGCGTGCCGCCGAGGACGAGCACGATGGCGCGGCGAACGGGGCGGGGAATCCAGCCCATTCGGCGTTTGTACCACGACCTGATTTTTCCTTTTCTTGCGGAGGCCATGGTGGATTATTGGCAGGAGGCTGGCGAGTGTTTCAATATGGATTGGCCGTGATGCTCCGGCCGGAATTGGAAGTTCAGGGGGTCTCGGATGATTTGATCGTGTGAGGTTGTTTCCCGCCTACCGCCAGCGATATGACGATGCCAGCGAGCAGGAAGCCGAAGATCACCATCAAGGAAACCCAATTTGGAATGTGGAGGACCTCGTGAAGCAGCATTTTGGCGCCGATGTAGGCCAGCAGGCCGACAATCGCGGGTTTGAGGTAGTGGAACTTGTGCATCAGGCCGGTGAGGGCGAAGTACATGGAGCGCAATCCCATGACGGCAAAGACGTTGGAGGTGAAGACGATGAAGGTGTCATCGGTGATGCCGAAGATGGCGGGGATGGAATCGATGGCGAACATGATGTCGGCGATTTCCACGAGCATTAGCGCGAGGAACAGGGGCGTCATCATGCGCACGCCATTGACCGTGACGAAGAATCTGTTGCCGTGGAAGTCCGTGGTGATGGGATAGGCACGACGGGCGAGACGGATGAAGATGTTGCGTTCGGGATCGATGGGCGAGTCGCCGCTCTTGAGCATCTTGTAGGCGGTCCAGATCAGCAGCGCGCCGAAGACGTACATGATCCAATCGAATTGCTCGACGAGCGCGGCGCCGAGAGCGACCATCGTGCCGCGCAGGAAGATGGCGGCGAGAATTCCCCAGACCAGGACGCGATGCTGATGTTCCAGCGGCACTCGGAAGTAGGCAAAGATGGCGGCGAAGACGAAGAGGTTGTCCATCGAGAGGGAGAGTTCCACGATGTACCCGAGCAGGAACATTTGCGCGGCCTCGGGTCCCTTGAGGTCTGTGGAATACACCTCGTGCCAGCCAAACCAGTTGGAGCCATAGAGGAAATAGACCACAACGTTGAAGCAAAGGGCGAGCGTGACCCAGACGCCGGTCCAGACGAGGGCCTCGCGCATTTTCACCACATGGGCGCGGCCAAAGCGGTGGAAGACGCCCAGATCCAGGGCGATCAGGGCTACAACCAGGAGGATGACGCAACCGAAGAAGACATAAATCATGGGCCGGGCATGATAGGGTGTTGGATGGGGAGAATTGCGGCACAGGGCGAATTCGCAGTCGCCGCCGGTGGGGGCCGGCCGCCGATATACTTGTGCAGCCTTTCTGAATAGGAATTTCCCATGCGTGGTGTTGCTTTGATCGGCCTAGCCCTGGTTTTCGTGGTTGGCGTTGGGCGGTCGGCGGTGGGACAGACGGCGGCAGATCACAACGCGGCGAAGTGGTATCAACTGGCGATCGATCAGTATCAGGCGTTGCGGGAAAATTCGCCGCGGGAATTTGAACTTCTTGGGAATTACGATGAAACGCAGCCGGTAACGGCGGAATTGCGGGCGGCGCTGGCGAAGGTGCAGCCGATTCTCGAAATGACGCGACGGGGCACGGCGGAGGAATCATGCAATTTTCCGCTTGATCGCAGCCAGGGCATTGAGATGTTGCTGCCGCATCTGGGCCAGTTGCGCGGCATTGCCAGAGTAATGAGGGCAGACACGATGGTGCGGCTGGGAGATGGTGATGCAGCCGGGGCGGCGGCGAACGTGGCGGACCTTTATCGAATGTCGGATCACTTTTCGGGGGATCGGATCGTCATCAGTTCACTGGTGGGGCAGGCGGTGTTTGGTCTGGCAGATCGCACGGCGCAATACGGGTTGGATCGTGGCGTGTTTGGTGAGGCCGAGAGCAAGAGTTTGTTGCAGGGGCTTTCGCGACTGGATGCGCACGATCCATTTGATTGTCTGGAAGCGGTGGCGGGTGAACAGGAACTGGCGGTGGGTTGGCTGACGGAGAAATTTGCCAGTGATGGAGGCGGGAAAGGGATTGCGGAGTTCCGGGAAATGTTTGGCGGCAACGATGCGACGGAGTTGGCCCTGATGGGGATGGATGAGAAGGCTTTCAAGGGAGCGGTGGAGGAGTACGACGGGCTGATGAATCGGATGGTGGAGATCTTCGCGATGCCTGATGCGGAAGAGGCGAAGGCCGCGATGAAGGAGGTTGAGGCGGGGTTTGAAACGCATGCGTATGGTCCGCTGGCATCAATGTTGATGCCGGCGCTGGGTCGGGTGCTGGAAATGCGCTCAAAGGCGGAGAAAATGTTGGCGGACCGGCGGGCAACATTGGGCGCGCTGGCGAGTGGGAAAGCGACTGCCAATGATCTGGCGAATGCGGCGTTGTGGTATGTGCGCGGCGCGGAGATGGTTGGGAAACTTGATGGAGCGGTACTGAAAGGGATTCGTGAGTTTGCTGCGGATACTTCCGCGCCGATGAGCAAGGAAGTAACTGCGGCGCTGGTATCGCAGCCGGTGAAAGAGATTCTTGATGAGTTCCGGGAAGGAACGAAGAAGCACCGGTGCGATTTTGGATTCACCCGACCGGAGCAGCCATGGCAAGCGTATGTTGGGTTCATTCCCCCGTACGCGGTTGGCGTTCACGATGCGATTCGGATCATTCACGCTGATGCGGTGCGGTTGCTGCGCGCTGGGACGGCGGGGGAGAACCAGTGGGAGGCGGCGGATCGGCTGGCGATTGCGGCGGTTGTTTCAGCGCACATGGGTGAAGACCCGATGCTGGTGAGTTCGCTGATATCGCATTGCAATTTCAACAAGACGATCAATCTGGCGGGAACCGCGCTGGCTAACGGCATGATGGATGAGAGCGCCAAGCCGATGCTGTTTGATGCGGTGGACCGGATGAGCCGGAAGGACCCGTTTGGGTTTATTGGTGCGGTGATCGGCACGCGCGGCGAGATCGGAAAGTATCTGGGCGCGTATGCAGCGAGGGCAGCGGGAGCCGATGAGTTTGGTCACCGGGAAGATGTGAAAATCGCACAGGAGCGGGTAACGGAACAAATCAAGACATTGAACGGCGATCAACTATTGTACTTGCTGGCGGTCTTGCAGACGACGCAGCAGAACGCGGCACCTGGGGCTGAACCGGGAGCGGCGGCAGGTGCGGCGACTTCAGCGCCACCGGATCCATCGCGGCTTGGTGATGTGATTTCTCTGGCTGATCTGGAAGCGGTTGTGCGGGAGATACCGCAGATTGCGCCGCAGTTATCAAGGCAGGATGTGAGTTTCTTTAGGGATCGTGCGATCCCGGCGATTGCGGCTTCGATGAACAGCAAGGGATGGGTCGGAGGGGCGAACTTTGTGGACCACATGCGGCGGGCAAGGAACGACCTTCGCAAGGCGCACACACTGTTGCGGCCTCATGCGGTGGAGGAGGAAAAGCCGACGGAATCGCCTGGCGAGAAAAGATAGAAGTTCACCGCAGAGACGCAGAGGGATAAAAGAATGTTGAATGAATTGCAAGCAAATGTTGGGGATAGGCCAAGAAACCATTGATCCTTTTTCATTCCGTCCATGGTCAATCATTTCATTCCTCTTGTGCGATTACAGTGCCTCCGTGGTGAAATCACCGTAGGATGACCAGCGTGAACCAATTCAAGTCATTGGATTTTGATCATCCGCCAGCCGATCCGATTGCGCTGCTCAATCAATGGATTGCGGAAGCCGACGACATTGGGTTGCCGAACCCAAATGCGATGGCATTGGCGACGGTGGATGCGGATGGGAGGCCTTCGGCGCGGATGGTTCTGCTGAAGGGACTGGATGAGCGCGGGGCGGTGTTCTTTACGAATTACAACAGTCGCAAGGGGCTTGCGCTTGCAGTCAAGCCGCTGGCAGCGTTGCTGTTTCACTGGGACCCGATGAATCGGCAGGTGCGGGTCGAGGGGGCGGTAACGCCAACGAGCGATGCGGAGGCGGATGCGTATTTTGCAACACGGCCGCGGCAGAGCCAGATTGGCGCGTGGGCGAGCAGGCAGTCAGAGGCGGCGAAGAATCGGGCGGAATTGGATGCGGCTTTTGCGGAACAGGAAAAACGATTTGAAGGCAAGCCGGTATTTCGACCACCGCATTGGGGAGGGTTCCGTGTGCGGCTGGAGGCGATTGAGTTCTGGCAGGGGCATATGTTTCGGCTTCACGATCGGATCGTGTATCGGCCGGAGGCGCAGAAGCCGGGTGTTTGGCGGGTTCAGCGGTTGTTTCCGTAAGTCGAAGTTTTCTGGCGTACACCCCTCACCCTGCCCTCTCCCCTCAGGGGGAGAGGGTTCCCATGCGGCGATTCTTTCCGTGAATCACGGAGTGGGTTTGCCGAAGCGTGCTTCGAGGAGTTTCACGGTGTAACCGCCTTCATGCGGATCGGCGGATGTGGGGTTGGGATTGCTGCTGGTGAAGTGGAGCCAATCGGTGAGTTCATCGATGGGGAAACTGACAATCTCGCCAAGTGTTCTTGCGTTGGCGAGTTCAGCGACGGGTTTGGAGAGCAGGATGCCTTCGATCCGGAATGCGGACCAGTTGATCGGCTGAACCCAGACGTGTTCGACTTCATCGTTTGCAGTCGGCGCGGCCCACTTGACGGACCAGCGATTGCGTTCATCGGGCGAGGCGGCGGTCCAGCGAGTGCGGGCGGCATCGGCGGTGCGGCGGGCTTCGGCGATGGCGGCGACGAGTTCCTTGTCGTCCGATTCATGAGGAATGGCGACGACTTCAGAATCGTTTTCGTTTTGCCAGAGCGATTTGGCGGTGTCGGGCGGAGGGGTTGGGTGGGAGTCGTTTGGAGAGTCGTCGGTGCAGGCGCAGAGCAAGACGGTGATTGCAGTGAGCAGCGAAATTACGAAGGGCGGGAAGCGCATTGGTACAGAGAGATTATCCGCAGATGTCGCAGATGACACAGATTGGATTCAGTGAAACGGCACTTTGCTTTCATTTGGGAGGTTTTGGTGATTGCTCTTTCATCCACAGGCGTTCTGCCTGTTCAATAATGCTTTCGGGCAGGCCTTCGCGAGGAGGGAGTTGCTTGATGGTGTGTTCTGGAGGAGCGGATGGTGGATTGGGTGAACCGGAGGTCGGTGCGTTGCCGGCATTGGAATCGGTGGCGGATACAGATTCTGTTTCTTCCGGTGATTGTAATTTGCGGCGCGATCCGCCGGTGGGGATGGCGATGGTTTTCTCATCAAGGTTGAAGATGTTGACCCAGCCCTGAACTTGTTTATCGCTCATGCCGCCGGGCGGTTTTTTCTGGGCGGGTGATTTGTCGTGCTGGGTTGGTGAATCGGCGGCGAGTTGCTCCAGGAACTCTTCAGATGTAAGCGTCTTGCAGCGGCGACGGCGGGCGGTGCGAGTGATTTCGTGATCGGATGAAACGACGAAGAGCAGCCGCGGCGCGGTGGAGGCGCGGATCAACTGGCCGATGAGATCATCAGCGAGTTTGCCGGGGCCGGAGTAGCGAACGGTGATCTGGCCGATGCGTTCGATTGGTTTCTCGCCGACGGTGAGGTGCGGTTTGCCATCGCAGACAAGGGTGAGGCGTTCATCGCGGTAGCGGCTGTTTTGGATGAGGTGAATGAGGCCGGGCAGATCTATACCGGCCAGTTCCGGCGGCAGGATGCCGACGGTGTGCAGGACGTTGTAGGTATCGATCAGGAGGGGCATGGACGGGATGATAGGAAGCGGGAATGGGCTCTTGGAGGCTGATTTGGGGCATGCTTGCCTAAAAGGGGTTTTGCCGCTTTAATGGGCGGCTCGTCACTTTGCCTCCACTTAGGGTGGGGGCGATCAGTCATCAGGAAGGCAGGCACAGCGGTCCATGGCAATTCGTATTAAATCCAGGCATGGCGAGTCGGTTGCGCAGATGCTTCGTCGGTTCAAGAAACTCTGCGAGAAGGAAGGTCTGACGAAGGAGATCAAGCGTCGTCAGTACTACGAAAAGCCATCGGAGCGTGCCCGCCGCGATGCCCGTCGATCGGCGCCACGGACCGTACGGCCATTGACCGGTGGGGATCGCACCAGTGGCGGCACGGGTGACGACAAGCCGCAGCGTGGCCCGCGCCGGCCGCCCCATTATTGATTGGCTCATGGCTGATCAAAAGAGACTACGTACCTTCGCCATCGAAGCCGCCCGGCTTCTGGATGAGCGGCATTGCGAAGATGTGAAACTGTTGGATGTTCACGGACTTAGCCAGGTCTGTGACTACGTCCTGATCGGGTCCGGAACGAGCGATCGACAGATGAAGTCCGTCGCGCAGGATCTGGAAGACATGGGCAAGGAACAATCCAATCTGGTGTTTCGGACCAATCGAGATTCCGGCGGGACGTGGATCGTGATTGATTTTGTTGATCTGGTGGCGCACTTGTTTGAGCCGAATCAGCGGGCGTATTACGACCTGGAGGAATTGTGGGCGGACGCGGAGATGGTGGATTGGCGCAAGGGGCGCAAAAAGCCCTGACATGGATTTACACTGGAGTGTCTCGACAAGGATCAGCACATGTCCACACCACTTCCGAAAACGATCGCTGACCTGGTGTATGTCGGATTCAGTTCCCAAGTGGTGGCGCTCGATCGATACACCGGCGAAAAAATCTGGACTTGGAAGGCATCCAAGGGCAGCGGCTTCGTTGCGCTGTTGGTGGAAAACGATCGTCTGATTGTCTCCGTGCAGGGATACACATACTGTCTGGACCCACTGTTTGGCCAGGAGGTTTGGCATAACGCGCTTGAGGGTATGGGCGTGGGTACGCCGTGCGTGGGTTCCATCAATGGCGTAAGCACCGGTGGACCGCCGATGGCGGCGGTATCCGCAGAAGCGGATCGACAAGCGGCGGCCGCGGCTGCGGCGAGCGCATGAGCCCGCATGAAAGCGAAAATGAGCCTTGGCATTGTCACACGGCAAACCCCTGATCACGGAAGGATTTGGCATTGATCAAACCGAGTTGCCGCCGCTGGATGCAGGGCGGTTTGATCCAAGGAAGTGGTTTGCGCATCCGGAGCGGCGTTTTGAAATTGAGATTGGCTGCGGGAAGGGGACGTTCTTGCTGCAACAGGCGGTGCGGCAGCCGGAGGTGAATTTTTTGGGCATGGAATGGGCGGGGGAGTTCTACCGCTACGCGGCGGATCGCATGCGGCGGCACCAATTGGCAAATGTCAAGATTCTGCGCGATGACGCGACGGAGTTTGTGCGGTCCCGATGTCCGGCTGGGATCGTGGCGGTGATTCACCTTTATTTTTCTGATCCCTGGCCCAAGACGCGGCATCACAAGAGGCGCGTGGTGCAGGATGCGACGCTGGCGGAGTTTCATCGCGTGCTGACGGCGGACGGCGAGGTACGGATCGTGACCGATCACGCGGACTTGTGGGCGTGGTGTGAGGAGCATGCAGCGCGGAATGCGGGCATGTTTGAGCGCAAGGCGTTTGAATCGCCGGAGTCGGCGGGCGAGGGTGAAGTGGTGGGGTCGAACTTTGAGCGGAAGTATCGCAGCGAAGGGCGGCCGTTTTTCGCGATGACGCTGGTGAAGCGTGCAAATGAGTGAGGTTTTGGTGGAGCGTCATTCCCGCGCAGCCGGGAACCCAGGCGCTGGGAGTCCTACTGGGTTCCCGCCTGCGCGGGAACAACACTAAACGACTTGCAGTTTGTCCTGTGGCACCGCGTCGCGAGCGACGCCGCTAAACTCTTGTGAGATGCGCAAACCCGGCACCGATGAAAACGATGTGCAGATGACGGATGTCATCTGTGATTTCTGTCACGCCGAATGGGTGGAGGATGTGCCGATGCTGGAGGGCCATCAGGGCAGTTGCATCTGCGGCAAGTGCCTGACGGTGGCGTACACGGAGGTGCTGCTTCATGAAAGCAACACCGCGCCGGCGGATTTCAAGTGCCCGATGTGTCTGGAGAGCGGGGAGGATCGCAAGGCGATGGATCGCGGAGATGAACCTGGGTGGCAGAGCCCGGCGTATCCGGAGGCAGTGATCTGCCGCCGGTGCATCAAACTGGCATCGGGTGCGCTGCACAAGGACCCGGCGTTCGGGTGGAGAAAGCCGACGTGATTTTGAGATTGATGATCGACGATTTACGATTGAGCATTGGAAAGCAAGTTCACCGCAGAGACGCGGAGAGCGCAGAGGAGAAAGAGAATGTTTTGCTTTCTCTGCGTCACTGCGGTGATATTCATCGTTGGTACTATCGATCGTCAATCGTGAGTTTGTAATCCCCCATGGCTGCCGGAATCAGTCTTGCCAACAAGTGTCAGATGCTCTTTGGCTTTGCCATTGTGCTGATTCTGGGGTGCGCGTTGAGCGTGCCGTGGTTTCGGACGTCGTCGCTGGTGCGGGATTCGCAGTGGGAGGTGGCACGGCAATTGAGCGATGCGTGGTTGAAGGACCGCATTCAATTGGGAACGCTGGAGCAGCCGGGCTCGCTGCCGGCGCGGTTGGATGAGTTTCTTTCGCAGCAGGATGAGACGCCGGTGCTGCGAATGACGCTGGTGCGGGTGGAAGAAATTGATCATGAGGATGAGCAGCGGTCGTTTCTTTCCACGGCGTTGAAGAGATTTCAGGCGGAACCGGCGCGGCCGGAATACACGGCGGTTACGCATGTGGAAGGTCGGCCGGTGTATCGGTACGCGCGGGCGATTCGTGAATCAGAGATTCGTGCGGTGCAGGATCGGTCGGTCTCGGAGTTTCGCGGCGGGGCGTTTGATCCGGATGTGGCGAACCGGCTGCGGGCCATACTGGTGATTGACCGCACAAGCCAGTTTGCGGAGGGGCAGTTGCTGACCAGCCGCATCTTTATCATCGCGGCGGGCATTGTGGCGAGTCTTCTGGCGGGGCTTGTGTTTCACCTGATCCTGACGAAGTTGATTCTCTCTCCGGTGCGATCCGCTCGCAAATCCAGACCGGCGATGAGTTTGAGCAACTTTCCGAGGCGTTCAACTCCATGCTCACACGGTTGGAGCAGGGGCAGGCACAACTGCGAGCACTCAACGAAAGTCTGGATTTGAAATTGACGGAACTCTCTGAAGCGAATGTGGGCCTCTATGAATCCAACCGTTTCAAGAGCGAGTTTCTGGCGAATGTCAGTCACGAACTACGCACGCCGCTGAATTCCATCATTGGATTTGCGGAACTGCTGGAAGAAATAGCACAGGCGGATAAGGAACCCAACCCCAAGCGCGTGCGATACATCGCCAACATTCTTGGCAGCGGACGCTCGCTGCTGGAGATGATCAACGAGTTGCTGGATATGGCAAAGATCGAGGCTGGCCGCATGGAGGTGAACATTGAGCCGACGAGCGTGGGCGATTTGATCGAGGGCCTGGTGGGCATCATGCGGCCGCAGGCACAGGCCAAGGACATTGAGATGAACACGGTGATCGCGCAGCGCCTGCCGGTGATTGAAACCGATCCCGGGAAACTGCAGCAGATTCTCTACAACTTTCTTTCCAATGCGATCAAGTTCACACCCAACGGCGGCGTGGTGACGGTGAGCGCGGACCGTGTCACGCGGCAGGACAACAATCTGGGCGTGCGGCTGGCGGTGGCGGACACCGGGCCGGGCATTGCGTACGACATGCAGGATGTGATTTTTGAGAAGTTCCGGCAGATCGATGCCAGCCACACGCGTGAACATGCAGGCACGGGATTGGGTTTGGCGATTTGCAGGGAACTGGCCCAGATGCTGCATGCGACGGTGAGTTTTGTGAGTGAACCGGGGCGCGGGGCGACGTTTTTTGTGGATCTGCCGCTGACGCATCAACCGCAGGCTCCGCAGCCGTTGATGACGAATGTGTAAGTTGCAGTCGCAAACAGAGAGCAATCGAAACCCGATCAATCCTTTTCTCGCCGACGGCTCACTGATTCGTCTCTGGCTTTCGCTCGCAGGATTCGTCTGCCAAATTCGGTTGTTGCCAACCACGTTGCATGTCGTTCTTGACTGGCTTTGTTTTGGGAATCCCATTCCGCAAACTCACCGAGTAGTAGCGGTCGGCATGCGGTTTGTAGACTAGCAGCGATCTTTCTCAATTCATCACCCATCGCCTTCATCTGGGCAGAATCGGTTTCAAAAAAACCCGTTTCACAATGTGCGTTTGGATCGTAGTAGTTAATAACGTCTCTGAGTGGCAATTCAATCGGTTCAGAAGGGTGTCTCACCGAGGCGTAAAACTGTCCCCTGTCCGTCGCAATGATAATCTTGCAGTGGGTTGAGCAATAGGTTACGCAGTGTTCGTTGTCGTCCAAATCACCGCAATGAAACCCAAATTCGTCAATGAGGAATTTGAAAGTCTCTTGTACCCGGTTAGTGAATGGATTTGACCAACTCATGACACGGAAACCTCGGATTGGAGAATTTCAGGATAGGTTTGCATCAGCCAAATTTTCCCAAGATGAGTGTAGGAATTGCCGCGTCAGCATCTGGAAACTTCCGCCTAGCAATTGATGCCTCAATCTTGGCATCGATTCCTGCCGCGCCCAAGCGTGAAATCAGAAACAACATCACGGCCTCTGCGACCTTTACCGGTTCATCCCCGCCATCAGGCGACCAGAGGTTGTAATCAGCCCATGACAGCGTGACGGTGTGTTTGCGCAGGTTTCCTTCGTCATCGAGGACCTGCACGAGAAACTGCCATGCCTTGCCATGTTCCTGTTCCGAGATGATTTCAATTTGAGGCATGGGAGGTCGGAGATGCCGCGAGGCGTTGCCTTGCGGCTATGATCTTGGTCAATCGTCAATCCGAATGACCTTCCTTCTCGAAACATTACGTCTCGGCTTGAGCAATCTGCGATTGCACAAGCTGCGCAGCATTCTGACCAGCCTCGGCATCATCCTGGGCGTGGCGGCGGTTATTGTGATGGTTTCCATCGGCGAGGGCAACAAGCAGGCCGCGCTGCGTGAGATTGCGGCGTTGGGGGCTACAAACATCATCGTGCGATCGGTCAAGCCGCCGGAAACCACCGCCATGAGCGCGACGCAGACGATGTTTTTGGCGCGGTACGGCATTCGCCGGGAGGACCATCGCCGCATCGTGGGGAACTTGCCGTGGGCGGCCAGCGTTGTGCCTTTGAAGGCAGTGGGCGATGACATTCTCTACAAAGAAAAGCGCATGTTGAGCCAGGCGTTTGGCACGACGCCGGACCTTCTGACCGTGGCGAATCTGCACGTTGATCGCGGCCGGTATCTGACGGATCAGGACATGCAATCCGCGCTGCCGGTGGCAGTGATTGGATCGGAAGTGGCGGAGAAGTTTTTCGGGTTGGAAGATCCGCTGGGCAAGGTGTTTCGCATCAAGGATCAGGCGTTCACGGTGGTGGGCGTGTTGCGGCCGGTGGGATTGGCTGGCGGGCGCGGATCGGCGCTGGTTGGCCGCGATCTGAACAAGGACGTTCACATCGCCATGACGACGGCGGAGACCTTGTTTGGCGACCAAATTCAGCGGCGGGTGGCCGGCGCGTTTCAGAACGAAGAGATTCAACTATCAGAGATCTACATCGCATCGCCCAATACCGAGAGAGTGCTGGAAGATGCAGCGATGGTGCGATTGATCATGAAGGAAGGCCATCCGGATTTTGATGATGTGCAGTTGATCGTGCCGTGGGAATTGCTGGAAGCCCAGAAGCGCACGGCGATGGTGTGGAACATTGTGCTGGTTTCGATCGCGGCGATCAGTCTGCTGGTCGGCGGCATCGGCATCATGAACATCATGCTGGCATCAGTAACGGAGCGAACGCGGGAGATTGGCATTCGGCGGGCGCTGGGCGCCACACGTCGACATATCGTCTGGCAGTTTCTGGTGGAAACAGGCACGCTCTCCGCAGTGGGCGGGCTGCTGGGCATTGCGTTGGGCGTGGGGCTTTCGGTTGGCATCGGCGTGGGGCTGCCGTGGCTGCTGCGGCTGAATATGTTTCGCGAATTCTTCCAGACGAAGATCGAAGTGGAAACGCAGGTAACGTGGTGGTCGATCATCGTTTCGTTTCTGGTGGCGGCCAGCGTCGGGCTAATCTTCGGCATTTACCCGGCAGTGGTGGCGAGCAGGCAGGACCCAATTGTGGCACTGCGGCACGATTGAGTGTCGGCGGTTTGGAATGCGGTCATTTGTGGTAGACGATGACATCGCCGTTGGTCCAGTCTGCCCAGCCGGGGAATCGGACCGCTTCTTTGAATCCTGATTGTTCGATGAATCGGTAGGTTTCAGGTTTCACGCTGTTGGGGTAATCCACAATCAACCACTGCGGTTGCACGGTGGCGAGGGCGCGCGGGAGGTTTTCGCCGTGCTTGAAAACGTAGGTAAGTTTTGGATCGCCGGTGTACAGCCGAAGCACTGGATGGGCCAGGCCGATGGCGAGCAGGCGATCGTTGGGGCTGCCGTGATCGTGCACGTAATCCGCAGCATTGCGCAGCGGTTGTTTGGCGGGCCGCAGAGCAAGATCAGCGATAGAGCCAATGGCCACGATGCCAGCTGCCATGAGACCGAGGGCGATGCGACGTTTCCAGAGCCAGTCGATGGCAATTGCGATCAACAAGATCACTCCGGGCAACGCGAAAAGTGAGAATCGTGCGTACACCCACGTTCCGGAGAGCGCAACTGCAATCACCATCAATGGCAGGCCAGTCGTGGCGAGTTCCACAGCAGTGCGCGTTTCGAGGTTTTGCGGCCGAAATGAGATCGTCAGCCCGATCAACAGCAACACCAATCCAGGTATGGCAGCCCACCAGTACCACGAACCGCCCAATTGAAGCAGGGCATGCAGGCCTTCGATGCCGAGGATGGTTGGTTGCGAATCACTGCTGACCGCAAACATGCCGCGGGCCGCGAGCATGCCGGGGATTATCGGTGAATAGAGCGTGATAGTGATGACCGCACCCAGGATGAGGGCGATGCCACCGTGGATGCAGTGCTGCCATTCGCGGAATCGGATCGCTCTCCACATCAACCAAACGCCATGGCCAATGGGAACAAATGCTGTAACAAAGTGCGACCACGTTCCCAGTGCGCATGCCACGGCGTACAGAGCCCAGAGCCAGGGTTGCTGGCGGCGGCGAGCCTTGATGAGCAGCCATGTCACCACAGCGGAGAAGAAGATCATCATGCTGTAGCCGCGCGCTTCGGTTCCTTCGAGCACCGCAACCGGCACAATCGCAGACAGACCGGCGGCGAACACTGCAGTTGAATTGCCTCGGCCCATCGACCGCGCCAGGCAGAACATCACCGGCACCGTCAAGAGTGAGAAGACAAACGCCGGCATTCGGAAGGCGATTTCAAGCCCCAACTCCTTGGTGAGCAGCGGCACGGAGATATAGTTGAGCAGCGTATGGAATGGCTGATTGATGGGATCAAAGAAATTGCCGATCACCGCGCCGATGGATTTGGCTCCGCCAGCGTAGGTCATCCACGATGCAATTTCGTCGTACCACAGGCTTTCGGTGATTCTGGTGGAACGCATCACGGCGGCAAGGCACATCATGCCGATCAATCCCCAGAGGCGCGTACGGCGATTTGGATCCGAAACAGTGGGGGCCAATCGGTGCGCCGGTGAGATGCGGCTCCAGACAATTGTGGCAACAATCAGCCAGACTGCTGTAACTCGCAGCATGATTCGAAGCAGCGCTGCACCTTCATGATTCAACTCCGGTTTTGTTTGAGCCGGATGCGAGAACCACGCTGCCCATGCATCCGCGTTGATCAACGAAAGCCCTGCGCACGCGGCGGCGGTTGCCAGAATGACACATGCAAAAAGGATTCTTGCAGCGGGCAGTTGTCGCATTGGTTGCCATGATCGTGCCGGGATCAGCGGGTGACAAGCAGAGGCGGGCCGTGCGCTCGATTACGCCGCATCAGGGAGGTGCGTTGCCGAGGTGCGAGGATTCCGCAGCGGCACTGACCGGCACGGTTGATGGCGTGGTAATGCCGGGCAGCATCGGCCGCTCCAGCGAACCCATGTCTGCACGCACGGCCACCACACGCGATGGCACCGGCACTTCGCCCAACGTCAGCGGCACTGCGCGGACGGCGGGGGCCAGCAGGATCAGCGTGAAGATACGGGCTGCGCACGAAGCCGCAAAGATCACCATGTAGGCGGTGTGGTCTGTCCCCAAAGTGGAGAGGATCAAGCCACCCAACAGCGAACCACCCACCATCGCAATGGCGTTGGCTAAGTTGAATGTGGTCAGGACGCTCGTGCGTTCCTCTTCCCGCACCGTTTCAAAGACGAGCAGGAAGGTCGCCAGTTCATACGCGCCCCACACCGCGCCGGCAATAAGTTGAACGAAGAACAGATAAATGAGCGAATCTGAAACCAGCCACAGGGCTGAAAGCGGCACCAACCCGATTCCGGAATACCACAACACACGGGCCGCGCCGATACGCCGCACCAAGCCGCCGAGCATCGGCAGAATCACAATGCGGGCGGAATAGGAAGTGGCGATCAACACCAGGTAACTGCCGTAGGACATCTTGAGTTGGCCGAGCATGTACGGCGTGAAGTACGGGCCGGAAATCTGCACTGCGGTTTGCAGTGCAAGCATGTAGACGAGCAGTTTGCCGCCGTCGTCGCTGCGGAAGCGGCCAATGAAGTGCAGCATTGGCACCTTGCGATGGTCATCATCGGGCGGCTGCGGCTCGGTGTGATTGGCCAGCAGAAAGGCAGAGACGAAGCGGCAGACGCCTGCGATCCCAAACAGAATGGCAAACGCTGTCAGCGCGGCGTCGTGGGACTTGCCGTATTCCAGCGACAGGCCACCTGCAATCAGGCCGATGAGAACGGCGACGTGACCCGCCCGGCCGCGCCGCGCAAAATAGTGAGCGCGGATGGGCTTGGGGACCAGCGTGCCGACCCACGTGTTCCATGCAGGCCCCGTTGCCATGCCCGAACCCCAATACAACGCAGCCACGGCAAAGACCGCCAGCACACTCATTGAGCCGACGATCGCCGCAGCCACCAGCGGCAGAAAACTGCCCGCCTGCAGGAGCGCACAAAGCACGACCCACCGGCGATGTGACCCCAACGTCCGCACCGCCCACGGCGAGATGAGTTGGATCACCGCCCCGGCAAGCATCGGGATGCTGGCGATCAATCCCGCCGCCAGTTCCCCCATTCCCAAGGCCAGTACGAACGCTGCTAGGTAGGTTTCACCCGCACCCACCATCACGCTGAACGCCACGGCATCGGCGTAGATCAGGCGCAGGTTGGATTTGAGATCGGCTTTGCGGGATACCTGGTGCATGGAATGGCATGCACTGTAGCCATCAATTCGCACTGAAATGAATCAGCGGAGGATTAAAAAAAAGCGGCCAGTCGGCCGCTCTTGAAGTTAGGATTGAGCTGGAGATTCAGGGCTTGGCGGATTTTGCCGGCTTGGCCGGCGCGGCGGGTTGCGGTGGGGCAGACTGGTTGCCGGAACCCGTGCTGTTGGTTCCGCCGACGGCTCCTGTGGTTGTTGCGGTGCGAAGGCCAGTGAGCGAGACATCCGAAATGCCACCGGTGAAAGTCACATATCGGCGGGCGGTTGGGGCTTGTGCTGTGTTGACCGGACGAACGGCAAAGGGATAGCCACCGATTTGCCGCTGAATGTAATCCGGGGCGCGAATGATGAGTGTGCCCTGGTAGTAGCGAATGGTGGCCCACTCGCCGCCTTTGAGGTCCCATGCATCGGGCTCAACGGTTTCTGTGATGAGTTCGATGATTTTGTCTGCGAGTTCCTGCTCGGTGGGCTGAGCGGCTGGCTGACCGGAACTGCCGCCGAAGATGCTGCCGCCGCTTTGGCCGCCGCTGCCGCCGCCCTGACCTCCGCCGCCGCCGCCAAATCCACCGCCGCCACCACCGCCACCTTGACCTCCGCCACCGCCGCCTTGTTGCTGGCCCTGATTGAGTGCGCTGTTGAGGTCAAGCGCAGGAGCGGCTTCAAACACGCCGGGCTGGAACATCAGGTCCTTGATGGGGTAATAGCGAATCTCTCGGGCCTTTGGGGCGCTTAAGCGTTCCTTTGTGCCAACTTCAACAAAACCATCACGCAGTTGCCAGGTTGTTTCTTCATCGCCGCCGGCCTGATCAAGAATCATCTCCAGCACAGAGAGGGCAGGTTTGTTCACAACATTAAGTGTGATGGGGGCTTCAGGGTCAATCCCCGTGCCGGCCCTGTCATCGTTGTACCGGCCGACGAGATTGATACCCAGAGAAGTCTGGAGGTAGTTGATGGCATCGCGGGCGTGTGTGTCCTGGAACTGCACGGTGATATCCGTGAACAGAAGGGCGCCAAGCATCTGCGCTTTGGAGTTGTTATGTGCTTCGGCGGATGATCGCTTCTGCATCACCTGATTGATGCGATCCTGAAGATTCTGTGCATGGGCGGTGGCGCTGAAGATCAGGCAGCCGCCGGCAAGCGCGAGAACGAGCGAAGGGGATTTGAGGTTCATGACGAGTCTCCGTGACACAGGGCGCGCGGGCGAGTCGAACCGTGTTTGCTTCGTTTTCGAAGCGGGGGGGCAATTCCAACGGGCGATTGGGCGTAATGCCTAAGTATATCTTCGGCTTGGGTGTATGAGCCAAGAAATCGGGCCAGAATCAGCGATTTGCGTCCCAATGATCCGGCCGATCCCATCAGTTGGATGCAGGTAAATCAGGGAAGTTCGCGGTCTTTGGCTAGCGTTTCAGCAAGGGTTATTAGGCCCAAAGACTGGGCCGCTCTGTCTAGCGCTCGCCGTGGCGGCGCTGTTCTGGAACCCTAC
>CAZWJR010000018.1:0-23016 GCA_964634655.1 uncultured Isosphaeraceae bacterium | reverse complement strand
GCTAGTGTCCCCCGCTGAGCATTTTTCCCATGTTGAAGATGGGCAGCAGCAGCGCCATGGCCACGCCGCCGACAACCACACCCATGAACAGAATCATGACGGGTTCGATGTAGGCGGTGACCTTCTTGACGGCAACATCGAGTTCCTCTTCGGTGAATCCCGCGATTCGCTCCATCACTTCCGCAAGGCGCCCGGATCGCTCGCCAGAGCCGATCATGGAAGCGATGTTTCGCGAGATGTAGGGACACTCAAACACGGCATCACTGATCTGCTTGCCGTCTCGAACATTTTTCTGCATGTTGTCCCACAGTTTGTCGTAGTAATGGTTGTTGGTGACACCCCGGCAAATGGCGATGATGTCAAGGACATTGACGCCGGAATCCAACAGCGTGGCCATGGTGCGAGCAGAGCGAGTGATGTAGAGCTGGGCGTACATTCGCCGCAGCAACGGCACATTCAGACGCAGCCAGTCACAAGTCTTGCGACCCGTCGGGTGGCGGATAAAGAAATAGACTGCGGTTCCCAGCACGATGAGCCCTGGCCCGTAGTACCAGTAGTAGTGCGTCACAAAATCGCTCATGCCGAGCAGAAGTTTTGTCGGCCCGGGCAGTGAAGCGGATCGCATCTCATAGACTTTGGCGAACTTTGGCAGCACGAATGTCATCAACAGCATCGTCAAGCCTACGGCGGTTGCCATCATGAAGGCGGGGTAACTCAACGCTCCCTTGATCTGACGTGCGGTGCGTTGCTCCTTGGCGAGGTACTCACCGATACGGCCGAGCATGAGGGCCATGGTGCCGGACGCTTCCGACGCTCTCATAAGGCTGACGATCATGGATGAGAACACGCGTGGCCATTTCGCCATGGCGTCGGAGATTTTTTCGCCGCTGCACAAATCATCGCGGATAGCGTTGAGAACATCCCGAAATTCCTTTCGGGGCGCCTGCTGACAGAAGGCATCCAGGGCCTCCGTGAGAGGCACTCCGGTTTCCAACATCACGGACAATTGCTGACAGAATGCGATGACATCTTCGCGTTTGACCCGCCGGGAAAGTGTGTTGCGGCGTTTTTGCAATTGATCGTGGCGATCCGTGACCTGAAGCGCGTTTGCATCCACAGATAGAACGTATTTGCCTTCGGCCCGCAGGCGCGATGCGACTTCTTCAGCGCTGGAGGCGGCCAGCGAACCCGTAACGACACCGCCGCTGGACTCGCGGGCTCGGTAGGCAAATGTGCTCTGGGCGGTCATGGTTGGCTCTCAACGCTCGGAATCATTGGTCGTTCTCGTCGTTCGGTCACATGCTGGTCACATAGAACACTTCGCCGGCGGTTGTCAGTCCGCCACGTACTTTCTCCATGCCATCGGTACGCAGACGGACGAATTGCCTGCGCGTGAGGATGTCGCGGAGATCGTGCAAATTGGCGCCGCCGCCGATCGCAGTCAGGATTTCTTCATCGGGAATGAGCAACTCAAAGATGCCGATGCGACCTGCGAAGCCAGTGCCGCGACATCGGCTGCATCCGGGTCCTCGGTAGAGGGCATCGATCGGTGTACCGCCGGTGGCTTCCTCAACCGCTTTGCGGATCACGGGATCAGGCTCGTAACTCTCCTTGCAATGCGGACAGATCTTGCGAACCAGTCGCTGTGCCAGCACGCCTCGCAACGTAGCAGCCACCAGGTACGGCTCTATGCCGATGTTCACAAGCCGCGTCACCGCGCTGGGCGCATCGTTTGTGTGCAGAGTGGAAAAGACCAGGTGGCCGGTGAGTGCGGCCTGCGTCACGATGCTGGCGGTTTCCGCATCGCGGATCTCGCCAACCATCATGATGTCCGGGTCCTGTCGCAACAGCGATCGCAGCGCGGTGGCAAATGAAAACCCGGCTTTGTCATTCACCTGAAACTGGTTGATACCCGGTACATGCGATTCAATCGGGTCTTCGACCGTCGAGATATTCAATTCGTTCGTATTGATGAGATTCAACACCGAATACAGTGTGGTGGATTTGCCCGAGCCGGTCGGCCCGGTGACCAGCACAACGCCGTTGGGTTGGGTGATGACGGTTTTCCATCGATCAAGCATGGTGCCGCAAAACCCGAGCCGGTCGAGCGAGACATTGCCGGTACGATTATCGATGATGCGGATGGCGACTTTCTCGCCGTAACGACCAGGCATGGTCGAGACACGCAGATCAACCGGCCTTCCTTCCATGCGAACATGCACATCGCCGTCCTGCGGCACGCGCCGTTCGGAGATATCGAGATTGCTCATGATCTTGATACGGCTGACGATTGCCGGATGCATTTGATGCGGCGGGGACAGTTTCTCAAAGAGTTTGCCATCGACTCTGTAGCGAACCCGCAGGTGATGATCGCCCGGTTCAATGTGAATGTCGGAAGCCCCATCCTGCACAGCCGAATAGATCAAGTAGTTCACGAGTTTGACCACCGGGCTGTGGCCAGCCACTTCCTCCAAATCAGAGATTTCAGTAACTTGCTTTTCAATGACGCTGAAATCCGCATCATCAATGTCTTCGTAGATGTCATCGATCACGAAGACGTTGGCGGCGGGTAGATACGCTCGCAGCGTAGAGGCAATTTCGGTGGCGGTAACCGCCACAATCTGAATTTCGTAGCCGGTGATTCGCTGGATTTCCTCGATGAGGAAGAGGTTGGTGGGTTCAGAAATGGCAACCGTCAGTGTTCCCCGAACAAGGAAGAGCGGAAGCACGTTGTGATCTTCCATGAAATCGCGCGGAAGAATGCTTGCGACCTTGGGATCGGCGATGCGAGCGGTGTGCGAGGCACACGGCACCCCGTAACTTTCAGCCAATGCCTCCAGCACCTGTTGCTCGGACGCGAAGTTGAGTTCCACCAGCACTTCGCCCAACAGTCGCTTGTGCCCCTTGACGGTTTGATGCTCCAACGCCTGCTTGAGCTGGTCCGCCGATAGAATGCCGCGCTCAACCAACAACTCACCCAGTTGCGGCCGGAAGGTCACGTCGAGCATGGAGTTGGATGAAGTGGAATCAATCATGGTTGGCCAGGGGCTTTGTCACCGCAAATCTTTTGCTGCCGATTCCACGCTTTCATGGATGCTGAAACGACGATCGAGTCGCGTGAGTTGCAGAATCTTGCTCACTGTTTCATCAGGGTTCACCAGTCGCACCTGGCCATTGTGAAGCCCCGCTTGATCCACCAACCACAACAAGAGTTCCAGCCCAGCGGAGTCAATGAGCGTGAGGTACTCCAGATCCAGCACCACATCCCGGACGTTGGCGTCAAATCGCTCCTGCACGGCGCGGCGAAAGACATCGCTCTGATCGGTCGTTAGTTCGCCGGAGATCTTCAGCACCGAGATCGAGTTGTGATCCTCGTAACTCAATTTCATGCGGCTTTCTCCATCGGGCGATCGGTGGCCTGATGTTCCTGTGCCATGCGGTCGTATTCGGTGAAATCAAGCGTTACAAAGACCTTTGCCAAATCCGGGTCGAACTGCACTCCGGCGCACTTGACGATCTCCGCCAGCACCTGCGGCCGGGAAAGTGCCGAGCGATACGTTCTGGTGGAACTCATGGCGTCAAACGAATCAGCAAGGCTAATCAATCGCGCCACCAGCGGAATATCAAGGCCGCTGATGTTGTGGGGATAGCCGCGTCCATCCCATCGTTCATGATGGTGCAGCACGCCGGGAAGCACATCGTTGAGTTGCGGAATGTCCTTGAGAATGCGGTGCCCAATTTCCGGATGCTTGCGAATCCACGCGAATTCCTGATCGTCAAGTTTGCCGGGTTTCAGGAGAACCGCTTCGGGCACGCCAATCTTGCCAACATCATGCACAAGGCCGGCGATCCGGCATCGACCGACGGTTTCCCCATCCATCCCAACTGCCTGTGCAAGCAATTGAGTGAGATGGGCCACGCGGCGTGAATGACCGCAGGTGTAGCGGTCCTTGGCATCGATGGATGCAGTGAGCGCTTCCAGCGTGCCCATGAACATCGCGTTGAGATCGTCGTACAGAGCGGCGTTCTCCAAAAAGATCGCCATGTGCGTTGCGGTGGCGCCGCACAACTTGATGTCAATGCTGGAGACGGCTGGATCAGAACCCGTTTTGCCACCGGCAATCAGGATTCCAAGGAGGACATTGTGTTGCGAACCAGCGTTTACAGAGCCGACGCCGCTCGCTCTTGCCATAACGGGATGGACGAGAAGCGATCTGCCCAATGGCGCGAATTCCGAATGCGCTGGATTCAAGCCGGGTTCCAGCACGACCGGCAAACGATAATTCACTGTGCCAAGCAGCGCCCGGGCCAGCGTGTGTGATGAATCACCCGCTGTGGCGAAGACTGCGTTAGTTTCATCAGACACGGCGGTGATCAATCGCCCCGACAAGCCCTTGAGTCGAACCGGATCATCGGCCAGTTGCAGGCCGATCCACGCAAACGGAAGTGTGGATAGAAGTTCGCGACAGGCCCGTGCAATGAATCGTTCTGGCGGCTCCTGCACGGTCATATTCTGCGTGATCGTGTAGAGGAGGTGCATTTCCTCGTAGGATTCCGCCAGTTGTTTGCCGAGGGAATCCACCGCCTCGGCATCCGTTTGCAAGCGAAGGTCGTCCGCGTGTGCGCCGCGAACCATCGCCGCCAATTGTTGAATATCTCTGGAAGTAGAGGCGCACGATTTGAGCACCATGGTGCGGCTTAGTTCCAGATCTGTGCCGCCCGGGGCTCCCGATTGGCACATTGCCACAAACTGCTCGGAATCAACGAACGATGCGGTCGCTTTGACAGCCACGAGAAGTCCCGCGCGACGGCGGCGACTGGTGACCGGCAACGGTATCAACCACAAACCCGCAAACACTTCACACGGATCAAGCACGGACTGGGTCGCTCCTGACCATCGAACAACTGCGTGTGCCAGAGCCCCGCAGAAGAACCGAGACGCGCAGCACATCCGTCCGAGCCAATCGGACGTTTTCGCTGTGGTTTCTCCGGCGTTGTCACATTCCAGCAACGATATCCCAGCCTCCTGAAATCGCTGGATCAGCGATGACGGTGGAGCGGAGTTTTGATGCGACGATCTCTCTACCTCTGTCATCCCGGTGCGATCAGTCATGCGGCCTCCCCCGTTTTCTTGGCAATCCCGTGAGACGGCTCACCCAAAATGCGCTGAATCTGTTCAACAATGGCTCGTGGACTGAATGGCTTGCTCAAGACTTCACGGATGATCGGTGGGCTGCCAGGTTTGCCAATGCGCAGATCATCGGCATCCAGTGCGTAACCTCGCGCGGTGAGCATGAGCACTGGTATCTGCGCGGTGGCGGGATTGGCCGCCAATGCCCTGCAAAGTTCGAGCCCTGTCATGTAAGGCATCTGATAATCAGTGATAATGAGATCCGGTCGATGAGTTTGTGCCGCGTCGAGACCTTCTTCGCCATCGCCGGCGGTCAGCACTTCATACCCAGCATTCCGCAACTTCAGAAGCAGTACTTGAACGATGTGCGCTTCATCATCGACAACGAGAATGCGCTGACGATCGTTGGAATTCACTTGTGGTTGGCTCATCATGTTGATTGCTCGATTGTGATTACGCAGCCGCCTTTGAGCCGGCGTACCGCATTGGCACTGAAAACCAGAATTTGGAACCCATACCCACTTTTGAATCCACACCAATCTGTCCGTGGTGCACCGTTTCCACAATGTGTTTGCACAGGCTCAACCCCAACCCCGTTCCCTTTGCCATTCGTTTGTAGTTCTCGACGCGGTAAAACTTGTCAAAAAGTTTCGGCAGGGAATCCGGCGGAATGCCCAGACCTGTATCTGCAAACGACACCAGCACGCTGCGGGTGAGGTTGTCCGAGTCCGCGGAAATGGTTATGCGAGGTCCGCCTCCCAGGCGGATCTCAATTCCGTTTCCATCCACTCTCGCCGGGCCCGAATCGCTCCCCTGCTCTTTCCCCGGCGTGTATTTCACCGCGTTGGAGAGCAGATTCAACACCACCTGATAGAGCATGTCGGCGTCGCCTTCCACACAGAGGTCCGTTTCTGCCAGACGCGAGTGCAGCGTGATGCCTTTTTCATCTGCCTGCGGTTGCAGGGTGTGAACCGCGCGATGCACAAGTGCCTTGATGTCAACGTTTTCACGCTCAATTTGAATAATGCCGGCCTCAATACGGCTGATATTGAGCATGTTGTCGATGAGTCGGCCCAATCGATCGGCCTCACCCTGAATGATGCGGTAGAACTCCTGACGAGACTTCTCATCACCCGCTTCGCCGTCCACCAGCATTTCGACGTAAGCACGGATGGAGGACAGCGGTGTGCGCAGTTCGTGGCTGGCCTTGGAAACAAAATCCGACTTCATTTGCGATACTTCGCGCTCTCTTGTCAGATCGTGAAGGATCGTCACGACGCCGCCGACTTCGTGGCGGTGATTCTGAACGCAACCAAGTGTGAGTTCAAACACGCGCTCCGGCTCGGCAACTGGCTTTGTCAGAGCAAATCCGCGTTCGGCTGATCGATCGCTCCTGCTAGTCGATGCGACAGTAGCCGCATGATCCGGCTTCGCCGTCGCCAGCGAATGTTCCACATGCCTGGCGTTCGTAAAATCGGCGGTATTGCGGGCATCACGAATGAGTTGCCGTAACTTCTGATCATGCACCACATCATCGATGGGACGACGGATTCCGGTCTTCAAATCGAATCCCAGCACCGCGGCTGCCGCCTGATTAGCCATCACAATCTCATCGAAGGCATCAGTGACAAGTACGGCATCTCGAAGGGCGTTCAGGACGGCCTCGGTCTGTCGGCGCCCGGCCTCGGAGACACGATGCTTGACTTCAAGTTCTGTCACTTGGGTGCGAAGCGATTGCTCTTGCTGCCACAATTGTTCCATGGAGCCGGTGAGTTGACGGGCCACAGGCTGCAGCCAGCGATGGAATACGGATGTACCAGGACGACTCGCAACGTCCGGCGAACCGGTATCCATTTGCCGGGACAACTTCACGACGGCTGCATCAAAGACCAATCCCAGCGGGATCAGAATCATCGACGCAATCGCCGCGACAATGACAGCAAATCCAGTTGCCGCCCCCGCCGTGGTTCCTGCCTCAACACCAAGCATCGGGCAGATAACCACGCGGGCCGCCAATGCCACCGCCGTGACGATCAGGATCAACACCATGCTGGCGATCTTTCCCGCTCGCACGATCGCTCCTCCTGGAAGGCGGCCAGCAGGTCGCCGATGCGACCTGGCTGCTTGGTGCTGACCGCCAACCCATTCTCAGTGACACAGAATCTCAATCGGTTGGCGCTGATGAAATCCGCTGCGATTCATCCAATCGGCGCAGCAACTCTGCGGCTTCCGAGTTACCCGGCTCAATCCGCAAAGCCTGCTGGAAGCTCGTCCGGGCTGAAGTAAAGTCGCCGCACTGTTGCATGGTTTGTCCCAAGAGCAGGTGCGGCAGGGCCACTTCACTGCCACCGTTGCGCTGGGTCGACTGACGGAACAACGTGGCCGCTTCATTGAGGTTTCCACGCTCACGTTCATTGATGCCCTTGAACATGTAGCCTTCGTATCGATCCGGCACCAGCGAAATTACCTGCACGCTGCTCAATGCCACTCGGCGGAAGTCGCCCAAGTCCCATGCCAGCGCAGCCAACTCCGTCCAAACGGTGGCGTCGGTGGGGGAGAGTTTTGACAAATTGATATAGAGATCACGAGCCTCTGGCCCGCGTCCCATCATCTTCAGGCAGCGTGCTTCCATGTGAATAAGGTCCGCGTTGGGAACTTCGGGGGTCGCGTTGGACGCACGTTGGCCATTGCCCGAGAGCGTCGCGGTCTTCTTCTGCAGCATGCGCACCGATTCCAGGCACGGACCGTACATACCCGAGGCGTACTGGGCCCACATCAATTGTGCCAGAAGCATCGTGTCATCTGGATTGAGAAGTCGAGCCTCGGCATACAGCGATGCAGCCTTCTTCGGATCGCCTTTCAACAGGGCAATTTGTCCCTGCAACTGCCGCAACGCGGCGTTGTGTTCAAAATAAGCCATCTTCGGCGAAACCAGTTCGGCCGCAGCGTCGAACTGACCCAGAGAAATGAGCGATTCAGCCGCCGCCAACAGATATTGCGGGTTGGTTGGCTCAACCTCATAGGCCTTGAGATAACTCTGGTAGGCTTGCGTATCGTCGGACCATCGCTGATGCACGATTCCGCTGAAATAGTGCGCTTCGGCCAAAGCCGGAGACGCAGAATCTGAACGAAGAGTGGTTTCAACCTTGGGAGCGCTTGGCTGGTTGCGATCGGATGACTTTTCTTTCACCTGATCTGCCGTTCGTCCGCTCACCTTGATGGCGGTGTTGAATGAGTTGAGCGCGCTCTCCAGTTGATGCGTTTCAAGGAATACACGACCCTGCAGGACGTAGTACGCGGGCGAATCGGGGTAGCGGGCAATGGCAAACTTGATTTCACGAGTTGCCTTGTCAAACTGGCCTGCCTCAAACGACTGCCGCGCCTGGTCGAACTGAACTTGCGCGTTGATGACGTTCATTCGAACGCTGGCCGCGTTGCGAGCTTCCTTGCCTGCGGTTGTGGGTCCATTGCAACCCGTAAGGCTGCCGAAGGTCATGGTGAGTGCGACGGTCAATGTGCTGGTGTTTTGAAAGATGTTTCGTGGCATGGTGTTCATTTCTCTCTGTAGTGTCTCGTTCGGGAAATTTGGGAAGCGACGATGCGAATCTTGCGGTCCGCACAGGCGCACAATTCAATCAGTTCTCCGGTTGTGAAGAGTCATCCGGCACGCCGACAACGGTGGTAACACCTTCCGGTTGCGTTGGAGTGTTAGAATCCGGCTTGGTCGAGGAAGGTTGACCGGATGCCAGCCGTGGTTCGTTGTTGTTCTCATTGCAGGTGAAGTTTGCGGCCAGTTCAGGCATGCCCATGGTTGTGAAATATTCGTACAGAATCTGCTGATAAAAGAGCCACTGTTCCGGAGTCATCTGCTTCTTGGGCGAATTGGCGTTGGCCAGGAACCGGGCATCAAACGTGAAGATTTCATTCGGTCCTCGATAGGTGTTCTTGCCTGGCTGGTTCGAGCCGGCCAGATTCTTGGAAACTTGCGGCGTCAGGGTCAGATCCGGAGCAGCCTGGAACTCCGGCCTGACTCCTTCCGAGCCCTCGACTCGCAGCGGTTGTGATTCCGGCGCAACAACGGTCTCCATTTGTGGTGTTTGGGGTTCCGAGTTCTCATTGCTGGCTTCAGTTGATGCCGCCTGAGTTGGACTCTCAACGTTGCTGTTTGCAATCGCGGGCTCGTTGTTGGATGGAGCAGCCTCGCTGACATGAGGCATTTCTTCCGGCATGCCCAGGTTCTTGCGGAGCGTGCGCTCCATAAGGCTGCGCTCATGCGAGCGGGTGTACTCGCCAGTGATCTTCGCACGAAGGCTGATCATTTCCGGCTGGTTGGGCGAAAGACCCAGTGAATTGTTGATGTAGTAGAGGGCCTTCTTCTGATCGCCCTGGTTGAAGGCGGCCTGCGCTTTCTCGTTGTAGTTGGCTGTGACACGTTCGCGGCTGAACGGCAACAGTTCGCTGCGAGCTCCAACTCGCAACACATCAGCGGCTCCCAGTTGCTCTTGTCCCATCGCCCACAACGCGGAGTCGTGAATAATGGTCGGGGTGATGAGGAAGATGATTTCGGAGCGCTTCACCGTGTCGTCCTGACCGCGGAACACTGTGCCGACAACCGGGATATCGCCCAGAAGAGGAACCTGACGGCGAGTGGTCTGCGTGCTGTCTTTGAACAGGCCGCCCAGAACCAGCGTCTGTCCATCCTTAACCCGCACATTCGTGATGATCTGGTTGGTCAGTTCATCCGGTATGGTCACGGAGTTTCCGGTGCTGTCGGTCACATCACGGAGACGGAAATCAGAAACGCTCGGCTTGAGTTCCAGGCGAATCATTCCATCGGTGGAAATGAAGGGCCGGAAGACCAGTTGCACGCCGGTATCCAGAAACTGGACATTCTGCGTGGTAGTTGTTTCCGTGGAAGTGGTGGAGAGAAAGCCGACCTTGGTGCCGACGTGCACTTCCGCACGCTGACGATTAAGGGCCATGACCTTGGGACGCGCGAGCACGAACGTGTCCGTGACTTCGTCGAGAACACGCAGGAACACCGCGATGTCATCGGAGATCACGCCGATTTTCAAGCCGCCGGGAGCCGACGTATTGCCCACGTTTGTCGTACCGGCCTGGGCGTTGTTGTCAGGCGGGCGGAATCCCTTTGTCGCGTCATTCCCGGCCAGCAGGTTGTTGACGGCGGCAAGCGGATTGGTGAGATTCGTAAAATCCAGACTCCCCAGCACGGTGAAATCGATGCCAAAGGCATTGTCTTCATTCATCGCTGTCTGAATAATCACAGCTTCCACCAGCACCTGCTGGGGTGGTGTATCAAGACTTGTAATGAGCGTGTTCATCGCCTCAAGGTTGTCGGCATAGTCATTCACAACCAGACGTGGCGAAAAAGCGTAGTCATCCGCGCCGTTGTTGGAGACTTCCGGCTTCATACCAGCCGTGACAGTCCCGCGCGCTGCGGCCTTGCCCTCCGCACTCAACAACGGCTGGATGAATTCATTTGCATCCAGCGCGGAAAGATAATTGAGCGGGAAAATGCGGCTCTCGGTCTTTCGCCGTGCCTTGGCCATCGCATCGGATTCCTCCTTTGTGATGACGTAGATGAAGTTGCCTTCTTCGTAATAGGTGTAGCCGTTGACGTCCAGAATGCCCTTGAGGGCTTCGTAGAAGGTCACGCCATAAAGGTTGGCGGTTACCGTGGCCTGGACGCCTTTGCCCGTAATGATGTTCTTCTTGCTTTCGATGGAAAGCATCTGAAGCACCGTGGCCAGATCGGTTTCCTGCACGGAGATGTCGACGGTGCCGTACTCGCTCACCTTGACATCTTTGGAATCATCGGTTTTGGCGGGAGCGGCGGGTTTCTCCAGATTGCCGGCGTCCTGCCCAACCGCCGGAAGCGCCAGCATTGCGCACAGCGCATAAACGGAAACACATCGCCGAAAAAAAATACTGCCGAAAATGGTGTCGTTCGCGTTCATGTCGGGTGTACTCCTGCCTCGCGTTTTTGATTTTTGAATGGTCAGTCTTCACTGCGACTGGACATTCACGACTTGCCATCTCCCCCGCCCCCGCGCGGGAGAGCCATCTGGATTTCAAATCGGCGTCCCTGGCACTCCAGAACCGCCGACCTTTGCTTCACTTCCGTCAACCGAAACCGAACTGGTTCTACTGCTGCTTCTGCGGTCCCAACCGATCCAGTCCCGCCTCCGGACGCCGCCGCGGCAATCAGATCGCCGCTTCGGTACGTCTTGCCGTTGATAACCGCCATCGAACCTGACACGGCGGCCTCCAAATGCAGCCGATCTGCTATGCCTTGCAGCAGCGCGGTGGTGCGGGCTTCGATCTGATAGGGTTCTTCGGCCGGTTTGGTCTGTGACTTGCCTGCATCCTGTAAGGGTCCGGCAAACTCCGGCGTGTTCGGGAAATGTGCAGGACTGATAACAAACGGATCGCGGGATGCCTCGGTGGACAAGTCAACTTTGATCGGTGCCACAGTGGCTTCTTGCGATGAATTGCCAGAGGAAGTCGCCTGGCCGTTGCCTGGCGCCTGCCCCTTCTCGGCGGCCTTTTGGTTCTCGTCGGCTATCGCCATTCGTGGCATCCGCGATACCACGATCAAGCGAGCCCAGAGCAACATGCCCAGACAGACCGCCGCACAAAGGACTCCGAATCGCTTGCGATCTGCCGTCATCTGAATCCACATTCGTCGAAGCGTCATAAGCATTTCATGGACCCTCCCTGTTTGTCGCAGCGGCAACAGCGGGATCAGCGGCGCTATAGATCGCCTCAAGACCAATCGTGGCTGCAAGCACAGGCCTATCTGATGAGCCCGATTGTTTTGCCGCACCCGCCCCCACTGCCTTCTCGTCTCGCTTGCAGGTGATTCGAACGCTGGCAACCCGCACCAATCGATCCACCGACTCCGCGGTGCGAACCAGCGCCAGGATCGGTGCAAATTGGGCGGTCATGTCCACAGTCAATGGCATGGCCATCACCGTGGGACTCTTTGGCGCAGCGATTGCCGGTGCGCCTTTGACGCCGGAGGCCGTTGGAGTGGCGGCTTCAACGGGACCGCCCGGCAAATTGGCGATGGCTTCGCTCGCGCTGCCAGCGGTGAACGTTTGATCCAGCACCACCGTTCGATCAACGTCCTGCGAGAGGGTGCGAATAAGACCCGCCAAATCAGGTGTTTCCGGAATCGTCTTTAGTTCCTTCTCCACATGTCGATTGATGTCGTTGATCTTGTCGCTTAGCGCCTCCAACACGCTGTTCTGACTCGCCAACCCTTCAATCTTTTGTTGCATTTGAGCGGTTTGATCGTTCAGCGTTGAAGCCTCGCGATAGTTCGGCCAGATGAACAGGCCCACGCCCAGTGCGACCACAATCGCCAATGCCGCTGCGGCAATTCCAAGATTGCGATTTGTGTTCATGGAGTTAGTCCTCCACCCCGGAAGTCGCCAACGGCGACATCTGATAGGTCTGGTTGAGGTCAATGTTGAAACTAAGGCGAAACTCACGGGCGTCCCGGTCACGAACCTGTTTCGTGCGACTGAAATCGAGATTGACGTTTCGAAAGGGAGCCGTGTTCTCCAGCACGCTGACAAGTTGGGCGATGTGCTCATCCGAGGCCGCAAACCCGGACAATTCGCAATTCAACAATCGCGCCACTGGCCGGCCCTTGGCTTCATTGCTCTTAGAGCGAGGCGAGTTCTTTCCGGCGCGCGCCCCCGCCGTCAAATCGATCTGATCCAACGTCACACTTTTCGGCAAGGCGTTGATGACCGTTGCCATCACCGCACTGACCTGGATTGGAAAGGCCACTTTCTCATAGAGATCAACGAAGGATTGAGTGCGATCAAGCGTCCTGCGAAACTCCGCAGCCTTGGCGTCAATCGCCAGCACTGCTTCTGATTGCGCTTTCGTCGTGGCCAGCCGCTCCTGTGCCGCGGACAAACTCACCCGTGAATGTGTGGCAATCACCACCAATGCCAGCATGGTGGCAACACTGGCCGCAATGAACCGACCGGCTCGCATTCCCGCAAGGGTGCGCGATCGAATTACTGGCGGCATCAGGTCTATCGGGTGCTGCCTCATGCCGCCTCCCGCTGTTGGCCTTCCGTTGATGTCGTCGATTTCGAAACTCGTTTTTCAGCGCGACGCGGGACAATTCCCCGCAGGCTCAAGCCCATGGCAGCCGCCCAGCAACCTGCCGGACCCGGCGAGCGCACCGCGGTCTGCACCTGACCCATGAGATTTGAGATTGCAGCCGGCGCGTCATCAAACATCACCTTCAACTTGCAAGTGCGGGCAATGAGTTCATCCAGTTTTGGTTCCAACCCCTCCCCGCCCGTCAAGATCAGCCGATCCGGCGGCTGACCGCGGAACGTCACGCCGTAGTATCGCAGGCACAGCGTAATCTCCTTGACCAACTCATTGAGAATCGGCCTCACGGCGGCAAAGACAGTCCGGTCTGTTTCATGATCAAACGCCGTACTCTCACCGTCATGAATTGGATCCGAATTGGTGGATTTTATGGCGACTGCTGCCAATCGTTGCCGTCGCAACTCGGCCGCTTCACTTTCGCTCATCTGCAGGTGATCAGCCACAGCGCGATTCAACATAGCGCCGCTGATTGTTAATGGTTTGCAGAACGCAATCTGATCTCCGCGCAAGATCAGCACGGTCGAACCGCTTGCGCCAACCTCCACCACCGCTCGCGCCAATGCCAGGTCCGTATCCCGGCGAAATTGTCGGCTGTAGGTACGTACCAATGCCGCAAATCCGGTATCAACCGCAACCGGACGCAATCCCGCCGCAAGAACCGGTTCAACTCGGGCGTGAATCGCCGCATGAGACGCCGCAACAAGGATAACTTCCTCGCGATTCTCACCGCTGGCAAGCGTGGCACCCGTGCGAATGAAATCCACGTGCATTGCCTGCCGATCCAGTCCAAATCGCTGTGCCGCTTCCCACACCACCGTCTGCCGCAATTCATCATCAGGCATTTTCGGCAGGCGAACCGACTGTACATACACATCTTCACGGGCCAGACTGACAACGCATTTGCGACCGGTAAAACCCCCACCGGCGAACGCACTTCGAATGCCTTCCGCCAGCGCGGTCTGATCAGAACTGTCTGCCGTGATCTCCAGAGTTTGTCGATTCGGCTCTTCTCTCCCTGAATCGTCCGCATTTGAATTCTGACCGCTCTTTTGCGTCGCAACAGGGCTTGCAGGCGGCCTCACGGTGGAGGCAACGTGACGCAGCGGCACATCAAGCCGCGCCGCGCCGATCAATTCCAGTGCGCCGGATTGAACCTCACGCACTTGAAGCATCTTGACGCCGCGCGTGCCAAAATCCATGCCGACCAGGCCCATTGATGATGACAATCTGCTGAAGCGCACATCTTCTCCATCACAGTTTTTGAACCGACAACTTGCCGGTGAACGCGCCGATTGTGATCTGGTATCGCTCCGTGCCGGATTGAACGACGATCGTTCCGCCGATGCCGGGAATCCCACTGGAGCCACCCGCCATGATGGTTCCACCCAGAGCGTCGTATTGCAGGTCCCGCCCGCCGCCATCGATGCTCGCGGACGAAATCGACACGCCGCGAAATCGATCATCGTGAACAAAATCAATCACGTAGTTTCCCGATGAGCCGGGCCGGCCGAGCGGATCGACGATGTAGTCGTGATCGGTCTCACCTTCGTCAAACGGTTGGCCCAGTTGCGCCTGCGAGATGCGAACCAGACAATAGCCCCGGCCGTCTTCATAGAAATGGAGCCGGCGGAATTCCTGATGGGCCAGTGCATCAGACTGCGCAAACGACAGGTCGCCAATGATCAGTCGCACTGCCGCCTGGGCGTTCATCCAGTCGCGATTCACCATGTGCGGCACCAACAACGCCGCAGAAACCCCCAGCACCGCAAGCACGATGATCAATTCGATAAGCGTGTAGCCCAGGTGCCCGCGGAAAATACGCGCAACGCAATGGCTGCGTTCCACTTCTGCTTCCGTTGCATTTCGCACTTCATCGAGTGGATTTCCGGCCATGGGTCGGCGCATGAGGTTCACTTCTTCTTTTCGCCTTTCAATTGTTCGATGTTGGCAACTTCCACCTTCAGTTTTCCGCTGGAGATGAGTTGGCGTGTGGCCTCCACCGAACCCTTGATTTCATTGAGCGATTCAATCATCCGCTGCCGTTGCGCTGCCGCGTTGGGGATACCCCCGCCCGGCGGATCGGCTTGCGCTGCCGCCGTCGAATCAAACGGAGCGCGGCTGGCAAACTGCGTCCACAGAATTCCCGTCAACAAAACCGCATTGACAGTCAGAATCACATTCAGATAGGTCGATTGGCGCATAACAACTCCTTTGGACCGCTGACAGAACTCACCGTCGCGGCTCCTCTGGACCATCGACCAAATCGGACCTACACCTAAGCGACGTGTCGCCCGGCCTCGAGTCCGATATGCGTTCATCCACTCTGTTGTTGACCTTTAAAACGGTGTCGACGGCGCCAACAACCTCTCGCAAGGCCATGTCGTTCACGGTCGTTTGCGGCTCAATGGCCGACGCCCCGCCGATCAGTGCAACAACTCCGCACAAGATCATCCCTGCCGAGCACGCGCCACGATGAAGCCGTGAAAGTCGCCGGGTAGCCGCGCCTTCAGCGAAACGAGTCGTCATGCAATGAGCCGCCGGAACTGAACGAGCCTCTCCAGAAAAAAACACCGGCGCGTTTCCGCGCCGATGTCTTTGATTGAGCCTGACAGGTCGCCGCCGAATTACTCGACGAATTCGGTGCCGTCCGCAGCAACCGCGTAGAGATCATTTGGAAGCGGGTTGCCGCCTGCATCGTTACCGCGTGAACGCCACACCCAGCCCACGTTCGCCGCAGCGGCGCCCGCAACTGACGTCGCGTTGGCCTGGAGCGGATTCTTGGGGGCGGCTTGGAGGTACGGCGGGTTGGCGCTGGTCATCTGCGTCCAACCGCTGTTGATAAGGTCCAGGGTCGTATTGGGATTCTTCACCCGAAACAGTTCGATCTGCGCCCGCAATGTCTGCAACTGGCTGCGGACTGAAGAATCCTGGGCCTGCTGCGAAGCATCGGTGAACTGCGGGATGACGATCGCGGCAAGAATGCCGAGGATCACAACAACAATGAGAATTTCGATGAGCGTAAAGGCTCGTTTGGCTTGCGTGCGCATGTAACCTGACTCCTTCGTTGAGGGACAGTGATCCGTGGTCAGTGATCCACTGACCACCGCCGTGATTCACAACGCCAGGCCCACGATGAGCCCAGCCCGAAAAAAGGTCGACAAGGCCGCAAAGCCGTGCCGACTCTTCCCTCCCCATCTCTCCGCCCTTCCCTCCGGCGCGGGGAGATGCCGCCGCTCTCGCGACGCGCACCCTTTACTACACGATTCATATCGGGAATCGGCAAGCCCACATCAAGAAGAACATTGCAGATCTCTCTGCCGAAAGTGAACAAGTTGTACAATTTGACACGGACCTCGATTGCTGACGCGTTTACGCAGCCATGCGGGCCTGGAATTGGATCGCAACCCGATATCCATTCCCACACGGTACGCAGCGGAGTACCGTCCCCCGCTTGGAAGTGTGACCGGGCGACTGGAAGCCAACCGAGACAATCATGCCGGGGTGCAACACCGTATCGCTTTGAGCGCCCAGACCGTCGTAGGAGTAGTCCAGGACCGTCAATTCATGCATCTTGCCAAATTGGTCGCCGCTCAAGCAGAACGCCGTCGCCACGCCTTGCAGGGGCCAGCGATCGACGCCACGCCGCTCAAATCGCAACGGACCGCGTTCGTTCATCTCTTGCTGCGCTTTGGCGAATGACATCGTGCTCATGGCGAAATTCCCTTCTCCAGTTTTCCCATCCGGCGTGGACGGCTCTGCCTGTTTCTTCGGAGCGTTTGCAACCGCGCTTGAGGCTTGGATCACGAATCGGTACCGATAACTTCTTTGTGACGAAAGATGCCCACGACCGTATCATGCCCGCTTCATGCTTCGCATCCGTCCCTTTGCCGCTATACACCCCCAGCCAAACCGTGCCTCACGGGTCGCCTGCGTTCCCTACGACGTCATCAACACCGCAGAGGCCCGCGAACTGGCCGAAGGCAATCCATCCAGTTTCCTCCATGTGATTCGGTCTGAAATCGACCTGCCCAAGCACACGAACCCTTACGACGACAGCGTGTACGCACAGGCGAAAAAGAACTTTCAAGGATTTCTTGCCGATGGCACGCTCGTCCGCGATCAGCAGCCACGGCTGTTCCTTTATCGCCAGGTCATGAACCATCGCGCCCAGGTCGGCCTTGTGTGTTGTTGCCACGTTGATGATTACATCAATGACATCATCAAAAAGCACGAGAAAACTCGGCGTGACAAGGAAGATGACCGCACCCGCCACGTGCTGGAACTCAACGCCAACGCCGAGCCCGTGTTCCTGGCCTACCCGGACCGCCCCGCGATTGATCTACTCGTTGAAACCGATATGAACTCCCGCCCGATGTTTCATTTCGTTTCCGCCGATGGCATCACCCATTCCATCTGGGCCATTGAGAACACTGATCGATATGTGAAGGCCTTCAGCGGAAGAGATGGCGTGCCGGTGGCGTATATTGCCGATGGCCACCACCGCTCCGCCAGTGCCGTTCGCGCCGGGGCTGAACGCCGGGCCGCCAACCCTGCTCATACCGGCGAAGAGGAATACAACTGGTTTCTCACTGTCCTTTTCCCCGCAAGTCAATTGAACATCTTGCCATACAACAGGGTAGTGAAAGATCTGCATACCCTCTCCCCTGCTGCATTTCTCAAGCGGCTTGCCGCCGTTGGAGAACTCTCTTCCGCCGCCAATCCCCAGCCATCGCAACCCGGCACCGTCTGCATTTACGTGAACGACGACTGGCACACCCTTACTTTTGATCCAAAATCCATTGACCACTCCGATCCCATCGGCTCGCTTGATGTCACGCTGCTCGAGCAATACGTGTTGGCGCCGATCCTTGGCATTGGCGACGTCCGCACCGACAAACGCATCGATTTCGTCGGTGGCATTCGCGGCACACAGGAACTTGAACGTCGCGTGAACAGCGGCGAGATGGCCGTCGCCTTCTCCATGTTCCCAACCACCATGAAGCAACTCATGGCGGTGTCCGATTCAGGCAAGATCATGCCGCCCAAATCGACGTGGTTCGAACCGAAACTCCGCAGCGGATTGCTCATCCACAGCCTGGAATAGCAGCCCATTTGCGGCATTTCCACCCGGCTGGAAATCGATTCCAACGCCCACCTCCCCCGTCTGGCGCGTTACACTATCTGGCCATGACCACCACACACGCACGCGCTGGCATGCCCTCCCTACGCCGCCAGGAAACCACTCCGCAGACATCCATGAAAGTGCTCATTATCGACAAGTTCGAGCAATCCGGCATCGATGGCCTGGAGCACCTGGGCTGCGAAGTGACCGTGCGCACCGACCTCACCACCGAAACCCTCCCCGCTGCCGTGGCCGCCAGCGATGCAGAAATTCTCATCGTTCGCGGATCCAAAGTTCCGGCAGCCGTATTCGAGAAAGCAAAGAAATTGAGTCTTGTGGTCCGGGCCGGCGCGGGGTACGACAGCATTGATGTCGTAGCCGCCTCCGCCAAAGGGGTCTTTGTCGCCAACTGTCCCGGCAAGAATGCAATCGCTGTAGCCGAATTGGCATGGGCGCTTATCCTTTCTTGCGATCGCCGTGTGCCGGATCAAACCATGGACCTGCGTGCCGGCAAGTGGCGCAAAAAGGAATACTCCAAGGCCGCGGGCTTGTTTGGCCGCACACTCGGCATCGTGGGGCTCGGGCAAATCGGTCAGGAGATTGCCCGCCGCGGTCTGGCCTTTGGCATGCACGTCGTGGCATGGTCCCGCAGCCTCACGGAAGAAAAGGCTGACAGCCTCGGCGTTGATTACGCCAGCAACATCGTCAATCTGGCGAAGATGTCCGATGTCATTTCCGTCAACGTCGCCTCTTCAGCTGATACAGCCAATCTCATCAACGAACAATTCTGCAACGCCATGAAGCAAGGGGCGTACCTCATCAACACCAGCCGTGGCAACGTCGTTGATGAAGCCGCTCTCGCCAACGCCATTCGCACCAAAGGAGTGCGGGCCGGCCTGGATGTTTTTTCCAACGAACCCGCCGGTGGCGAAGCGCCGTTCAGCAATCCGCTCGTCAGCGAATCATGCGTCTTCGGCACACATCATGTCGGCGCTTCCACCGATCAGGCCCAGAATGCGATCGCAAAAGAAACCGTCCGAGTCGTCGCTGAATACGTCCGCACCGGCCGCGTGCTCAACTGTGTGAACCGTGCCGCTGCCACCCCCGCCACGTGCCTGCTCACCGTGCGCCACATCAATCGTCCCGGCGTGCTGGCTCACATTTTCTACACGCTCGGCCAGGGCGGCATCAATGTTGAAGAAATGGAAAACATCATTTACGAAGGCACCAAAGCCGCCTGCGCCCGCATTCAGCTGGATCAAATGCCGCGTGCCGAACACCTCACCGCCATTTGCGCCAACGATGCTGTCTTGAGCGCCAACCTGACCAACCTTCCTTCCAAGTAAGAAGCACAACATGACCACCACGCAAACGTCGCCGACCATGAAACCAGTCAAAACCGAACCAACGGGCGGCATCGGCCTCTACCCCAGCAAGCGCATTTTCAATTTTTCCGCAGGCCCCGCCGTCATGCCGGAAGAAGTGCTGCGCCAGGCACAGAAAGACATCTTCAACATTTTCGATACCGGCATCGGCATCATGGAGCACAGCCACCGTGGGCCGGCGTTTGATCGCGTGATTGATGAAGCCAAGGCGGACTGCCGCGCGATCGCCAACATCTCCGATGATTACGAAGTGCTTTTTCTCCAGGGCGGCGCAACAACACAGTTCGCCATGATCCCCATGAACTTCCTCACGCCGGAAACAGTCGCTGATTACCCCGACACCGGCGTTTGGACCACCAAAGCGATCAAGGAAGCCAAACTCTTTGGCCAAGTCAACGTCGCATTTGAGGGCAGCAAGATCGGCTTCGCCTTCACTCCTTCAGACAGCGAAATCAAGCAGTCCGCCAACGCAGCGTACATGCACTATTGCTCCAACAACACAATCTACGGCACCCGCTACAACAAGGCCCCCGCCAGCAAATCGCCGCTGGTATGCGATGCAAGTTCTGACATCTTCAGCCGTCCCATCGATGTCAGCAAACACGCCATGATCTATGCCGGCGCACAGAAGAACCTTGGGCCATCCGGTGTCGTGCTCGTCATCATTCGCAAGGACCTTATCGCAAAGGGCAAGAAGAACCTGCCCAGCATGTTCAGTTACGACAATCACGCCAAGAACGATTCCCGCCTCAACACTCCCGCTTCCTTCGGCATCTACATGATGGGGCAGACCTTCAAGTGGATTCTCAAGCAAGGCGGCCTGCATGCGATGGAAAAACGCAACGCCGAGAAAGCCAAGGCCATCTACGACGCCGTCGATCAATCCAATGGCTTCTACAAGGGTGTTTCGCGACCGGATTGCCGCTCGCACATGAACGTTACCTTCCGCACCAACAGCGAGGACCTCGACAAAAAATTCGTCAACGAAGCCGTCAAGCAGGAAATGGATGGCCTGAAAGGTCACCGCGACGCCGGCGGCATGCGGGCCAGCATCTACAACGCGTTCCCGCTCGAAGGCTGCAAAGCCCTCGCCCAATTCATGCGTGACTTCGCCAAGCGCAACGGTTGATTTCGGAACCTGCCACCAGAAACCCGCAGCAACCACGCTGCGGGTTTTTTCATGGCACTTCGTACTCAAGAGCCTCACGGCCCATCGGCAACTCAAATCGGTCACGGGTTCGGGCGTATCCCAGCCCTCCCATGCGTCCCACCGCTGCAAGTTTTGCAGGATCAATGTGGAACCGCTCGTTGATCAGGTCATCACGCACATAAATGTGCACCACGCGGCCAATGACTATGTTGCCGGCCGCTGGCGCTCCGGGATTCGTCCGCACCACTTGCACCGTCTCGCACTCAAACGCCGCCGGTGAATCCGCCACTCGGGGCGGTTTCACAACTCGGCTCGGCACATGCTTCAATCCAATCAACTCAAACTCGCTCTGCCCATACGGCAGAGGCTCCGCCGCCGCCGCCACCTGCCGGACGTACGATTCCGTCGCAAGATTGACCACAAACTGCGCCGTCCCACCCTCCGCCACCGGCTTGCAGTTCCGCAGCGTGTCCTTCTCGGTTCCATCCGGCTTATTGGCTGGACAAAACAGCAGCGTCAAAGGGTTTGATCCCACGCCGTTGAAAAACGAAAACGGCGCAATGTTCAGGCTACCACCGTCCGGCGACACCGTGGAAACAAAAGCGATCGGTCGCGGCACCACGCAACCGATCAGCAGTTTGTATCGTTCGGCCTGTGTAATGGCAGCGGGATCAAGTTCCATCCCCGCAGTGTACCTGATCCAATTCTGTCTCTGACATTACTTCTTTCGCTTGTAGGTAACCTCAACCACCTTGTAATTATCGCCAGCGTGCAGATCCGTAATCTCAAACACCATTGTGTCGGCATCCACCGTCTTTGTCTGGTACTTCACGGTGCGGCCGAAAACGCCAAGCGATGGTTCATCCATTTCACCGTAATAGGTAAATGTCTTGCCATCCGCGCTTGATCCCTTCATCGTCAGCAGTTGCGTGCCCATCGTGTCTGCCCAGCATCCAACGTACATATTGCGCACGTTGTCATAGCCAAACATCCCCATTCCCGTCCACGGAATGTTCTTGGCCTGCCCGCCCGTCATTGCTGCCAGCGGAAACTCTGATTTCAGTTCTTCCAACACAAAGCGCCCATCCAGCACCCACTTTCGCTCCGCCGTGCCGTGCGTCTCCACGGGATCTTGTCCCGGACCGCCCATCCAAATTTTGGTCGTCGTTTCCCACACGCCGATCGATGGCTCCATCAACTTGTGACCCGCGCCGGGCTTAATGGAGTTCATCCACTCCTGCATCGGGTCCTGCATCGGCGCTTTCGTCGGATCTTGCAGATCCGGTGGCGCAACCGTTGCCCCCTTGTCCTGCGACAACGCCGCCGATCCCAGCAAAGAGGCCCCAACACCAAGCACAAATCCGATAGACACCAATCGCAGTTTCATAGATCGTCCTTTCAAATGGAGACGTCAGAACTCCGCTACAGGATAGCCGATCCTGTTCACCCGCCAAGCCTGCGAGTCAACTCCATCGCCTGCCCCACGTAGCCCCGGCCGAAGATATTCACGTGGTTCAAAACGTGATAAAGTTGATACACCGCGATCCGTTCCTCGATGCGATCATGATCATTAATCTTCTTCGCATACGCCTCCAGGCACACTGACGGAAATCCGCCAAACAATCGCATCATCGCGATGTCTGCCCATCCATCGCCGATCGAACACGCCGGATCAATCACCGCCACTCGGCCGCTTTCCGCCACAATCGTGTTGCCAGACCACAAATCGCCATGCAAAAGCGCTGGCTTGGGATGACGAGGCAGCCATCGATCCAGTCGATCAATCACCCGCTGAACCGCCTCCGCCTCTTTCGCCTCTAGCAATCGATTCTCAATCGCCGCATTGACCTGGTATCCAAATCGGTTCACAGCGTTGAATTCAACCCAATCATCCCTCCAGCCATTTGCCTGCAGTGTGGACCCAATATGATTGTCAATATCAAACCCGTAGCGATTCCCCGCATCGCACTCATGCAGGGCGGCAAGTTCCTCCCCGAATCTTCTCCAGGTCTCCGTCGTGGTCTCTCCCTTCGCAGCCGGAATCGCAGACATCAACAACACCGCC
>CAZWJR010000017.1:12741-23051 GCA_964634655.1 uncultured Isosphaeraceae bacterium | reverse complement strand
CATATTTGAAATTTGAAATTTGAGAGTTGAGATTTGAAATTGGAGAATCGATGTGGGGTTTGACCCGTGGCGGCGCGTTGATTTGCCCCGGCTTTGGGATTGGGGGGGGGCGTGGAGGATGAAATGGATCTGATTGATTTGTGTGGGGTTGCGCCCAACCGGCCGATGCCATCGGCCGCTTTGCTTGGATGATTTTTCCTGATTTTGTGGAGCAACCGCCAATGAAAAAGGCCCGATCATTTCGATCGGGCCTTTTGAATTGCAACAAGAAATACGCCGCGATTACTTCACACCCGTTACCTGCACCGTGTTCAAGGCACGATCGACACGGTCCTTCAGATCCGTCAGGTGAGCGGTGGTGTACTCATCAACCTGACCACCCTTGTTCTTGGCCAGCGTGGCATCAAGTTTGGACTTGAGCGTCTTGAGGTGCATGGTGGCCAGCGTGCGGATGGCCCGCGGCATGCCTGCGGTTTCCACGGAGAGGTAAATCAGCCGATCGGTCAGTTCTGACTGCAGATTCCGCCGCAGGCTGGAGATCATGGGGTTGCGGGCGGTCCATGTCTTGCCATCCAGCTTCGAAGGATCGATCTCGCCATAGATCGCATCGGAAGTCTTCTGCAGAACCTCCGGCAGAGTGATGGCATCCTGATCGGCCGGCAGGCGGAACTCGTTGTCGTACACGTGCTGCAACGTTGATGGATTCATAATCATCGTCAGCACCGATGCCTGCACGCCCATCACGCGATCGTGAATCGGCCAGGTGGATTCTCCCTTGTCCGGTGCGCCATCATCGCCCCACTTGTCAACGGTCATGTGAGCGACGATTTCCGGCGTGATGCCGAAGGCTGCATCGTTGAACGTGGTGTCAATGATGAACTGCAACGCATCGCGCTGCGCCTTGGTGCTTACAACCTGCGTGGGGGCGCGGCCGTTGGGATCGCCCTTGCGATCGCGATTCACATGCGTGCCGCCGATCCAATCCGCCATCATGCCCAGGCAGCGGATCTGCATGCTCAACGTCCGCTCATAGCCGCGGCGAGCCTTGGACCATGACTGGCCATCCTTCACAAACTTGTTGAGCACATTGCTGCGCTGCTGGGTCACAATGCGCATCTGGTTCTTGGCGTAATCCAGCGGATTGGCCGAGAAGTCGTACCGCATTGCAAAGGGATCCGGCCCGCCGGTGTCATCATCGGTCAGGTAGGCCAGTTCCGGCTCCGCACAACGAGCGAGAACCTTCTTGGGATCATCAAACGTGTAGCCATATTCAATGGCCCACATGTCATAGGGGCCTACGCCGATCATGGTGTAATCGCCCTGGATTTCGCCGGAATCCTTGTTGAAGTTCGGCGGCAGGTAATCCATGACCGAACCGGCCAGCGTCTTTTTGCCTTTCCATTCGGCGGAGTTGATCTGGGCGAGTGTGTAGATGCTTGATGCCTTGAAGTTGTGCCGCAGCCCAAGGGTGTGGCCGATTTCATGGCAGACCAGTTCCGAAAGCAGCGGCCCGACAAACCATTCCGGAATGCCATCGAGCGATTCACCGGCTTCCGCCGCATCCGCCTGTGCATCTTCCGGCAGCAGGTCAAGCGCTTCCAGCGCGGCCATCGCAAAGGACATTTCAAATGCCAAACCATGAGCCGCCATGCACTGGCTCTGCGGGCCGCAGGTCCATTCCGCAATCGCGGCCTGATCCGGGTTGAGCATTACCGCGGGATCGGTGCTCATTGGCACCACTTCGCCGGCGGCAATGCGACGCTTGCGATCCGCTCGCTGCGCCAAAATCTGCTGGCGACGCTCCGGCGATGAAAGCAGCACGCGCGGGTCCCAGTTGGGATGATCTTCCAGCCACGTCAACGTTTGCGGGCTCATCGTGTCCACTGCCAGTTCCGGCGCATCTTCATGGAACCAACCCCAATACGCACGAATCCAGCCGTCGGTCAGCACCACATCCGCATCCAGAATCTGTCCCGTCAGCGGATTGGCCCGATGCGGCCCAATCGCGGTGGAAACATCGTTGTTGAGCCAGCGAATGAAGTTGTAGCGCACATCCTCCGGGTCCTTCTCCATGTGAGCCTTGGATTCCTTGTCCTGATACTGCACCTCAATGGCGTTATCAATGCCGACCGCCTTGAACGCTTCGTTCCAATACAAAACGCCATCGCGCAGCCAGCGGCGATACCGTACCGGAACCGTGTTCTCAACGTAATAGATGATCGGTTCCTTTGGCGGGCTCAACTTCAACTTGGGATCACGCTTCTCAAGGCTCCACCGATCAATGTAGCGGGTCCACTTCTTCTCCTGATCGTACTGACCAAGATCGCGGTACACCGTGGTGAAGTAACCGATGCGCTCATCCGCTTCTCGCGGCTTGTAATCTGATTTTTCCGGGATGGAACTGATTGAGTAGTGAAACGTCACAAAACTGCCGCCTGCGGCGGGGACTTCAATGGCGATTTCGTTGTTCTGCGGGAAGGACTTGGCCTTGGTGATGGTGGCCAGCCGGGGGTTGATGCCGCCCGCGCCGCCGCCGCCACGACCGCCGCCGCCAACCAGCGCACCGGCCTGGTTGATCAGCAGATCATCCAGATCAATCACGGGCTGGCCATTGGGCCCCATGGAAACAATCGGGATATCCAACAGCACTTTGTCCGTGAACAAACGCTCCACGGAGTTCTTCGACTGCACCTCGCCGGTGGAGCGCGTATCGATCTGCGGCTCAATCAGCGCCAGCCGCTTGTCGTAACGCTTCCAATAGACATACGTGGATGGCCCCTGCAAACCCGCAAACACCCCGCCGCTCGCCTGCGTTACCGCAATAAAGTGCTTCTGCCCTTCCCAGCCGCGTGGCAATTCCGCCAGCAACTGGTTGTGCTTCTTGTCGATCCAAAGGTTGTAAAAAGAGCCGTCCGTCGTGGTGACGACCTTTTCATAATCCTTGGAAACCTGATCAAACGGCTGAAAATCAGGCTTGGGCGGTTCCTGGGCAAAAATGGTGGGCTGCAAAGCCAACGTGCCAAGAAACGTTGCGGCGATGCCAATTACGGTGGTCGATTGCTTGCTCATGGTCGTTCTCCATGTCACTGCTGAAAACAGGTTTTTTGAGGCCGAAAACCCCACATTACGCGAAAACGCACACACAAACAATCCGCAAAATGGGATTTCGGCGATGGGACTTTGACTGATATCGGCCCAATCGCTTTGCGATGCAACCGTGGGGTGAAAAACCGGGAGAATTGGATAAAAAACGCAATTGGACGGTGGAGGACAGGCGGCTGGGATTAGGGAGCCCGCGTCAGCAGCCTCTGCCGGATCGCCGGTGCGAACTGGAATATCTGCGACTGCTCCTTTGGCGAAGAAACCGATGCCACATCACGATCCCAAAAATCCATGATCCGCTGCGCCATCTGGTCGTTCAGGTCCCCCACCTGTCGGGAATCCCGCTTGGCCTGCCGCGACATCTGGTTCAAAACCTCCTCATCAGACTTGCCCGAATCTCTGCCCACCGTTTTCTCCCCAAACCGCACCCAATCCACGATCCACTTGTCTATGAACTTGTCCCGCTCATCCTGTGTTTTCAGCGCCAAAAACTCCGCCGCCCCTTCCACCAGAATGTCCTTGCCCAGCAGCCGGGCGTTGTCAATCAACTTCTCATTCGCCGGCCCGGTCAAGCCCGCAAAGAAAGAGGAAGCAATCACAGATTCAAACTGGCTGAAACCCTTGAACCGTTCCACGATGCCGCTCAAGTACTCCATCCGTTCCTTCACAGACAACTTGCTGAAATCCTCGGTGGAAAGGTAATCCAGCACGCCATCCACCGGTGTATCAAAAATACTCGGAGGTTTGCGATGAATATGCGGAAAAAACGCCCACACACTTGCCCCAATAATCAGCACCATCACCACACCCGCCGCCGCGCGAACGCGCCCGCTTTGGAAGGACTGCTGAATTCTGCTCATATCGATTCTCATGACAATTGGGCCCAGTCAACACTATCGATCCGGCGGGATGAAGACATCAAGATCACCCGGCTTGCTCACACGGGCGTTGCCATCAATAAACACAGAATTGCGCGGCTGGCGGCTGCCGATGACGTGGTAGTCATCGTTATCCGAAATCAAGGGAAAATGCCGCAAGAAGCCGTTGACGTACCGCTGCGTCGTCAGCCGTGTTGCACGATCAATCAGCGCGCTGGGAGACAGCGGCAGTTCCGGCGGCGGCGGAATGTAGCCCAGATCAGGAATCATCCACGCGCCGGGCGAATAGAAATAACTTGTGCCCAGGTCTTCGCTGTCCTGCGAATCATCAGCCGGGCACATCCACGTATCGCTCTCTTTCGGGATGATCGCAGCAAGTCGATCCGGCAGGCCGGGGATGAACGGCGCGGCTTCAATCGGCGGAGGCAGCGGCGCGGCGTACGGCAGCAAATCCTGCTTCTGCTGCCGGGCCGTTTCCACCGCGGTGAACAGTTGCCGCAGGTTTGTCAGGCACAGTGTGGATTTGGATTCCGCCTTGATCCTGGAAAGCACCGGCATCAGCAGGCCCATGAGCACGCCAATCACGCCCATCACCACGAGCATTTCCACCAGGGTGAAGCCCGCAGTAAATCCCTGTTTTTTGGGTGTTTGGGCTCGCATCCATTGCTCCGTGCACATCCGACTACCACAGTATATCCAACGAAGTTGCACAAACCGTGGCGAGTTGTGCGGGCTTGGGCCGATGAAAACACCGGAAATTGGAAGGAAAGAGCAAAAACCGCCGCGAGGTTGCCTAGACTAGCAATCAGCCAATAAAAGGACCTTTCTCATGCCATCAAATGATTCATCTTCCCTCCCCACCGTTGCCATTGTGGGGGCGACCGGCGCGGTCGGGCTGGAAATGCTCGCCGTGCTGGGTCAGCGTGGTTTTGCCCACAAGGAAATCCGTCTGCTCGCCTCCGCCCGTTCGGCCGGCAAAACCGTGCCCTTCAACGGCGGCAGCCTGACCGTGAGCGAGTTGAACCAGGACAGTTTCGATGGCGTGGATATCGCCCTGTTTTCTGCCGGGGCAGCCGTGAGCAGAAACTTTGGACCGATCGCCGCCCAACGCGGAGCGTTGGTGATTGATAATTCCAGCGCGTTTCGCATGAACGATGATGTGCCGCTGGTCATTCCGGAAATCAACGATGATGTGCTTGATGATCTGGATACCAACTGTGGATCGATCATCGCCAACCCCAACTGCTCCACGATCATCGCGCTGATGGCCGTCACGCCGCTGTACGACGCTGTGGGCATTGATCGCATGGTGATCAGCACCTACCAGGCCGCCAGCGGCGCGGGGGCTGCCGCCATGCAGGAACTGGAACAGCAGGCACGGGACTTTTCCGCGGGCAACGCGCTCAACACCAGGATCTTCGGCCGGCCGTATCTGTTCAACCTCTTCAGCCACAATTCCGCCATTGATGATGACGGCTACAACGCGGAAGAAAGCAAGATGGTCAACGAGACGCACAAGATCTGGGGCGATGACACCGTGGGAATCACCGCCACCTGCGTGCGCGTGCCTGTCCTGCGGGCCCATTGCGAATCCATCAACCTGACCTTGCACAAATCATTGAGCGAAGATGAAGCGCGGGAGATTCTGCAAAGCGCGCCCGGCGTGCGTGTGATCGATGACCGCAAAGGCAACAAGTTTCCCGAACCAATCGACGCCAGCGGCATCGATGAAGTGCTCGTCGGCAGAATTCGAGCCGACTACAGCCAACGCCCCGGCATCGGCTTGAATCTCTTTGTTGCAGGCGACCAACTACGCAAAGGCGCGGCCCTCAACGCGGTGCAAATCGCCGAAGCCTTGCTCGAACGTCGCGGCGTGGCGGTGTGATGTTTTCTCACTCGCGCGACGGTACATGCGCAACGGTTTGCAATGCCTTTTGCGCTGCTGCTGCATGAGCGGCACTGACCAGAAGCACATCGGTTTCAAAAGTTGAAATTGCAAACACCGGCACACTCGCCTTGGCAAGTGCACCCGTGAGAGTGGCAAGGATGCCGATTTGCGAGAAATCCAAAATACCAACAACGCGAATCGCCAGGAAACCGCGTTCGATTTTCACCGATTCTGCGATTTGCAGCGGTAAGCAAGATTCATCAATGACGATGGAAAGTTCCCGATCGGTGCGGGTGATGGATAACAGACTTGTGCCTTGGCCCGCCTGCGCCCAGGATGGAAATGCTGCGTCTGCATCCAAGCGGCAGACGGCGTATCGGCCGGGGAGCCACTCCAGGGTCAATTCATTTGATCGGCTGGTCATTCGATATACAATCCTGCCCTCCCGGCCGCTGCGAATGGCGGGCGGGTCTGAAGGGGATTGGTGTAACGGTAGCACGAGTGGCTCTGAACCACTTAGTCAAGGTTCGAATCCTTGATCCCCTGTTCTTGTGGTGGTGGGCATCCAACTGACAAGAGAATTTTTTGGCTGGGGTGAGTGCCCGATATCGTCATCATTCTGCCCACTGACATGGTTCCCACCGCCGTCGATGATCGCGCCGTAAACGCGAACGATCTGCTTATGGTGATTATCAACTGGGGATGAACATGTGGCGGCGGAAAAAGGTGGGTCGGCCCCCTCGGCAAACAGGGTGGATTCCGGTGTGTTTGCACATGCGGTCGCGACATAAAATCAGAAGTCTGAACTCTGTCGATTATCACCGCATCATGAATATGAAAGTGAACCCATGAACGTTTCACTCCGACAAACAGTGTGCGCTTCGGCAATCATTTTCCAACTCACGAGCAACCAGAGCATCGCCCAGCCGTTACCGGTTCTGGAAAGGTGGCTTCTCCCCCGCGACACTCTTGTTGGGCCTGCCGCCAATTCTCAGCAGGATCTCTCGATCGCAATGGGCGGCGATCGGTATCTTGCAACATGGACGGACTTTCGCGCTCGCAGCTCTGGAAGTCAGACCATTCAGAGCGATGCTGATATTTTTGGCATTCGCCTCGACAGTTCGGGGACTCCTATCGACGCTGCGCCGTTTCTGATTGCGGGCGGCATGGGATTTCAGCAGCGGCCAAAAGTGGCGTGGAATGGCGAAAACTGGTTGGTGCTGTACGAATCGCAGGATCCATCAGGAGGCTACTACGATACGTTTATTCGCGCTGTGCGCGTCTCGGCCCAGGGCCAAACGCTTGACGCTTCGCCGCTTTCGTTTCCACCGGACTTGTTTTCGCCAAGCACAATTGGGTTGACCATCGCAGGACAGGGCGGCCAATGGCTTGTGGCACGGTGCGTGTATCACAGCGATGGTTATGGCACGTTTCTGGCAGGCCAACGAATTGCCAGCGACGGCCATCTGATCGACCTCGCTCCGGTCATGCTGAACGACTGGGTCTACGGCCCTTTGAAGGTCGTCGTCGCCAACGGCGAATACGCCGTGATCGGACCAGATTGGACAAACAGCTCCACTCTCAAGGCACGGCGCATCGACACTAACCTGCAGCCGCTCGCGCCCTCTTTCAATCTTCCAACCGTTGCGCAGGGCATCGCGGGCAACGGAAGCGAATACTACGTGACTTGGATTGCAGATTTCGTCAACCTTGTTGGTTCGCGCATGACCGGAACGGGCACACTTCTTAATCCCGCGGGCACCTTGCTTGTCCCGAATTTCTCGGGTGAACTCTCAATGACGCATGATGGCACGAATTGGTGGATCTCTCGCAGCGTCTCGAATCTGGCGTGGACAATGCGCGTCAACGGTGCGGGCAATCTCCTTGATCCTGTTGGCGGTACGCCGTTGCCAATCATCGTGACCGGTAGTGTAAACAGCCTTTACAACACGCAGATTGTGCCGCGAGCAGGTGGCGGCGTGTTGTTCGGATGGATGGATTATCGCGCCGCACTTGGCTCTGACAGCAATTGCTTCGCATTACCTGTCTCCGCCGCAAACGTTGCAGGCGCTGAACACTGCGTGACGACCAGCACACGCAACCAGCGATCATCAAGCATTTGTGCGGGCCCAAGCGGCACGGCAGCGGTCGCATTTGTCAGTGAAATTGCAAACGATGATCGCGTACTGGTTCAGTTCCTGAATGCGGCAGGGGTACCGACACTTGCCGAACCTATCGAGGTCGTTCAGGCACCTGCCATAGGCGCCTGTGGTATTGCGTGGAATGGCTCAATGTTCATGATTACCTGGGACGGCGGCGCCGGTGGCGCGAACCCCGGACAGGTGATGGCGCGGCGGATAAATCCCAATGGGACGTTCGTCGATGAAGCAACACCCGTCATGTCCGGGATGGTCCCAGCAATTGCAGCTCTCGGCGAGGACTTCCTCATCGCCTGCACCCGCTTCGCAACCTATCCACAGTTCATCGACCTATGGGCGAATCGCATTGACGGCCCTACAGGAGTGCGGCAGGATGGCACGACAGGCATTGGGCTGGCGGGGGGCTACTTCAATGGCGTGCCGCGCGTGCGGTCGGATGGAACGCAATGGCTTGTAGCGGCCCATTCCATGTGGTCACACGACGCCTCTCAAGGCGATGCAGTGCTGGTAAGGGTTCCCACAAGCGGCACGCCGGGTCCGGCATTCAATCCAACACCTGTTGCTGGTGGCACCGGTGACCTTGACATAAACTTCTCCGGCAACAAGTACTTGTTGGTCTGGCGCATGAACTCACTGAGCAATGCGAACAACTACATTGCGGGGCGAATCATGAATGCGGACGGCACGTTTCCGGGCGGCTATTTCGTGATTGCTGAAGCGCTTGGTCGGCAACTCCGGCCAACAGTCGCCTGGGACGGCACCAATTTTGTTGTTGCCTGGGACGACCAGCGCAATCAGGCCGCATTCTTTGATGCACGGACCGACATCTACGGCGCAGGGGTCAGCGAAAACGGCACGGTGTTGGACCCCAGCGGCTTCGCGATCGTTGCCGGACCACAAGGCGACGCTGGTGCCGCAATTTTCGGGCAGTCAAATGGCGTCTGCCTGGTAGCCAGTACCCGATTCATCACCACGTCGCCAATTGATTCCTATCGAATCGGCGTCACCATGCTTGGCACTGCTGCACCGATCGGCGACATCAACGGTGACGGAAATGTTAACGTTAGCGATCTATTGGCAGTCATTAACAGTTGGGGACCTTGCCCAGGCAAGGGCTTGTGTCCGGCTGATGTGGCGCCCTCACCAGGTGGTGATGGTGTTGTCAATGTGAGCGATCTTCTGATGGTGATCAACAATTGGGGATGAACGTTTCCGCGCGATGGAGAGGTGGATTGATCTGTGTCCACCGTGTGTTGATTGTTTGAGGGTAGTCAACGCCGGCCGATTTGGATGGTGCGGACGCCTTCGCAGCGGACCGGGGGCGAGCCGTCGGCGGGTTCAAAGCGGCAGACAAGATCAGCGCGATCAAGTGGGATGCGATCGGTGCCGAAGTCCAGCAGGCTCAATTGGAAGAGATAGCACGGGCCAGCCAACGTGCGGGCCTCGGCCTGTTTGACGGCTTCGGGTTCTTTTCGCCACTTCAACATGGGCTTGGCTTCGCTAGCGCCGAATTCTCCCTGTCGATACATCTCAAAAACGAACGCGCCTTCCTGGCGAAGGGCGGTGGGATGCTGCGTTGAAAAAAGCGAGACGGAAACCTGGATGGAATCCGGGAATCCGTTGTTGTTGGTGTCATCAGGCTTGGACCCGACGGTGAAGGCCATGGTGTCGGCCCGCAGTGTAGGCGGCGGCTGGGGCGTGGCGCGGGGTTCGGGAGGCATGCGCCAGCCATCGCTGGTGGTCACTTTGTCAGTCTGGCAGCCGAGGAGATTCACCGCCGAAATGCAGAGCACGCAGAAAAGCAAGCGATTTTGGATTCTGGATTTTGGATTTTGGATTGAAGGAGGTATCACGGTGTGACGCTCCCTTCGGGTTCCGGTTTCACTTCGATGCGTTCGCCCTTGGCGTTGAAGAGGCCGCCGGTGTTATCGATGAGGCTGCGGCGGATACTGTCTTTGACGGAATCCGGGATGGTGAGGCGGTCGATTTCGCCTTGCGTGATGTGATCGATGCGGCTGAATTCCGCGGGGCTGTCGATCACGTGAGGTGTGAGGACGATGAGGAGTTCGGTCTTGGCGGTTTCCTCAACGTTGCTGCGGAAGAGCGGGCCGATGAGGGGGATATCGCCAAAGAATGGGACCTTCTGATCGCGGCGTTCAAAGCGATCGGAGATGAGACCGCCGATGACGATGGTCTGGCCATCGTGCACGGTGACGGTGGTATCAGCGGTGCGGCGGGTGATGACGGGCGATTGGAAGTTTTCAGAGATTTGCGTGGTGCGCT
>CAZWJR010000017.1:0-12731 GCA_964634655.1 uncultured Isosphaeraceae bacterium | reverse complement strand
AATCTCCGGAGTGATGACCATGCGCACAAAGCCATCAGGATTGATGGAGGGAGTGACTTTAAGGATGACGCCAAGGTCTTCTTTTTCGAGCGTGGAAGAGGTGCGGCCGGAATCAAAGATAGAAGTGGAAACGGGCAGGCGAATGGTCTCGCCAACCTGGATGCGCGCGGGTGCGTTGTTGGCGGCCATGATGGAGGGGTTGCTCAAGACTTGAAGGCGGCCCTGTGCTTTCATGGCGCGAATGAGGAGGTTGAGATCGCTGGATGCAACGGCGAGGTTGGGTACGCCCATTCCGGGTACAAAGGTGCTGGCGAGACCGTAGCCGCCTGTGACCACCGCGCCGCCGATCTGGGCTGCCGCCCGCAGATCAACGCCCCAATCATCCTTGGAATCAAGCGTGACTTCCGCGAGGAGAACCTGAATGAGCACCTGCGGCGGATCGACATCCAGTTGGCGGATCATTTCCTTCACACGATCCATATAGCGCGGACTGGCGCTGACGAGGACGGTGTTGGACTGCTTGTCACCCTGAATGGTGATTTCACGTTCCAGCAGGCGCGCGGCGGAGCCGAGTTGGTTGGCGCTCAACGTGCCGACAAGTTTCTTCTGTTCCTGTGCGACAAAATCACCAATGACCTTGGCGACATCGGCGGCGACGGAGTTGCGAAGTTGATAGACGTACACCTCGCGCTCGTTGGCTTCCAGTTTGTCGAGGTCTTCCACCACCTTGGCGACAAGATCAAGGTAAGTTGGCGTGCCGGAGACGATGAGGCTGTTGGTGCGGTTGTCGACGGTGATGGAAAGTTGCTGACGTTCATCTGGGACGGCGGTGAGATCGGTCCCGCCGAAGCCGAAATTATCCGGAGCGGCGTTGGCAAGGGGGAGAGCGCCGGCTTCGCCTTCTGGTGCCGGGGGGACGGCGGCCGGGGCGGGGAACTTGTCTTCGCGGGGCTTGAGTACGTAGAGGTTCTTGCCTTGCTTCAAGTTGAAGAGGTCCGTCAGAATTGCTTCCATCGCCAGTGCATCCGCGTTTGCAAGTTTGAAGATGCGGATGTTCTTGGAGCCAACGGAGGAATCATCCAGATCGCGGATCATCCGTTCGATCATAGTGATGGACTCTCTGGGAGCAGAGACGATGATGGTATTGGTGCGAAGATCGGGCGTGAGTGTGATGGATTCGCGGATGGCGGCGCTGACCTCCATTTCCACGGGCGGTTCGATGTCTGGCTCGCCCGGCGCAGGCGGTACCGGGGGCGGGCCGGTTTCATCTTTGGCCAATTCCCGAAGGTATTTGAGGACGGTTGCCTGACGAGTGCCGCGACGAGCGCCAATGCCACGCCCGCTCAAGACGTTTTCGATCAGGCCGACGGTTTCAACGGCGTTGGCGCTCTTGAGCGCGACGTACTTGATCTCCACAACATTGGCGGGCTTGGCGCCTTCGAGTTGAGCGATGAGGTTTTTTATGGCACTGACATCGCCGCCGGGCGCGTTGACGATGACGGCATTGAGACGTTCATCGGCGGAGATTTTGACAGTGTTGGGGCCACGGGTGCGGTTGGCTTCTGCGACGTAGAGATCGCGAAGCATGTCCACGATATCGGAAGCGCGATTGGCCGGTGAGAGCGTAACGACTTCCACTTCCTTGCCGTTGCCTGCGGCGGCGTCGGCTTGCACCAGCACATCAATGAGGCTGCGGATAACGGCGAGATTCTCATCGTTGGCAGCGACAATAAGGCTGTTGGTGCCGGGATCGGGTTCGATGGTGACACGGTCGGAAGGCGCGGCGGTAACGCCGAGGGATGCCAGACGATCCGCCATCAATCGCTGCACGCGCGGGGCGATGAGTTCGGCCCGAGTCGAACCGGGCAGTGCAATCACGTGCAGGCCGACGGCGGGGTTGGTGGGTGCAGCGGCAAGCTTGGTGACGAGATCCTGTATGGAGGCGAGGTCTTCCGGATTTGCCGTCACAAGCAGGCTGTTGCTGCGGGCATCTGTGAACACCAGCGGCTTCTGGGCTTTACGGACTTCGGCGGGAAGATCGGCGTAGCGACGTTCCATGATCTGATTGATGGCGGTGGCGATGCGATCGATATTCACGCGATCCATCGGGATGACATGGACGAGCGCGGCATCGCCAAGCATGTTCACATCAAGATCAGCCGCGAGCCGTTTGATGACATCAAAAGCGTCATTGCCTGCGGCGATGATGAGATTGTTAGTGCGGGGATCGGCGACGATCATGGTTTTTTCAAGATCGGCGGTTTCCGGCTGAACTTTGCGCATGCGTTCCAGACGGGCATCCATCATGGATTGAATGAGCGAAGCAAGGCGTGCGGCGGAGGAGTTCTTGATTTCCAGGATGCGGATTTCACGCAGTTCCGGCGCGAGTTTGGAATCGAGCGTTTTCAACAGACTCTCCAGAACGACGAAACTGCGCGGGCTGGTGGTGACGACAAGAGAGTTGGTGCGCTCATCTGGCTGCACGACGACACGGTCTTCCGGGCGAATGGTCTTGGCGGCGACCTGCTGGTCGAAAAGTTGCTTGATCGTTTGAGCGAGTCGCGCGGCAGAGGCGTTGACGACGGGATAAATGCGGACGGAGCCGGCGGGGGCGGCGGATTCAATATCGAGCATGGCGACAAGTTCGCTCACCAAATCGATGTTGGCGGGCGTGCCGATGAGGATCAGAGAGTTCATCTGCGGCTCGGCGCGGATGACCAGGCGAGTCATGGGTGTGAAGACATCGGATTCCACGACGGCGGCGGGGTCGCCACCGTGGGCTTGGCGAGCCATGCGCAGACGGCCGATCTGGCGTTGCAGCGGATCGGATTGCGGCAGGTTCTTCATGCCATCAACAAGAATGGCTTGCAGCGTGGTGGCGAGATCAGCGGCATCAGCAAAGCGAAGCGGCAGGACCTTCGGTTCCACCCAGCCGACGATGACATCTGAATCCAGACGCTTGGAAAGCACTTCGACCAGCGCCACGGCTTCTTCGCTGCCCGCGACGATAACGGTGTTGCTGCGCTCATCGGTGCTGATGGCGATTTCGTTCAGAAGGGCTTTGCCGACCGCGCCATCCGGAATGCCCGCCACCTTGCTGACGGCGCTTGTGCCAAGTTTTTTGCCTTGGGTGAATATGTCCTTGACGATGCGGACGAATTGATCGGCGGCGACGTTCTGGAGCGGGAAAATCTGCACCGTAACGGTATCGCTGATCGGCAGTTTGTCGAACATCGCCACCAGTTGCTCCATTGCAGCGATATTCTCTTCGGTGGAAGAAATGACCAGTGCGTTGAGATTGGGGTCCGCGATAATGCGGATGGGGCGGGTGAGATCAAGCGAGAGTTTTTGTTTTTGTGCTCTGGCGGGATCGGCAATGGGCGAGGGCACATCATCGATGCTTAGGCGACGAATTTGTTCGCGCATGGCTTTGGCCATGGGTGTGGCGGCGTTTTGATCACCGGGCTTCAACACTTGCGTGAGCAACGTCGCCAGCGCCGCGGCCTGTGCGGTCTTGAGATGAATGATGGTGGTCTTGGCTTCTGCAAGGGCGGGGTCGGATGGCTGGGAGAGTGCGGCGATGAGATCAGCGAGGGTTTCAAAATCCGCATCGTTGGCGGCGACGATGAGTGCGTTGCCGGGTGCATCGGCGACGATGGCGACGCGCTTCATCAAGTCGCCGGGCTGCCCGCCGAGGGGCGTCAGTTTCTGAATCGTCTGCGTGATGATCGCAGTGAGTTGCGTGGCATCCACAACGGTGGGAAGCGTGATGTAGTGGATGCTGCCGGGCGCGGCGGGGATTTGTTCCTGAATCTGCTTGACGAGTGCGGTGACTCGTTCAATGGCGCGCGATGGGCCGAGGACAACAAGGCTGTTGCTGGCCTTGTCCACAGCGATGGTGACAGCACCGGAATCGGCTTCAGTGGGAGCCGGCGGATCATCATCCTCAACGGCGATGGCGAGTGCGATGAACTGCATCCACAGCGGTGTGGGTGCTATGGATGATTTCTCGCCTGGCTTGGCTGACTCGCCGGATTGTTTGGCCTTGCGCTGCTGGATGAGTTCTTCCAGTGATATGACTTTGACCTTACTGCCGTCGCCACGATCCAGCATGCGCTGGAGGGTTCTGGCTATTTCCTCTGCGGAAGATTTGGATGGATCGATCGCGATCATGCGCACCTGGCGAGAGGAGGCAACGGTGGCCTGATCGATCTTGGAAACGACCTCGCGGATCATTTCCATCTGCGATTCGTTGGCGCGGATGAGCAGGCTGTTGCTGGCGGCATCAACTCGAATGGTGGGTTTGGCCTGTGGCGAGCCGACTCCGCTGCCGGGGCCGGTGAACAGGGCATCGATGTTGGTGGCAATTTGTGTGGCGTCCGCGTTTTCGATCGTCAGAACGTGAACGGAACGTGCGCTACTGCCAACGCCAGCGGCGTTTGTCGGGTCAATATCCAACTGCTGAATCATTTCCTGCGTGAGATGCAGAGAACCGGGCAGGGCGGAAATGATGAGCGAATTGGTTTGGGGCTCTGCGCGAACAATGACCGGTCGGGGCTTCTGCAACTGCGGTTGCGGACGGCCACGGACATCCAGCGGCACCGGCGGCGGCGGGAACATTTCATCAATCGTCTTGGCCAATTCCTCCGCGCGGGCAACCTTGAGTGGATAGATCTGAATCTCGCGGGATTCGTTGTCCACACGTTCAATCGTGTTCAGTTGATCCACCATCGCCTGGATTTCCGGCAGGATGGCGGGGTGAACGGCGACGATGAGTGAGTTGGTCTGCGGATCAGCCCCGATGTAAGCGGGCTTCGCTTTGCGTTCCACCGCGGAACGCTGGTTGTATTGGGCCATGAGAACACCGGCGAGATTGGCGGCGTCCGCAAACTTCAATTGCAGAAGTTTGGTGGGCGGACGGGCGGCATCGCCACCGGCGACATCCAGACTCTCAATCAACGGTTCCAGTTCCTTCAACTGCGACGGCGTGGCGGTCACGATGAGTGTGTTGATTTGATCCACCGGCACGATAGTTGGTGCGACGTATTGCGAACCATCGCGCGGTTGAAGTACCTGCGGAGCCATAGCGTTGAGCGGGCCGGACAACTCGCTGGGCATGACGCTGGTGAGCGCGAAGCGGCGAGTTTCACGATCAATCACGACGCTGGATTCAACTTGTTTGAGCGCGTTGGTAAGGGCGTCGACGGCTTTGGCGGGACCGATCATCGTGACGGCGCGGGAATCTGCATCGAGGTCAAAGACCAGAGTGTCGTCGTTTTTGGATTTTGAATTTTGGATTTTGGATTGAAGGTCCGCCGTCTCGAACTCGGGATTTGAAACAGCGAATAATTGGCGGGCCTGATCGAGCAACGCTTTGGGATCGCCATTGGAGATGCGCACGACGCGCACCTGTCGATCGCCGCCGGACTGACGATCGAGCACGGGGACGAGGGCTTTCACTGCTTCGACATCGTTGGCCAGGCCGGAGACGATCAGTGATTTGCCATCGGTGCCGGCGATGAGTTTGACGGCGGCCTGCTGACGCTTGTTGAGAAGGCTGTTGATAGCAGTGATGACGGAGGCAGGCGAAGCACGATCCAGCGGGATGACGGAAACGGCGGGTTCCTGCCTGTTTCCATCGCCATTACGGGCGGCCAGCGGGCCATTTTCAAGTTCGCCGATGAGAAGGGTGCCTTCGGTGATAGCGGCGTCGTTGCCAATGATCATGATCTTGGCGGCGTCATCCAGTGCCATTACGGTGGGACGTTCCTTGGGCGGCAATTGCGTATAAAGTTGGTTGAGTTTGGTTACCACTTCTGCCGGCGTCAGACTGGAAAGGGCGATGGTGGTCATGGAACGACCGGAGCCCATGGCGGGGACATCGAGCAGGCCAATGGCTTCGCGCAACTTGTCAATCTTGTTCTGCACGCCTTTGGCGATGATGGAGTTGGTGCGGTCATCGGCACTAATGGAAAGGCCGAGCATCTCCTCTTCTTCCAGTTTCACCTGATGACCCTGCTGGTTGATCACGTACTTTTCAACCTTCTGGCTAAGCAGCGACTTGAGCGGGACCATGAGTTCCGTGGCCTTGGCGTTCTTGATGGCGAAGACTTCCACCGCGCCATCAGGGTCATCGCGATCCAACTGTTCAATCATGGTGAGGATGCGCTGCACGCTTGCGGCGGTCTCGGTGATGACAAGGGAGTTTTGCTGCTCCAAGGCAATAATGGAGCCATAGGAAGCAACCATGCCGGCGAATTTTTCCGCCAGCGGCTTGGCCATCGAGATTTTGAGTTGACGCACAACGGTGATGATTTGATCGGGAGTGACGTCGGCAGGAATCTTGCCAACAAAGGTGGGAATGTTCTCCTTCTGCATGGCATCAAGTTTTTGCAGATAGAGATTGTCGTTGCTCACGCGCAGCATGACGCCTTTGGCTTGAAGGATCATGTTGAGCACGCGCAGGGCCTGGGCCTGGTCGTAGGCGGCTTCGGGCGGGGAGATGTAATCGAGGGTGCCGTCCGGCGGCGCGGTCTGCCAGATGACGGGCAACTTGGTGGTGCGGGAGAAAAACTCAATGACCTGCTGAAACGTGGCGCCTTTGAAGTTGAAGCGGATGGGTTCGGCTGGTGCGGTTACGGCGGGCGGAGGCGCGGCCGGTGATTCCTGTGCAAGTAGGGTCTGCCCTGCCGCAAGGCAGAGGACCGCCATCATGAATGCCGCCCCAAGGGTTAGTCGCATCCTGTACACCTTTCTTTCTGCCGCTGGTTCTACTGGCAGTCTACTGATTGACAGGGGTCCTGTCGCTAAGGTTTGCTCCAACCATGACGAAGAATCTTTGCTCGCCGGTGCGGAATTCCGCGGTTTCGCCCTTGGCGGCAACGAGAACGATGTCCTGCAGGCTTTCACCGATGGCCAAGCGTCTGGATTCTCGCGTCTGACGATTGAGTAGCCAGATTTCCACCACGCCGGCGCTTTGGGCAACGCCTGTAACGGCCCATTGATCGTATGGAAACGGCGGCGGAGCCTGTGCAGCCACTGTCTCGGCCACGGGCGGCGCGGTGGGCGGGGGCGGAACGCGGAACGGATTTGTCTGCACAAACGCGGCGTAACGAGTGAGGTCCTGCGGGGTGGTGGCCAGTGCTGGCAGCGGATCGGCTTTTGGTGTGCGCTTTGGTAGAAAGAGCGTGGTCAATCGCAAGTTCACATTGAAGCGGCTGCCGTTGTCCTTGGGATCCAACTTCAGCAGATCAATGCGCTTGATCCATGGTTCGGCTTCAATGAGGGCGACGAGTTGCAGGATCTGTTCAAAGTTGCCGGTACCGGTGATCCAGCCTTCAAGTTCGTTGTAATCGACTTCATCTCGCAGCGCTTTGTTCGCGCTGCCGGTGAATTTGTTCTTGGCGGGTGATTCTTTGGGTTTCGCGCCGCCGGTGGTGCCGACGGCTGCGTTCTTGAGTTGGACGTGTTCTGCCAGACGATTGAGGCGTGTGCGGAGTTTGTGATCAACGGTTTCCAGATCGCCGCCGAGCGTGCGATCCGCGAACTTGCCGATCTCCCTTTGAAGGCGCGGATTGTCGCTTTGATCGCGGCGATAGCCTTCAAGCCTGGTGGTGGCGGCGGCAATCCTGGCCAACGCTTCCGCGCGCGGCACGAGGTACATGGTTTTCAACACCTTCGTGTATCCAATCCACAGCACGGCTGTCGCCGCCAGAACCGCCATGATGACTTTGAGATTGCGGTTCATGAGGGTTTTGCATCCGGCGATTTTGGCGCTGTCTTGCTTGCAGCGGCGGGCGGGACGGGATCCTTCTCGCGCAACTTGTAGGTGAATCCAAACGGCATGCGCTTGCCGCCCTTGGCATCAGCGCCCGGAGTAGCGGCGGAATAGATTGGCGACTGAACAAGCGCGGCACGGAAGGCGTCGGCGGTTTCACGGTCCTTCGCTTCGCCATCGATGGAGATGTTCCATTTCTTGTCGGCGGACCACTTGGAAGTTTTCGTGTCAAACTTCACGCCCTGAAATTCCAACTGACCGGTCCATGAATCCAAGACCAGACGATCCGGCCCGCCCGCAGCATTTGTGCAAATGGTGGTAAGTGCGTTGGCGTGCTGGAGCCAATCCACGCCGGCAGAATCCCATCGCTTTAGATGTTCCAACTTGAATACATCGCGGATGTAACGATTGTTGCCTTTGATGCCGTTGAGTTGATCCGTGGTGAGTTGGTCGGCTCTGGCCTGGAGTGACTTCAACTGCTGCCGCATGACGGTCCATGCGGAAAGCACCACAAGCAGACCGATGCCGGCGGCGATAAGCCGGCGTTGCCGGGTACGTGCTGCAAGATCAGGAGCGCGGTGTGGGTTGGCGAAATCAATCAGCCCGCCGGATTTCTCCTGCATTGCTTCAAGCAGCAGACCAGCCAGCGGCCAGACTCGATCGATGTCCTTTTCTGCGGATGATTCCCATGCAATAGAAGGATGCTCCGCCAGCACACTCACAGGAATCTTGAGCATTTGGCTCACAGGATCTGCCGCGTATTCACACACACGCCGCTCACCGACGATAATGGCGCGCTGGATGGCATCGTCTCCGGTGTTGGTACCGCCGCCGAGGTAACTCATCCACGTGCGACGGGTTTCCGTGACGACGGCATCAGCAATGGCGAGTTCATCCTGCGGCTGTGGTACTTCCGCAGCGCGGGAAAAGCGGATCGAGCCTCCGCCTGTGACCAGGCAGAATTCGACCGCCTCGCCAAGCACATCAATCACCAGACACGGGGAAGTATCGCTGGAGGAATCTCGAACGATGCCGGCGGTGCCCATGGTGCGCAAGGCGATGCGTTCAATGCCAATGCCTGCGGCTTTTGCGACGGCCTTGGTGAACTCAATAGCGGGTGCAGGTGCGGCGACGGCAAGAACGGTGGAACTGGTTTCGGTGCGCTCCACGATCACAAAATCAATGACAGCTGTATCGGCTTCAAACGGCAATTCCCGCTGCATGGCAAGGCGGGTCATATCGGGAAGTTCCGCTTCATCAATTGTGGGAAGGGTCAATCGTTTGAGGACTACATGTTCGCGACCCAATGAGAACGTGGCATCGCCACGCGGAAAGCCCGCCTGGCGGAACTGTTCAGCGAGCCAGTTGCCGACGATTTGAGGATCTTCGTGATTGAGATCGGTTGGCGGATCAGCGATGAGAACGCGATGCACCTTGAGCCGACGGCTGCCTGTAGCGGTGGCGAAGAGCGCGCGGAGCCTTTTGCGTCCCAGGTCGATCGCTATGACTTGGCCGGCCTTCACATGCAACCTCCTGTCGCTGCCCCACCCCGCCCCGCGAAACTCCGCGGATACAGGGGAACATGGTACACGGTTGGCCAGCGGTTCCGAAGGCGCAACCGAACTGTTTGGTGCCTGTTGTGTCGGAGAAACGAGAAACCGGGTGAAGACAGATGCTTTGAAGAAACTGGGCGGGTGAGGGAAAGGTGCGGTCAAGCCCCGCCAAGCCAACGGCCGATTCTGCGGCGAGAGTTGTCCACGGGAGCAGGTGGGGCCGCCGGTTGAGTTGGCGCGGATGCGGGCTGCGCAACTTCGCTGGCAACGGCCGGGGCGGGCTCTTCATCTTCAGTTGGCAATTCGGCATCGGGTTCGATGATCGTCAATGACGGATTGGCATCCACTTCGGTCGGCTGCAATCGAGTGTGTTCAAGGGCGATTTGCGCCGCGGCTTGGAGCACTGTGATGTCACGCAGGTACGCCACTCGTGGGGTTGTTGAGGACAAATCGATGACAGCCTCCAGAATCATGGGGTTGTTCATGGGTGATTCATCTGGATGCTCGGCATCAATTTCGCCGGCGGCAATGCGGACTCGATACGTCCAACAGCGCGTGGTGATGGAGTCAGCAATCGCTTCAAAGGCTTCGGGGGAAATGATCTGCGAAAGGACGGGCCAGACGATGGAGGCGCGTTCATCGGCGGCAAGTTCCTGTCGAACGCTGATGATCTGGGCGGCTTGTTCGGGTGTGATGTTGGGAAGCGTAAGGAGCGATTCCAGCGGTGCGGTGTTGATGTCAATACGGCTGAAGTGGAACTCGCCGGGATCGGTGGTGACGGCATCGACGGCTTCGGGCCAATCGCGGGGTTCGATCTTGGCCTGGCGCAGGGCGCGGATGAAATCGCCATCCTTCTCGAATTTGGCGCCACGATCGAACGCCTGCTTGAACTGCTGCGTGATCTGATCACCAAAGCGATCGGTGAGTTTTTTTGTTGATCTGCGGCGAGCCGTTTTTCTGCAGCAAAGTTTCAACGCTGAAGACGGTTGCGATGTCCGCCACCCCGCGCGCGGTTTGAGGTTGCAGGCGATTCAAAACGCGCTCGGCCAGGTCGCCTTCAACGTGTTGTGCCTGATCGCGCGGCTTGATCTGATCGATCGAGCCATAGAACATTGTGGGAGTGATGACGCCACCCGGCACGTTGAGCAATTCAGATTCTGATTGAAACGGACGATGCAGTTTCTGATCGCGGTAAGAAACAACCGCGGCGGCAATGGCAGGATCGATCATGCCTGTTTTTGCGAGGTTTTCCGCAGTAATGGAGTTGAGATCGAGTTTGCCGGCCTCGGGGGAGAGTAGCGAATCCCCACCGGGTGACATTGGCAACAGTCGAATTACGCCGAGGCGATTGCGGGTTTCATAAATGGTGTATTGGCGGTCGAGACGGGGCAGTTCGCCATTGAGGATGCGTTCTCGCTGATCGTTGAGTTGGCCCATGACGACCTGGACGCCGGACCATGCGAGAGCGCGGGATTGTGCGGATTCTGCCGCACCGGCAGTGTCAGCGGCGCGCCCCTGTGCGATGAACAACAAGCCGGTGGCGACGAGGATTGCGGAGCCGACCACGACGAGCACTGCGATGAGGACGAACCCTTTCCGCTGCACGGCGGCGTTTTGAATTTTGGATTTTGGATTTTGGGCTGCCCTGGTCATGGTTTGCCCCCGGATGATGGGCTGACTTCTGATCCTGCATCTGGAATGATGATGACTCGCACACGGTCCGGCGGTGGCAGAGCCGAAGCGGGAATTTCCGGCCGCGCTACAGGCGTTTCAACAGCCGGAGCCGCAGCGAGTGCGTCCGGGTCGGTTTCATCCAAGTCCGGTTTGGGTTGTTCCTCGGCGGCTTCCTGTGCCTGAATGTCCGGGGGCATCGGCTGATACCACAGCGAGACTTCCACAGCGACGGGCAAGTGATTGCTTGTCGCGCTATCAAAGGAAGGAAGCCATTCCTTTCCGTCGTAATAGCGGAACTGCACGCGATGGATTTCACCTTCCAGCGGAGAAAACTCCGGTGCGGCAACGCCGTCTCTGCCAATGGGCCCGCGACGGCCTTGAATGACGCTATTGCCGGGATCAAAGCGATATTCGGCGACTTGAAGATCGCCAAAGACATCCGGATCATCCACACCGCGCGAGGCGAGGCTGGCGGAGACGCTGCGCGTGAGAACGCGCAACTGCCTGTCATCGCCACGCACGCCGCCGCCGATCGTTGCATCGCCCACGATGCAGGTCAGCAGATCAGCATCCAGTTGTTTGATGAGGGCGGAAGCGGCTGTTTCGCGGCGGACGTGGTTGAGCACATGAGCGCGAGCCGAAAGCATGTCAAAGAGAAAGCCGTAAAGGGTGCCGAGCAGCGCAAGGATGAGCGCGATGGCGATGAGGACTTCAAAGAGCGTGAAGGCGCGGCTGGATTTTGAATTCCTACTCATCGCCGCTCCCGCCGGGTTCCCGGGTTTTGATGAGTTGTCGGAGCGTGTAGGACATGGGCGCGGCGTCGTTGGGTTTTTCAGCATCCACACCGCTTTGGCGCACGGTCAGTTCCACAAGCGTGAGGCTGGTATACGGTGTCCGCTGGGTTTTGAGTTCAAAGTTCCACTCGTGGCCGGTCTTGGGCGCATCGGCGGATGCATCGGTGGTGGTAGCTCCGGCATCGCCACGCAGATCGGCCAGTGTGATCAGACCGGCTTCCAGTTGGGCCATCTTGGATTTGGCCAGATCGACGGCTTCCTGCTGCAAACGCATGCTTTCCAAGGCCGTGAAGACGGAACGAACGGCAGCAAGCGTGAACGCGGCCGCACCCCCAAAGAGGACGACAGCGAGCATGACTTCAAACAAAACCGCCCCGCGCAATCGGCTGCTGCGGGGCGAACATCCAAGACCCAAAGTCCAGAATCCAAACCGTTGCGTTTTGGATTTCGGTATTGGGAATCTGGGCTGTGTCACCTTCTCACCTGTGCATCACATTTATTTTGGATCGGTCTTTGGCGGCGTTTCGGCTTTCTTTGCCGCGTTTGCCTCGGCCGTCAGATCTGCCAGTCGCTTGAAGAATGGCAGACCGCTCCACTGATTGATGGTGAACACGCCGACGCGACCGCTTTCATCGTTGAGCCAGACTTGATCGCCAAGAAGCGCAGAGCCATCCGGCATGAACACAGCCAGACGAACGACCTGACCCTTGCCAAGGTTTTCAAGCGTTTCAGATTCTTCGCATGCAGGATCATCAGAAGTTGGAGCAGGCGGATGGGACATGATGCGCACACCGCGGCCGAGATCACGCCGGGCCCATGCTTCTGCGACGAGGTTTTCATCCGTGGGGGAATCGGCAGTCGCCACGGCTGTCTTGTCGGCTGCGGCCGGTTGCGTTTTGGAGCCTTCGTTCTTGCCGGTGAGGGCATCAAAAC
>CAZWJR010000016.1:0-23168 GCA_964634655.1 uncultured Isosphaeraceae bacterium | reverse complement strand
ACCGGTAACCTCTGCCTTGCAAAGGCAGCGCTCTCCCAATTGAGCTAACGCCCCGAGCCGTCGATTATAGCGGCGAATATGCCTTTCACCATCTGGCCAAGTCTATGTCAAACTGCGATGCTTCTCGCGCCAATTCAATGGGGTTTTGCCACCGCCCGACGCAGGCGATCGTGAATTGCAGACCATTCTTCGGCATCACGCGGCGGCTCTTCAATCAGAATTTCTGAGCAGTTCAGCGCATCAGCATCGCGCAACGCGCTGTAAATTCGCTGTGCGTATGCCGTTGCGTCATTGGGCATGGCAATAAGGTTGTGAGGCGGAGAGATTCGATGGGGATGGATGGCCAACACTACAACTGATTGGCTTGACTGGCGAAGTCGGTCGACCAACGCCGCTGATGAAATCAGGAATGCCGGAGTGCGCGGTGAGTAGTGCTGCGATCGAGTGCCTGGCGAGGATGTCTGGCTATAGAGCAACGGAGTATCAATTGCTCCAAGAATGGGGCGCAATTGATCGGCCGTGACGCTACCAGGCCTAAGAATCTTCGCAGGCGATGTTGTCAAATCCAACACCGTTGATTCAATGCCCACCTGACAAGCACCGCCATCAAGAATCAATAGGTCATCTTCTGGAAAATCTGCTGCAACGTGCTCCGCCGTTGTGGGCGAAACGTGGCCGGAGCGATTGGCCGATGGAGCCGAAATCGGCGAACCGAATGCATGAAGCAGCCTTCGGGCGATTGGATCGGCCGGCGCTCGAACCGCGATGGTCTCTAATCCCGCCGTGGCTTGGGCTGGCACGGTCGCAGCTTTCGGCAGAACAAGTGTCAGTGGGCCTGGCCAGAAGCAATTGGTCAGTTCAAGGACTAGGGATCGTGTGAATTCCGGTAACTGTTCACTCACTAGGTTTGCAGCGTGCGGCCAATCGAGAACGTGGGCGATCAGTGGATTATCAAAAGGCCGCCCCTTCAATCTGTATATGGTTTCGATTGCGGTGGATTGAAATGTGCCGCCCCCTAGACCATAGACGGTCTCCGTGGGAAATGCCACGACTCCACCGTCCCGCAATTGTTGCGCGGCCAAGGCGATTGATTGATCAGTGGATGCGACAATCTTGGACATGCCAATGTGCCGATGAAGCGGTCACGAACCGGGAATACGCTGGCCTGTTGCCCGGCGCAGCGTCGCCAGCGACTTATTGAAGTTGGCAATAGCCTGCACTTCCTGGCGGCGAGCTTGCGCCAGCGTTTCCTGTCGGGAAAACTTCAGATTGAGAAACTCCGGCGTCAGGCCCACAAGAAGATCTTCTTCAATCAAAAGCGTGCGGAGGTTCTCGGCCTGGGCGATTCGAAACGATCGATTTGCGCGAATCAGTTCCGCATTCGTTGTCACATCGCGAAGAGCGTTTTTTACCTCAAGAATTACGTTTTGCAGCGTTTGCTCGTAGTTAAACGTTGCGGCGCTGCGACGGAGCCTGGCGGCGCGGGAGCCTGCATTGGCGGCCCGATTACCCAGCGGCCACTCAAATGCCAAACCAAGAATGTAATCGATGAACGTGCCACGGTCCGCCTGGCTGTAGGCGCCGCCCACATGATCGTCCAAGCCTAGAAAGACCGCTTGGGCAGAAAGATCCAGAAGCGGGAGACGCTGATTGTCTGCCACTTTCTGGCGAATGACCGCATCGTCGATTGCCAGCACGGCCTGACGCACATCCGGTCGCCGCTCAACCGCGGAAAGTATCGTCTCCCGCATGTCAAAGGTGACCGTTGTCTCAATCGGCTCATCCGTTGGGTGAAGTACCGCTTCAGATGCAACCGGGATTTGCGGATCATTCATGATGGCCTTCAAAGCATCGGATGCAATTCGCACAGCGCGGCGAGCGCGAATGACATCAGCTTGACGCTGCTCAACACGAGCCACGGCATCGGAATATTGGGCGGGACGAGCGTCGAAGTCGCGTCGCTGGTCCATCACATCGCGGACCTTCACGCCGACATCCACCAACCATTGGGCAATCGCCAGTTCACGCCATGCTGCATCCAAGTCCCAATAGGCATTTTCCGCAAGAGCTGTAAGGTCAATGAAGTCTTTTTCCGTTTGACGATCCGCGCTGGTCTGCGCGTTGCGAGCCAGTCGGGTGTTCGCCGTGTTCACTTCGTCGCCAAAGCCTCGCAACAAAGGCTGACTGGCGCCCACCCGCACCGCAGCGTTGTAGGCAGGATCGGGAAGAAATACGATGCCGGTGGACCGGTTTCGATAGCGAGAAAGATCCGTTGATACAAAGACTTGCGTACCGGGCGTGAACCTTTTGCGAACACCCGTTTCAAATCGATAGTTCTCATAGGTATTGAACGGCGTACCAAGAGGCAGTCCCATCAGTACCGGCACCCGCTGCGGTTCATCCGTCCATTGCATATTCACGTTGCTGAATAGGACAGCATCAAAGACGGCTTCAGCGGCAATGACATCCTCGGCAGTAATCTGGGGCTGCAACTGCGAAATCTGAATGCCAAAATTGCGGGTGATCGCAGAATCGATGACGGAGAGTCGCGTCAATTCAACTTTTTGCTGTTCGGCACCGTTCAGGTCGAGCCCAAGCGGCAGATGTTCTGCCGACAACGGCGGACTGATGGCATCCAATTCCTCCCGCCGTGAGGCGAGCTGGGCCATCGTGCCTTGAACGCCCGCAGCCGTAGCGACCGGTACTGTTGTTTCCGTTGCCTCTGCGGCTTGTATGGGCTGCAATTCGCGCGCGATTGCCTGTTCCACCGCGACGGGTAGAGACGATCGGCCCGCGTCTGTGTCGAGCGGCCGTTGGCAACTGGTCTGAAGCAGACCAAAGAATCCCAGAAGAGAAAGGATGGGCACAAGACGCTTTCGCATTGGGAAAAGAGTAGCAGGAACGATTGGGACTGGTAATTCCCGGAGATCTGGCTGCGGCCTGTTTTTTTACACGTCAGCAGAAGTCAAAACCATGCTTGGGCGGTTATACTCATATGTGCGGTTCGGCGATCCTGAAAAGTTTGGATATCAGGGTGCCAGACTGCCGATGCGCCACAAAGGCCATCACTATCAAGGAATATGGAGGTTCTTCAGATGACACATTCAATTCGTCGGTACTTGGGTCTGGGCTTTGTGTTGGCAAGCGGTGCGGCGGCGATCGTTGCCTGCTCGCCCCAGGCGTTTGCTCAAACCCCCCCACCGCCATCCGAGCCGGCCGCCTCAACCGATGAGACCCGGATCGCTATCGTGAAAGGGCACGATGTGTACGTGCGATGTGGCGCCGCTGAATCCTATTACACCTTCACCAAACTCAACGATGGTGACACGGTGAAAGTAACCGGCACAAAGTACGAGTGGTCGCGTGTGGTGACTGCTGGCCCGGCCTTCGATAGCGCGTTTGGCTATATCAAGTTCACCAAGGGCGACACCACCAGATTCCGCATGGCAGCGGATGGAAAATCCGGCGTAACGCTCGGCAAGATCGACATCATCGCGCCGAACCTTGATTCCAAGAACAACCCAAAGGACAGTTGGAAATCGCTGGTGAAACTTGATGCGGATCAGGCATTGCGAGTGATCGAATCCACCGACAGCGACAAGGAAACCATCGTCAAAGTTGAGTTGCCAGAGTCAGCCACAGGATGGGTGAGCACGACGTACCTTGAAACAGCAACGCCAGAGCAGTCTCAAAAATGGACGGAGATGCTGGCGAATCACGCGAAGGCGAAACAGGAAGCGGCAAAAGCGGCTGCAAAACCGGCACCGGCCCACAAGGAATCAAGCAAGCCTGCAGCATCTTCCAACAAGACGGAAACACCGCAACCAGCCGCCAAGCCAGACAAATCCCCCACTGACACGGTGCCTGCAGAAAATTCAACAGAGCCAGCGTTCGCACCCGTAAGTGCCGAAACCAACGAACCCATCCTCCCTGCGACGGACTCCACAACTCCCGCTTCACCGGAAGTGAAGGCTCCGGAACCCAAGCGATTGCCAGGGTGGTCGGATCTGGAATCCGCGCTCAAACGACTGCAGCGTGAGCCGATTGAAACCGCTGAAGTAGGGCCGCTCCGTGAACTGTATCTCGATCTCGCACAGCGCAGCGTCAACGATGAACGGACGGCGCGATATGCCAACGGCCGGGCCGATCAATTGCAAGTTTGGGCCGACATTCAAAAGAAACGAAGTGAAGTCGACGCTATTCGCCAGAAGGCGAAAATGACCGCAGAGGAAACGATCGCAGTCCAGAAGGCACTTGAGCGCAGTGCGGAATACGTGGCCGTTGGACGAGTCTCGGCTTCAACGATTTACGATGGAAAGGACCTGCCGAAATTGCTTCGACTTCAAGATGCTTCCACCGGCCGCACCGTGTGCTACCTACAGCCCGATGAGCAATACGAGATTGTGAACCTGATTGGCAATCTTGTCGGCATCGTGGGAGAGAAGAACTACGACGGCGCGCTGCGGTTGAACATAGTTGAACCAAAGCGGATCGATCTGCTCACCCCGGAGGCGCATCAGTCGGGAGTGACGGATCAGCCGCGGCCGGAATAGTTGTTTCCGGTTTCGGCTCGGAATCTTTCTGTGTGGCATTGGGATTGGCAACCGGTTTCGCGGGAGTCGCTTCCGGCTCCGGCTCGGGTGGTCGCCTGCCCGTATACACAATGATGTCAGCTCGTCCGCGGTCCTCATCGCGCAATGAGTTCACATCGTCGCGTTGAAGTGAAACAACAAGGATCCTCGCGCCAGGCTGACGTGCCCGCAGTTGCTGCACCGTGCCACCGTTGAAATCGCTATGGAATTGACCGACGACATGAACCACCTTCTTCGCCCCATCGCGACGAGCCTGGGCGATTGAGGCGGCCATCGTTGCGTCCCATACGGACTGACTACGAAACGCTGCGTTTGGGACTTCACTACCGGCACCGCCGTGCGATCCGGTGTCGCCCATAAGATCGACAAACCGCTGGCGATAGGAATCATCCGACATCCGCACCGGCATCTCGAAGAGTCGTCGCCGTGTCGCGGGCAATGACTTCAAACGATCAAATCCCTCGGTGCGGGCCAGCCTTACGTACCTCCGTGGCGCGTTGGCAGCAACCGCTCGGCCTCCCGCACTCTTGGCAGAATCAATCAGCGGCTGATACCAGTTTGTCCAACTTCCTTCGCCAGCCCATTTTTCAGAAAACGTGAGCTTGGCAAGTGTTGCCGCATCAACGATACCGTCCATGTAATCATCAAGAACCGGCTGCTCATCGCGCTCGAGCATTTCCAAACTGATAGCGCTTCGCGGCTGAATCGCAAACACATCCTGCGCGATTGCCAGTTCCACCGCATGCCCAATGGCATCATCGTGCTGCTCGCCAACAACGATGACATCAGCCCATTGAAGAGCATTCACAAGATCGCTCCAGCGAACCAACCATCCTTCTCTGTTGAACATCGCCAGGGACCGTGGTTGTTCAGGGGAAGGGATTGCGCTGGCATCACGACGGGCCATGGCCCCATCATTGGGTATGTGCAAATAGGGCTTGGCAGCACAACCCGCCTGCAAAAGGACCACCCCGAGAAGAACCAACATGCTTTTCGTAAGGATCGAATTCATGGCGTCAGATTCGCCGGTTCGTTCCCCCACGTCAATACGGGCAGTATTTGCCCCCAACCTCGAGACGTGAATTGCCCGTTTTGACACTCCAGCACTGTCCAAGCCTGTCGGTCGAGCGACCTAATTCGTCTTCAACCCAAAAAACCATTGCGAAAGCCAAGTCCTCGATGTATTTTCTGAATTCAGAGGTTCACCGCCGCAGCCGGCCAGACGGCCGAACTGGGGTTGATTTTCATGAAATACCAACGGAAGAAGGACTACTAGATGCGTCAACACAAGCTCGCGGTTGCCGGACTCTTGGCGGCACTTTGCATCACCATCGCCATTCCCGCGCAAATCTCCCCCACCGGCGAAAGTTCTGGCCGTAGCGCAGCGACTACGCCAACTTCGAATACCGTCACAACAGCTCGACCGCTGGACATTCAGGCAAGACAGGCATTGCTGTCGCAAGCGCACCCCGGTGTGCAGACTGGAACGTGGCGAGGCGCCAGCCGAATCTATGGTCATGCGTTCGGTTTCGGCCAAAGCGCCCACGCTGTAGCAGAAGCATTTCGAATCAACGACATGCCGTTGCTTGGAATCGCGGCCAACGAACTACGGCCCGTTGATCCATTTGCCCGCCCGGAGAATCCCGGTGACAACACGGTTCAGTTGATGTTCGAGCCAGAGACCGGAAGATACAAATTCACCGCCGTCTATTACAACCAGGTTCGAAACGGTATTGAAGTCTGGGGAACACGCCTTACTCTTCTCACCCGCAACGAGGCCAATCACCCCTTGGTTTTGGCAGGCATCGATCTGCGTGATCTGGGCAATTTCCAAGTCAACGCCAATGCTGCGACACGGTTCAACAGCGGACCATCACTGGCGGCGGCTCGAGAGTTGCTTGGAAAGAACGCGGTGATTCTGACGCAACCTCGTCCCGTGATCTGGGCGGGTGTGGAGGAAGAAGTCGTCCAACCCGTGTTGGCCTTGGAATTCACCGGCGAAGGTGGCGACTTTGATCAGGGCACCTATCGCGCCAATCGATTTATCACGGACGCCGCAACGGGCGCGATTCTTCATGTTGAGAGTCTGATCCATGATGTCGATGTCAGCGGCAATGTCAGCGGCATGGCGACGACCGGCGACGGGGCGGACCTATGCGGCGGGATTGCCCAAATGACCATGCCGTACGTCCGTGTTGCAATAGGTGCCACCTCGGTTTTCGCGGACTCCAACGGAAACTTCAGCATTCCGAATGCTGGCTCCTCGCCGGTGAATGTGACCGCGTCCCTGAATGGCCAGCGATTCAACATCATTAACACGACAACACCCGGTGGCGGTAACTCGGTCCTCACCCAGAACGTGACGCCGCCCGGCCCTGCAGACTTCATATTCAATAATCCGGATGTTGCCGGGAACGCTGGCCAGTACAAGCGAGCCGAGGTGAACGCCTACATCCATGCGAACAAGGTTCGTGACTATCTGCTGCAATATCATCCAACCTTCCCAACGATTGCCAACGAATCCAACTTTACGACGAACGTAAACATCAACACAACGTGCAACGCCTTCTACTCTTCCGCGAATCAGTCGATCAATTTCTACATCGCTGGCGGATCCGGTCCGTGCACAAATACTTCGAATTCCACGGTGGTGCATCACGAATACGGTCACCGCATTGTGAACGCCGCCGGTTCGGGGCAAGGCGCTTACGGTGAGGGCTTTGGCGATGTCATGGGAGTGCTGGTGACGGATCAGCCGTGCCTGGGACAAGGCTTCTCACCGGGGAGCGAAACGACGCCCTGCGGGCAAGGACCTGCTTCGTGCGCGGGTTGTCTGCGATATGCGAACAATACCGTTCAGTATTCGGCCAGCGGATGCTCAAGCTGCGGGAGCGAAATTCACGCTTGCGGGCGGCTGATTGCCGGCTGCGTGTGGAGCACGCGGAACTACCTGGCTGCAACTCACCCCGCAACCTATCGCGACATCCTCAGCAGTCTCCTCATCAATAGCGTGTTGGTGCACGGTTCAGGCTCGGCAATCACGCCGCAAATTACCATTGACATACTGACCCTTGATGACGACGACGCCAACCTGGCCAACGGGACTCCACATTACAACCAGATCAACAACGGCTTTACGGATCACAACATGCCCGGTCCGGTGATCACCGCCGCGATCATCGTGACTCCAACCGCCGGCACGACCCATCAGGGACTTGTTGGCGGGCCGTACACCAACGATCCGTTCAATTACAGCCTTCAGAACAACACCAATCTCCCGGCCAACTACACCGTCAGCATTAATGGTGGCGGAACGGCCCTGCTGCTCAATGGCTCCAGCCCGCCAATCGGCGGCACGCTGGCTGGCCAGCAGATTGGAAATCTGGCAGTCTCTGTAGATCCATCCGCAAATTCTCTGCCCGCTGGAATCTATTCCTCTACCGTGCACATCGCGGATACAACCAACAACGTTGCTTATGACCGTGTACATGTCCTGGAAATCGGACAGGTCGGGTTCACGACTACCCCCGCAAATGGTCTTCTTTCCGGCGGACCGGTCGGCGGACCATTCAGCGCAACTCAAGCCTACACATTGACGAGTACAAAACCGACCCCGGTCACAGTTCGCGCGCAGGCTGGAGCACCTTGGATTTCACTTAACGGCGGCGCAGGCCCTGTGGACGTGGTACTCAGCGGCATTGGAGCGTCTTCAGTGATCACCGTCGGATTTTCCGCCGCAGCTACGTCGCTGCCCGCCGGTCTCGTGAACAGCACAGTGACGTTTACGAACATCGGAACCGGCGGCTCTGCAAGCGACACCTCGCGCCCAGTCTCGTTGGATGTCGGCCGATTCACTTACACCTCAACCGATACACCGATCCCAATCTGCGACAACTGTCAGAACATCATCAGCAACATCACCGTTCCGGATACTTATTGCGTTGGCGATGTTGATGTACAGGTTGACATTACACACACCTACATTGGCGACCTCATCGTCGAAGCCATCAGCCCGCAAGGTACGGTGGTACGGCTGCACAATCGCACCGGCGGCTCGGCTGACAATATTCACAAGTTGTACTCGGATGAAGGTCCAAACCTCCCTGATGGACCAGGCACACTTTCGAACTTTGATGGCGTATCGGTTGCTGGCGTATGGAAGTTGCGCGTTTCGGATAACGCAAGCGCTGACATCGGTTCGATCGATTCCTGGCAGTTGAAAATTGCTTCGGGCGGCAACACTTGCCCGCCCGTTGCAAACAACGTAACCGTTACCGTGCCCGTGCTCGTCACTTCCAACATCACGTTGAGCGCCGTTTCTTCTGTCGGCAACATCAACTACATCGTGACTTCTTTGCCCGGACACGGCACACTTTCTGATCCCAATGGCGGCAACATCGCCTCGGCTCCATACACGCTCCTGGGCCAAGGCAACATCATCCGCTACAAGCCCGATTCCAGTTTCGCTGGTCCGGACACCTTTACCTACAAGGCTAATGACGGTCAGGACTCCAACATCGCTACCGTCAACATCACCGTTGGCGGACCGCAGTTAGTTTACGACCTTCCGCTCAACACCGATCCGGGTTGGGCCATGACAGGGCCTACTACCAACGGCTGGGCGTTCGGCCATCCCGTTGGTGCCGGGGGCGATCCCAGCAATGGATTCACCGGCACGAACGTTCTTGGCTACAACTTGAACGGCACGTACACCAACAGCATGCCGGAGTACACCCTGACAAGTACGCCATTCAACTGCTCCAACCTAAGCGGCGTTCAGGTGAAGTTCCGCCGCTGGCTTGGCGTGGAATCCTCCACCTATGATCACGCGAGATTCCAGGTCTCCACAAACGGAACGACGTGGACCACCATCTGGCAAAATGTCGTTGGCAGCCTGATCGAAACAACATGGAGCCTCCAGAGTTACGACGTTCCACAAGGTGACGGCCAGGCCACTCTTTATCTCCGATGGACTATGGGCACAACCGACGCGTCTGTGGTGTATTCAGGTTGGAACATCGATGACATTCAGATCTATGGCATTCGCCCGCCGTGCCCGGCCGATACCAATGGCGATCATGTCGTCAACGTTGCCGACCTGTTGGCGGTCATCAACAACTGGGGTCCGTGTGTCGCATGCCCAGCCGATGTCTCACCACCCGGAGGCGATGGCCAGATTAACGTCAGCGATCTGCTGGCGGTCATCGCTGGTTGGGGCGCCTGCCCGTAACCAGATATTTCTTGGTAATTCCTGACTGGCCTGAAAGCCCCGGTTCAATGGAACCGGGGCTTTTTTCAACACAGGCTTGCGGACGCCAGCCGGATTTCATCGCCTCCCTCCGATCGGGTTCTTCCCGCCTTATACTCCCCATTCCTCGACAAGTAACGACTTCGCATTGCTGGATCGCTCTCCTTCCCGAACAGCCGCACCCATGGGTCTCTTCCGATCAAAATCCAAGCCGCGACCAGCCAGCCGAACGACTGTCACACCGCACCGGCCACAAACTGACCTAGCTTCCGGCAATGGCCAATCTGCCTCCGTCCTGGATTCGCATCATCCCAACCCGCATCACGACGCGGCGACCGAAACCCTCATCCATCAAATCGGCGTTCAGTTTCTGGAGCAGGCTCGCCGCAACAAGTCCGGCATCCTTTCCGCCGCCTTCTGGTCCGACAAACTGATGGACTGGTCAATGAAGGACGAGGCATTCAAGGTGCAGTTGTTTCGCTTCGTCGATGCGTTCCCGATGCTCCGCACACCGGAGCAGATTCACGAACATCTGATTGATTACCTGTCACAACCTGGTGTCACTCCTCCACCGTTCATGGCGGCAGGTCTCAAAGTCGGCGGCATTGCCAAGGGCCTTCTTGCCCGCACAATGTCATCGCAAATCACATCCATGGCGGAAAAATTCATTGCTGGCAGCGATGCACAATCCGCGCTCCCCCAACTCAAGAAACTCTGGTCGCGCGGTATGGCGTTCTCTGTCGATCTTCTCGGCGAAGCCTGTGTCAGCGATGAAGAAGCCGCCGCCTATCAACGCAAATACCTCGATCTCATCGAGAATCTGCCCCAGCGCGTCGCCGACTGGCCCGCAAATCCCACACTGGAATCCGATCATCTCGGACCAATTCCGCGCACGAATGTCTCAATCAAGATCAGTTCGCTCTACGCCCGGACCGATCCAATCGATTGCGAAGGCTCGATCCGCGGTCTCATGGAAGTGCTGCTGCCGATTCTTGAAGCCGCCAAACGCGGCAACGTGCTGATCAACTTCGATATGGAACAGTTCTCGCTCAAGGATTTGACGCTGGAACTGTTCATGCGCTGCTGCGAGAAGGTGGATTTTGCCGCCGGCCTCGCCATGCAGGCGTATCTCCGAAGTGGTGATGACGACGCCAAACGAATCATCGAATGGTCCAAACGCACCGACCGACAAGTGACCGTACGTTTGGTGAAGGGCGCGTACTGGGATTACGAAACCATTCACGCAGAGCAGAACGGCTGGCCGGTGCCGGTCTGGGGACGCAAGAGTGACACCGATGCATGCTTTGAGCGCATGACCGCTGCCTTCATTGAGAACATCCCTCAAACGAAAAACCAAGGCGGCGTGAAACTTGCGCTCGGCTCTCACAACGTACGCTCAATCGCAGCCGGTCTAGCTCTCCTCAAGAAGAACAACCTGCCCGCCAACTCGCTGGAATTGCAGATGCTTCACGGCATGGCGGACCAATTGAAAGACGCCGCGACGGATTGGCCCAACGGCGGCTTGCGACTCCGCGAATACGTACCCGTAGGCGAAATGATTCCCGGCATGGCGTACCTCGTCCGTCGCCTTCTGGAAAACACATCAAACGAATCATGGTTAAAAGCAGGATTCCTCGATAACGCTTCTCCCGATGTACTGCTGGCGTCGCCGCATCGGCAATACACCGCCGATCCCGGCCGGGAGCGCATCGAAAACGCCCCTGAACGTCACATGCTCGCCCCGGCAGTCGCAGGAGTCGGCGATGGAAGACCGTTTTTCACCGACCCAATGCGCAACTTCGCCGATGCCGCACAACGCGCCGCATTCGGCAAGGCCGTAAAGGCAGCAATTGTGCCGAATGTCGCAAATGATTCAACGGTAGAACAAGCGAAATCTGCCGTCAGCGTAGCGGCAAAAGCATTCCCCGCATGGCGCGACACCGATCCGCGCGTTCGCGCCAATGTCCTCACAAAAGCCGCCCAACTCATGCGCGATCGCCGCGATGAACTATCCGGCGTCATCGTGAAGGAATCCGGCAAAACCTGGCGTGAATCCGACGCCGATGTCTGCGAGGCAATCGACTTCTGCGAGTTTTACGCCCGCATGGCTGTGCCGCTCTTTGAGCCCGAACGCCTCGGCCGCTTCGTCGGCGAGCTAGATCAACAGTGGTATCAGCCGCGTGGCGTGGCCGTCATCATCAGTCCGTGGAATTTCCCGCTCGCCATCTGCACCGGCATGACCACCGCTGCCCTCGTCACCGGCAACACCGTGATCGTCAAACCCGCAGAGCAAACGCCTGGCATCGCAAAGATCATGGCCGATATTCTCTGGCAGGCTGGCGCGCCGCGAGAGGTGCTGCACTTCCTGCCCGGACAGGGCGAGACCGTCGGCGCGGCTCTGGTGCGCGATCCCCGCATCGCCATCATCGCCTTCACCGGTTCCAAGGCGGTCGGTCTGGACATTATCAAAGCCGCGGGCATCACTCCCGATGAGCAACCATTCGTCAAGAAAGTCGTCTGCGAAATGGGCGGCAAGAACGCCATCATCATTGATGCCTCCGCCGATCTGGATGAAGCGGTCCTCGCAGTGCGGCAGTCGGCCTTCGGCTTCCAAGGCCAGAAGTGCTCCGCATGCTCGCGCGTCATCTGCGTGGAAAGCGTCCACGATCAGTTCCTGCACCGCTTGGTGGAATCAACCCGCGCGCTCGTGATTGGTGATCCAACGTTGCCGGGCACCGACTTCGGACCAGTCATCGACGAAGAGGCCGCGACGAAGATTCGTGAATACATCGAAATCGGCAAGCGCGAAGGCAAGCTGGAGCTGGGGATGACTGCCCCCCCTCCCTTGAGGGAGGGGGCCGGGGGGTGGGTGAATTCGCCGACAACCAAGCCTATCGTCGGCCCGCACATCTTCTCCAACATCCAGCCCCACCATCGCCTGGCCAACGAAGAAATCTTCGGCCCCGTCCTCGCCGTCATGAAGGTGCGGGACTTCGATGAAGCCCTTGCCCTTGCGAATTCAACGATCTATAAACTCACCGGCGGTGTGTTCAGCCGCATGCCTTCCCACCTGGAAAAAGCCCGGCGCGAATACCGCGTCGGCAACCTCTACCTCAATCGCGGCATCACCGGCGCTCTCGTCGGCCGCCAACCATTCGGCGGCTTCTGCATGTCCGGCGTCGGCTCCAAGGCCGGTGGAAAAGACTACCTGCTGCAATTCGTCGAGCCGCGCGCGGTTTGTGAAAACACGATGCGACGTGGTTTTGCGCCGGGGTTGGAATAACACGCGGATATACACCAAGAAATAGCATATGGTTGATCAATTCACATTCCTTTGTCCACTACCGCAATTGCGTTTGGATGGTGGCACGGAGAGATATGACTTTGAGCCAAATCTCTCCGTTCGTTCTATTTCTTTGAGTGAACAGCGCTCCCTGATCAATGTGGCAAAGGCATCACGAAGGTGTTCTGACTGGCTCCTCGCATCTTTGCATGACGCACGAGTGATGATTACAAGCCCAGCACGCCGCGGCAAAGACAGCATGTTTTTTCGTTTGCCGTTCGAAACGTTAGTTCGTCGCTTTCTGGAATGCTTCATACTGGTGGACGGTTATCGATTCATCCCGCCTCCCATCATCGGTTGCGCGTCTTTCCTCGTCCCCGGTTCAAGCCAAGAAATGGCCTTTGACCGAGCACTAGTGCTTGAAGCCGACTGGCGTCCGGACGGCATGCTGGGTGAATTCCTCGCCAATACTCGCTTCGACGCTGCTCCAATCTTGAAAGAGCTACGCAAATGCTGGCCCCGGATCGCGCACATGTGCGGAATCGAAACGCTCGACGGCTGCCTCGAACTGAAAGATGAAGCGTTTTGTGACCTTATCGAGGCAGGCAATGAAAGTGTCAGAAACCATGCGCAAGAAACTAGCGACGCATTCGTCAGTGAATATGGCGATCATCTTCTAGATCCAGAGTTCAGGCCACTTCAGATCACCATTCCCGACAAGCGCTCTGCGAGCTGGTTTCTCAAGGGATTCGGCGAGGCATTGGTCAACGAGATTTCGAAACGTCACGAGAAGTGGAGAGCCGATCTCACAAGAGTGCGATTGCAACGTGCGTTTGAGATTTTCCTTGAAGCTTCGCACCTGCGGGAACCCCAGCGCTTCGTGAACCTGATCACGTCACTTGAATCACTTCTTAGCACTGGCACATCTGAATTGACGTCTCAACTCGCGATTCGCACCGCATGGTTGATGGAACCATCGACTTTGCGAATGCCCGAAGAGTTTAGAGTCAAGATTCCAAACGATAAACTTCAGGAATTCGAGGAATTCTGGCGAGCAAGCAGCCCAAATCGGCGATGGAACGTGCATCAAGAAATTTCAGACATGTACGGCCTACGGTCAAAGATCGTCCATGGTGAAAAGTTCGATTTCAGCCAACTGACACAGAAGAGCAACGAGTTGTCGCTCACAGTCAAATCACTGTTCCGACAGATTATTGAAGATCAGATTTTGTTTGACCTATTCATGGATTCAGATGACAAGAATCTGAAGCAGCACTTGAAGAAATTACCCTTACAGGGGTGATAGGGGAATCAATCGTCCGGTAAGCCCACGGATTGCAGTCCGTGGATATTGCTGATCACTCACAACATCCGATCCAACAACCGATACCCCACCGCCTCCGCCACGTGCGGTTGCTGCACGCGTTCGCTCTTCTCCAGATCCGCAATCGTCCGGGCCACGCGCCGCACCTTGTCATACGCCCGCGCTGACAAGCCCATCTCCGTCATCGCCTGCCCCAGGATCATCTGGGCGTGATCATCCAGAGCGGCGTGTTTGTCGAGCATCTTGCCGGAGAGTTCCGCATTTGTCTTTTCACTCTGGCGGCGAGATTGCACTTGGCGCGCTTCCATCACTTTGGTGCGGATCGTCGCGGTATCCGTCCCACGATTGGCCGGGCCAGTGAGCTGCTTGAAGGGCACAGCGGGAACTTCAATATGAATGTCAATGCGATCGATGAGCGGGCCGGAAATCTTGGAGAGGTACTTTTCCATGGCGCGCTGGCCAAACGAATCACCCGGAGCGGCCATGTCGCCCTTGGGAGTTGGATTGAGCGCAGCCACCAGCATGAACTGCGCGGGAAATTTCACCGAACCATGCGCCCGCGCCACCGTCACACAGCCGTCTTCGAGCGGTTGCCGCAGCGTTTCCAGCACATCGCGCGAAAACTCCGGCATTTCATCGAGGAAAAGCACGCCACGATGCGCCAATGAGACATCACCCGGGCGTGGAATCGCCCCGCCGCCGACGATGGCAGGCCCGGAAGCAGTGTGATGCGGCGAACGCACCGGCCGGCGCGTCATCAGCGGCTCGCCCTTGCGCAATTGCCCAACGCTGGAATAAATGCGCGTCACCTCCAGCGCCTCATCGCGCGTCAACGGCGGCAGCACCCCCGGTAGAGCCTTCGCCATCATCGTCTTGCCCGTCCCCGCCGGACCGATCATCAGGATGTTGTGCCCGCCCGCAGCAGCGATCGTGACCGCCCGCTTCGCCGCTTCCTGCCCGCGTATGTCCCCAAAATCAACCAGCGCCTTCGTCGTCTCAATCATCGCTTGTGCATCAATGGTCTGATGAGGATCAATCTTGAGTCGGCCGTTGAAAAACCCCACGACATCACCCAGCGTTTTCACACCAAGCACCTCGATGCCATCCACGGCAGCCGCTTCGGGTGCATTTTCAATCGGCACGATCACTCCGCGCATTTTTTTCTGCCGCGCGAGCAGCGAAAGAGAGATCACGCCCTTGATCGGCCGCACCCGACCATCCAGCGCGAGTTCCCCGGCGATAACAAAATCATCCATTTTCGGCCGACCGTCTCCGCCGGAACCGCTCGGCTCAATCGAACCCTCCGCCCGCAATAGCGCGACCGCAATCGGCAGGTCGTATACCGGCCCTTCCTTTTTCATATCCGCCGGGGCAAGGTTGATCGTGATGCGCGTCTGCGGAAACGGAAAGCCGCTGTTGAGCACCGCCGTCCGCACGCGCTCCATTGATTCCTTCACCGCGATGTCCGGCAGACCAACAACAGTGGTCTTGGGTAGACCGACTGGCGAGAGATCTGCCTCAATCTCGCACGCAACAGCGTCGATGCCCTGCAACACAAAACTATGAACGCGGCTAATCACAAACCGTGATTCTAACCGCAAACCATGGGAAATAAGAATTCAGCAGAAGATGGGAATGAAGCACATGCCATCGACTATTTTCACTCACCCGCCGCTGGTCCAGCCACGTTTTCGAGAGTTTCCCGGCGACCCCGGAATCGTCGTCGTCGCGCTGTCCGCATCGATGATCTTCTGAAGGACATCCGCCTTCAGCGAGCCCGGCGATCCCTGCCATCGCACAATCCAATCCCGGCTCAACACGATCGTGTGCGGAATCGCCGTGAGATTCATGGCGTTGGCTGTGGCGCGCGCCTTATCAAGCCCAACAGCGTAATCAAAGTCGCTCCGTTTCAAATGCTCTCGCAGCATGCGATCCTCGAAATTCGATTTGGAATCCTCACTCAACGCCACGCAGCCAAGCCGATTGCCAAAACGATTGACGAAGTTGTTGAGCAGCGAATGAGTCCCCCAGGTAGACGCAACGTCCGCCGACCAGAACGTAATCATGACAACTTTGCCGGCAAGGCTTGGTTCCTGCGTGTACCACTGCTGCCAGATTAGTTCTGGCCCGCGCTTGCCGCGAAGATCCGTCGCGCCGATCACCTTATTTGTCGAAACTGGAAACTCACCGGCCTTCACTTCGGCGGGTTTTTCCTTTGGGCGCTGTTGCACGATCTTCTTGGAATCAGCCTGTTCCTTCGTCAATTCCGCCACCGCGCTTTTCAAACCGTTCAAGTTCAAACCCACAAACCGCACCATGCCGTTGCGATCGATCACAAGATTCGCGGGATGTTTGTAGATACCCAGTGCATCGCAATAGCTGCCGATGGCGTCGATCGCAACGAACATGTTCTTCGGCGGCGGCTGGCGTTTGAGAAAATCCTCCGCGTTCGTCGCGTTCTCCGGCGTATGCAGCCCGATTATTTGCACATCCGCTTCGGGCACATCCTTGAGCGACGTCGCAGTGCGTTCCAGCAGATTGCGTTGCGATGACGCGCCCGTGCTCCATGATTGCAAAACCACCACTTTGCCGCGGAGTTTTGCCCACGTCGTCGCTTCAGTTCCCAACCATTTCAGGTTTTCACCAAACTCCGGCGGTGCGTAGCCCAGCAGTTCCTCCAACGCGGCACGATCATCCTTCGGCATTCGATCCAGCCGTTTGGGATCAACGTCCGGCAATGTCGGCTGCGGCTCAACTACAACCGGTGGCGGCGCAGTGACATTCGGCTTGGCCGGCCCGGGGGCTGCGGGCGGTGCGGTAGGCGTAACCGGGGGAACAGGTGGTGCCGGCGCGGGCTTGGCCGGTTGACCATATTGCGCTACCACCGGAGTCGACGTCGCAGCAACTGCCAACATGCTAACGACCACGGTCTTCATCAATTGACGCATATTCATATAAACACATTCTTGAACGATTCATTCCGCCAATCAACCAGCTACGGGGCCAAATCCATCACAAATCGTCGATAAATTCCACAGTCCCGTCTTCAATTACGTACAAACCGAGCAGCCAGTTGCCACGGAGATAGGGATCAATCCTGAGTCGGCCCCGCAACACTCCAATGCTGTCAAGCGAAACATCCGTCGTTGAAACTGTCTTTCGAAGCGTCACTTCAACACTGTCATACGGCGTGGGCGGTATGCCGATACAGCACCCGTCCCACATGTTGCGAAGAATCATCAATTCATCAGCGTCAGGACGAAACACCGTGGCAAACACGTACCCGCTCACTTGGACATACTTGCCGTTGAGGAAAGACAACCGCTCGGGAATCTCAATCAGATCCTGCCGCGGTGCGTAGGTCTCTTGAGCTGAAACCAACAGATTCCACGGAATGCGATACGGCGATTTCTCCGTTCCCGCGCCACGCACCACAAACTGACCATCAAGCAGCATCGAACCATCATCTCGATATTCAACTTGTAACGTAGTCGCACCGTGATGTGACGGGGAACTCTCCGGAGCGTCCTCACTCTCTTCGGTCGGCGCGGATGGCGCCTCGGCGGCGGCCTCATCCTTCTCGACGTTACTTCGTTGTTCGTACGACGATTGCAAATCCGTCACAAGCACGGCCGCCTGTGCAGAAGCATCCGATGGTGGTGGCGGAGGTTCCACCGATGCGGGAGTCAACTCCATTGTCGATTCAACAGGCGGTGGAACCGCAACGACCGGCGCATCCGCCTTTGCAACTGGCGCTTGAACTGCCACGGTATCTCGCGGCGGCGCCGACACCTGTGCATTGTGTTCGACTGGCATTCGATCATCGTGCTTGCCACCCCACAGCAGAAAATACGCCGTTAGCGCCGCAAGCAATCCAAGGATGATCCAGAACCACTTCATTTGTAGATCATGTTATGCCGGAAAGAACGATCCAACTTACGGCCCGGGCTGAAGCGGATTGCCACGACGGGGCAGGTTCATGATCACAGTCAGTAAGCCCAAAACGCCCAAGACTGCCAGTGCCGCTTTCCAGCTAACTGATTGAATCTGGGACCGGGAATCATCGAGTTTGCCAGCGTCAAACTCATAGCGGCTGACATGCGATTGACCGGCGATGCGCGGGCCACGCACGCTGTCACCCAGTCGCACCGTCCCATTTTCCACCACATACAGACCCAACAACCAGTTGTCCTTCACGCATGGGTCGATCTTCAGAACGCCATCAAGTGTGCCAAAGTCAGATCGCGCCAGGTCCTCCGATGAAAGCGATTCCTTCAGGTTAACTTCGATGGCGTCATACGGTGTAGGAGGAACGCCGATGCAGCAACCATCCCATGTGTTTCTCATCACAAGCACCTCCGTCGCACCAGCGCGATAGGTAGCCGTGAATACGAAACCGGCAATCCGCACGTGTTTTCCATTGAAGAAAGAAATGCGCGCCGGTACCTCTTTCAAATCCGGGTGCTGTGATAAAACGCTTTCAGCCGAGGCAAGCAGCTCCCACGAGAATCGATACGGATCATCCGCCGTGCCGCTGCCCTTGACAACAAATCGATCATCGAACAACAGCGAACCGTCAGGCTTGTGCACGATCCCGGTGCTGGAGCCCTCAATCGTCGCTCTCCCACCATCCGCAGACTCCGGCATTGCCGTATTCCGTGGCAAACCTATGGAAATCACCGCCTGAAGATCAGTCTTTTCCGAAGATGGTAGCGCCTCGTACGGCTCTTCTAAATCCTCGCCAAGCGCTTTTGCCTGCTCGTCGGCATTCGAATTCGATCTTGATTGTCTGCTCGCACCATTCGGAGATGAATCCATTGATGAACATGAATGTTCAGACGTTGCCTCTGTAGGCAACCCCAATCCCAAATGATCACCGCGAAAGCGAGGTGCCAGAAGAATCACCGCTGTCAGCAAAGTCAGCAATCCAATGGTGATCCAAAAGGCCTTCATAATGGAACTATCTTATTCTCGCCCCTGCACCGACTTATCCAATCGGTTTCAAATTGGTGGCCACCGGCGTTCGATACGCCATGATGGCGGGAATCAGCCCTGCAGCCGCCGCCAAGGCAATCGTCGAGAGAATAACGCCAAGCGTCCAGCCCGGATCAAGCGCTGGTTCAATCACCAGACCCAATCGCTGCTTCATAACCGCTGCAACGACATAACTCCCAGCGAGGCACAGCGCCAGCCCCGCAATTGCCCCAATCAATCCGATCGTGGCTGATTCGGTCACCACCAATCCAAACAATCGCCGCTGACTACATCCAAGCACACGCAGCACCGCGATCTGCCGCCGTCGCTGCTCCATGGAGTTGTACAGCGCCAACATTACCGCAATGCCGCTGGAAGCCATCACCACCGCGGCCATGGCAAGAAACAACTGATCGATGTTGGAAACAATCGCAAACAGGCGACTAATTTCCTGGCGCGGCGAAGCCACCGTTATGCTTTGATCTCGCCGCAACTGGTCAAACACCTGTTGAATAACCGCTGACATGCTGGAGCCGGGCCGTGTAATCACTCGAACGTAAATGCCGGTGATGAGTCTGTCTGATTCAAGAAGGTCAGCCGCGGTTGTGGAGTCGACATGCCCGCCACTGGCCTGCTCACGCCGCTCATGTGCGTGAACGATCCACGAACTTGTCAGCGTGGTGAACAAAGCACAATCGTGCGCCGAGCCGGTGGGCTTCAACACCCCGACAACCTTGTAGATGAAATCCGCATGAACGTGCCCGCCGGCATCTCCGCCATGCACGCCGTGACCCGGTTTCTCGTCAGTTTCATCCGTCCCATCGTGCCCGGCCCTCGGACCCGCCTCATCCTCTAAACTGCCTTCGCGCGATTTGCCAATGCCGTGAGTGATGTAGAGCCGGTCGCCGACTTTCAACTTCGTTCCCTTTGCCGCGGCCGCTCCTAGCACAACCTCAAAGTCATTCTGCAGAAATCGGCCTTCTGCCAGTGCCCACGGCAGATCAGGATCAGGTTTGAACTGTGAAAAAAACTCCGGCACCGTCGCCAGAACTCGAAAATCACCTTGGTAACTATCGCCAAGTTGAATCGGCACTGCGAATTCCAGCGGATATGCCTTTTCAATCTCTTTGTATTTCGCCCATTCGATCGCTCGTCGTGGCGTTGAAGCATAGAAAATGCCATTCAGAATCCCCGTCAGCGGACTGGAGTCGCGACTGATCAACATGTGCATGTTCCCGCTGCCGCGCTCAAACGCCCTTCGGCCGGAATCCCGCATCGAGAGCAGCACCAGCATCAATCCCGTCGCCACCGCAACAGTGATGATTGTCGTCACGGTGCTGAACATCCGTGATGTCATACTGCGGCGGATAATGGTGAAATCAGTCAGCGCCATGATGATTCAAACGGAAACAGATTGCTGGGATAGTTCACTCATCGCCAGCCGGTGATTGAAGCGGGTCGCCATGGCCGGATCATGACTCACGCAAAGAAGTGCCGCGTTGTGCTTTGCGCATGTGCTTTGGATAAGGTCCATCGCCATCGCGCCATTTTCAGGATCAAGGCTTGCCGTCGGCTCATCCGCCAGAACTAGAATGGGCTCGCAGGCAATCGCCCGCGCCACGGCAATGCGCTGCTGCTGCCCAATGCTCATGCGTGAAGGATCGGCATCTGGCCTATCAATGCCAAGAGTCTTGAGAAGTCCGCTCGCATGGGATTGGTGCCCCCGATGCGGAAACCGCGCGGGATCCGCAAACATCAACGCCGCCATGACGTTTTCCACCGCAGAGAAACCATGCAGCAGGTTGAACGTCTGAAAAATCATCCCGATCAGACGGCCGCGATACAGATCTCGCGTCGCCCCACGAAACGAATGCAGATTGCATGTGCCGGTGTGTATCGTCCCCTCAACCGGATCAATCAACCCAGCGATCAGATGGAGCAGCGTTGATTTCCCGCATCCAGACCCTCCCGTAAGTAGCAATTGGCTGCCGGGGGCTAGCTTGAGGTCCTTCACTTCCACTGGCCATCGCTCCGGACTTCCGTTGGCTTTGGGTGTCGGCTCGTACCGAAAACGCAGTTTCTCGATGCGCAGCGCAGAATCCTGCACAGCAGGCGACTTCGTCAGGGCATTGGTTTGGGTGGGCGTTACCACGTCGATCATCATGTTACCCGCCACTCTTTTCGCTGTTGCAATGGCGGGCTGGCTGACTCAATGCCTACCATGGCGGCCGCCAATTCGGCATTTCCGTATGTCTGACTCTCCAGCCAACTCAGCTTCCACTCTTCCACACGTAAGCCCCCTCAAAGAAGTGTGGACGATTGCATGGCCAACCGTTCTCGCCATGACCAGTTTCACGGTGATGCAGTTCATCGACAAACTCATGGTCGGCCAGGTCGGCCCCACCCAATTGGCAGCTCAAACCAATGGCGGCATTTGGTCGTTTTCGCTGGTCTCTTTCGCGCTGGGCATCCTCACGGTGGTCAACACCTACGTCAGCCAGAACTTCGGCGCGGGCACACCGCGCAACGGACCAAAATACGCGTGGGCAGCCCTTTGGATGTCGCTCGGAATCTGGATGATCTTCATGGTTCCATACGGCTTTGCCATGCCGTGGCTGTTTCGCAGCGCGCTGCCGACCGTCTTTCCGGGATACATGGATGGACACAGCGCTGACTTGCTGCCGATGGAAATCGGCTACGCACAAATCCTTATCTTTGGCTCCATCTTTCTGATGGCGGCACGGGGCATCAACCAGTTCTTCTTTGGGATGCACCGGCCGCGCATCGTTACCGCAGCCGCCCTCATCAGCAACGCCGCCAACGTGATCGGCAACTACGTTCTCATTTTTGGCCATGAAGGCATCCCCGCGTGGGGCTTGCCCGGTGTGCCCGGAGTCGAGCCGCTGGGGGTGTACGGCGCGGCATACGCCACCGTGATTGGCACCGCAATTGAGTTTGCGATACCCGCTGTGATCTTTCTTGGCCCGCGCCTCCATGTGGAATTGCAGACGCGGCACGCATGGCGCATCAACTGGAAACCCATCCGTGATCTCCTAAGACTTGGTTGGCCCGCCGCAATCCAGTGGGGCAATGAACTCATCTGTTGGGCGATATTCATGACCATTCTGGTCGGGCGATTCGGGCCGGATCACATGGCCGCATGCGCCATTGCGTTTGGCTACATGAGCCTTAGTTTCATGCCCGCTGTTGGGTTTTCTGTCGCCACCAACTCGCTCGTGGGTAAGTACATCGGCGCGGGCAGGCCGGACCTCGCCATCGCACGAACTAAAACCGCGCTCAAACTTGCCATGCTTTACATGTCCACATGCGCGGCGGTGTTTCTGATATTCCGCTATCAACTCGTTGCAATCTTCATAGGCGCCGGCAATGAGGTCTCCGCAGAGAGCGCGGCTCACATCATTGAGATTGGATCAATGATCATGATCGCCACCGCATTCTTCCAAACTGCCGATGCCGTCGGAGTGATTTACACCGGGGCCTTGCGCGGAGCGGGCGACACTATTTGGCCAGGCATCATCACCTTAATCTACAGTTGGGCTTTCATCGTCGGCGGAGGAATCGCAATGATTCATCTCTTTCCTCAACTGGAATCACTCGGCCCCTGGATCGCCGCCGCCATCTACATCATCGCCTATGGTCTGACGATGTGGCTGCGTTTTTCCAGTGGAAAATGGCGGTCAATCCGGCTTTTGGACCATTCCCACGAAGCGCCCACCACACTGCCGG
>CAZWJR010000015.1:19828-23365 GCA_964634655.1 uncultured Isosphaeraceae bacterium | reverse complement strand
CGAGATGGTCCGGGCCGGCGACGTCTGTGAAATTCGCAAGGTCATCGTTGAATACAACCAGGGATGGCTGGCAACTCGATTGGAAGACGCCGACCAGAAGCAGGCATCCTGGCGGGCGAATCCGGAACTGGCGGGCATCGGCGGGGCGATTGCGGATATTGGTTCCCACGCAGAACAGCTGGCTTCGTATGTAACCGAGTTGGAGATCGAGGCCCTTTGTGCGGATTTGAGTTCATTGGTCAGGGGGCGAACGCAGGATGATGATGCAAACATGCTGCTGCGATTCAAGAATGGCGCGCGCGGATTGTTGATTGCATCACAGGTCTGCATCGGCGAACGCAATCACCTTCGATTGCGCATCTGGGGAACCAAGGCTGGGTTGGAGTGGTGGCAGGAGCGGCCGAATGAACTGTCGCTGAAGCCCATCGATGGACCAGAGCGCATCCTGCATGCAGGCGAGGAGTATTTGTGTGATGCAGCGAAGGCAGCAACACGGTTGCCCGCGGGTCATCCGGAGGGATTCATAGAAGCGTTTGCGAATGTGTATCGCGGTGCGGCAGCAGCCATGCGTGGCGAGCCAATACCCGCCATCGATTTTCCCGGGATTGAGGATGGGGTACGAGGTGTTCGGTTCATCCAAACAGCGGTGGAAAGCAGCCAGGCAGGCGCGACTTGGCAGCCTTTCTGAAGAACCGTTTTTCAGTAGATCGCAGGGAGATTGTCGATTCTGTCCTGAACCAATACTGGCAAGGAGCACTCGATGGCCAATCCAATTCAACCGACCGTTCACTCTCTTGTCGGCCCGCGCCTCTCCGCGATGATGTTTCTGCAGTTTTTTGTCTGGGGTGCGTGGTATGTGACGGTCGGTAACTACATGGCTGTCAACAAAATGGCGGATGGCATTTTCTGGGCGTACACGGTTGGTCCCATTGCAGCGATCATTTCGCCATTCTTCCTCGGCATGATCGCTGATCGCTTCTTCGCCACGGAACGGGTTCTGGGAGCGATGCACATTCTCGGTGGCATCGCGCTGTTTGCAGCGCCTGCGGTCGTACAGCAGCAGGGTGATACCTACTGGCCATTCATCGGCATTCTTTCCCTGCACATGCTTTGCTACATGCCGACGCTGGGTTTGAGCAACACGCTTGCATTCCACAACATGACCAACCAGGAGAAGCAGTTCCCGCTGATTCGAGTGTTTGGCACGATCGGCTGGATTGCGGCCAACTGGGTGGTCAGCAAGATGTATCACGCCGATACCACCGCAACGCAGTTCTACATTGCAGGCGGTGCGGGGATTGCGCTGGGGATGTACAGTTTTTCTTTGCCACACACGCCCGCGCCATCGGCGGGAAAGAAGGCATCAGCACGCGACATCCTTGGACTTGATTCGCTGGCATTGATGAAGCAGCCATCCTTCGCAATTTTCATCCTAAGTTCGTTCCTCATCTGCATTCCGCTTGCGGCGTACTACGCCTATGCACCGGTGTACGCCAAGGCATCGGGGTTTGAAGATGTCGCATACAACATGTCGTTCGGGCAGATTTCTGAAATCCTCTTCATGCTTGTCATGCCCCTGTTCTTCGTTCGACTTGGCGTGAAATGGATGTTGACGATCGGCATGTTGGCATGGGTGGTGCGGTACGGCCTCTTCGCTGCGGCGGATCAGCACGTTACGTGGATGATTTTCAGCGGCATTCTCCTGCATGGGATTTGCTACGACTTCTTCTTCGTCACAGGTCAGATCTACGTGGACAAGAAGGCCAACCGCCAGATACGCGGCCAGGCCCAGGGGTTCCTTGTTCTTGTCACGCAGGGAGTTGGAATGCTCATTGGCGCACAGGTCGTCGGACGGCTTGTCAATTCCTACACAAATGAAGTGGATGGAATTCGCATCGGTGACTGGCGAACGGTGTGGATGATCGCATGCGTTGCGGCGGGCGTAGTCATGCTGCTGTTTGCAGCGCTGTTCAAGGATGATGCGCCGGTAGCCAAGGACGAGAATCCATTTGAGATGAAGCCGGCGACGATGGATTAGCGGCCGATCGCCTCGAGCCGAACAGCGCGCATATCGTACCTGCCCATGACTTCGTCAAAGTGGTTTCCTGCCACTTCCGGCGATGCTCATGCAAGGCACCAACGTTTCAGCGCGATACATGCAACCCATTCAACAATCCATCTCCGTCGGCTTTCGCTACCCGGTACATTTTGCGGCGGATGCATTCGCGCCCGCCAATCGGCTTTTGAAGCAAATATTGACCGGCAGCGGTTGGGAAGGCATCGAGCGGTTGCTGTTTGTAATCGATTACGGCGTCACCAATCATCATCCACGGCTGTTGGATTCAATCGCGGCGTATTGCCGGGCAAATGGTTTGGGTGATGCGATGGCGGGCCAGCCTGTCGTGATTCCCGGCGGGGAAGCAGTGAAGAATGATCCGGCGCACCTGCAATCGCTCTATCAAGCGATCAATGATCGTGGTATTTGTCGCCATTCGTTCATCGTCGCCATCGGCGGGGGCGCGGTGTTGGATGTGGTTGGTTATGCCGCGGCGACGGCTCATCGGGGCATTCGTGTCATACGCATGCCAACGACGGTGCTGGGGCAGAATGATTCCGGCGTGGGCGTCAAAACCGGCGTGAACGCCTTCGGCAAGAAGAACTTCATCGGTGCGTTTGCTCCACCGTTTGCGGTCATCAATGATTGGAATTTCCTTGCGACGCTGCACGACCGCGACTGGCGCGGCGGCATTTCCGAAGCGGTCAAAGTCGGGCTTATCAAAGACCGCGCGTTCTTTGAGTGGATTCAGCAGAACACCGATGCGCTGGTAAAGCGTGATTTGCCCGCCATGCAGAAACTGATTTTTCGCTGTGCTGAACTGCACTGCCTGCACATTGCAAGGAGCGGCGATCCGTTTGAGTCCGGCTCGGCTCGGCCGCTGGACTTCGGCCACTGGGCGGCACACAAACTGGAAGAGATGACCAACTACGAATTGCGCCACGGTGAAGCGGTGGCGATAGGGATCGCGCTCGATGTGGCATACTCCGCATTGATCGGCTCCATCACCGATTCCGAAGTGCGCACGATTCATCAATGCCTGGCGAATCTGAAATTGCCGTTGCGTCATTCTGCGATGTCAGACACGGCAACATTGATGAAGGGCCTGGAAGAATTCCGCGAGCATCTGGGCGGTCAACTGACCATCACGCTGCTGCGCAGCATCGGTGAGGGGTATGAGGTTCACGAGATCGACCATGGCAAGATGCGGCGGGCGATTGCCACGCTCGCGGCAAACCGCTGAACTCTGCGAGGGAATCGCTACAATTGATGCATGGGCAAGCCGAACGTGCCAATTCCGCTCACGCAGCCGCAGGCGATGGGCTGGGACGTCGTGATGGGCTTCGACCGACACCCCTGGCTTGTCCCGCCCGCCACCATCGACTCACAACGCCGACCACTCCCCGCCTATAACCGACGCACCATGCGACTCGACGACGCCGCCTGACCACACCACCGACAGCAGTCTGCCGACACACACT
>CAZWJR010000015.1:0-19818 GCA_964634655.1 uncultured Isosphaeraceae bacterium | reverse complement strand
CGAAATGTACTTCATGGAGCACCGCGCCAAACTCATCGACATCGCGGCGTTTCTGGATCGGGTTGATCGGGCTGGAGGCGAGATCGGTACGGGAGGAATCAGTGATTTTCGAATGAAGGCTTTTCGAGATGCCCTCGCATTGTTTACCGATGGCAAAGCCAATCGCGCCAAGCGCGTGCTCGAACTCTTGAGCGACCCGACCAACGAACCGATCCCCAAGGCTCCAATGAAAGGCGCGCTGGGAGCGTATTCCCAAAACAAGTGATGCCTGCCACCTAAGAGGTGACAATCCAACTGCACTCGCACCCAGGACCCCGTACTCGGCACTCCCCACTCTCTCATGCGATACATCGACCCGCACATTCACATGGTCTCCCGCACGACCGATGACTACCAGCGCATGGCGCTGGCGGGTTGTGTCGCGGTCACGGAACCTGCATTTTGGGCGGGGTTCGATCGTTCATCAGCACAGGGATTCTTTGATTACTTTCGCGCATTGACAGAAACCGAGCCAAAACGTGCAGCGTCCTACGGCATCGATCATTACTGCTGGCTCTGCATCAATCCCAAGGAAGCGGAGGACCCGGTATTTGCCCGCGAAGTACTCTCGCTGATTCCGGAGTTTTTGAAGAAGCCAAACGTGCTGGGCATCGGTGAGATCGGCCTGAACAAGAACAGCCGCAACGAAATGATCATTCTGGAAGAGCAAATTGCTCTGGCGGCGAAGCATGATCAGATGATTCTGGTTCACACGCCGCATCTTGAGGACAAACTCAAGGGCACAAAGTTGATCATCGATGCCATCAGGCGCGTTGGCGGCGGCAAGATTGATCCGGGGCGCGTGCTGATTGATCACGTTGAAGAGCACACCGTTGAAATTGTGCTGGATGCGGGTTTCTGGGCGGGCATGACGCTCTATCCGGATACCAAATGCACGCCGCAGCGAGCCGCGGATATTTTTGAGATGTACGGCACGGAGCGGTTGTGGATCAATTCCGCCGGTGACTGGGGACACAGCGATCCTCTCGCGGTGCCGAAGGCGCAACTGGAAATGAAGCGGCGCGGCCATGCGGAAAGAATGATTTCCAAGGTCTCGTTCGATAATCCCCGAACATTCTTGAGCCAAAGCCCGAGATTCAAAGTCAATGCGTGACGTCCTGGGCCCAGGCACGATTCTTGGGTATTGCACGAATGTGCATGCGGGAGAGTCGTTGGAGCAGGCGATGGACACACTACGGAAGTTCACGGCTGCTGTGAAACAAAAAGTCAGTCCTTCGCATCCGATGGAGATCGGTTGGTGGTTGTCCGCCAGAGCAGTTCTCCAATTCTGCAGAAACTTCGATGAAACACTGGCATGGGTGAAGCCCGGACTCCGAGCGGAGGAACTCGTTCCATTTACATTCAATGGCTTCCCCTATGGAGATTTTCATGACGAGTCAATCAAGCATCGCGTGTATGAACCATCTTGGAGCGAGTACGATCGACTTGCTTATACGGAATGCCTCATCCATCTTATGGTCTTGCTGTCGAATAGCACGGCTGAGCGGAGTATTTCAACCCTGCCAATTGGATGGCCTTGCCAGCCGTGTCGCCCGGTCAATCTTGATGGCGCGACGGACAATGTGCTGGGTCTCGTAGAAATCATGCGACAGGCGGAAGCCGACAGGGGCATTTTGATTCACATTGATCTCGAGCCTGAACCTGGCTGCATCTTGAAAAGGAGCGAGGATGTTGTGGTGTTCTTCAAGGAGCGCCTTCTGCCAAATGCAAGAAAGCACAATCTTGATGAGGAAACGGTGCTTCGCCACATCCGCGTCTGCCACGACGTGTGCCACGCGGCCGTGATGTATGAAGATCAGGCGGAGATGTTTGCCCGCTATCGTGCTGCGGGAATCAAGATCGGCAAGGTGCAGATTTCCAACGCGGTGCGGGCAGATCTACGCGGTTTGTCAGCAGGTGATCGCACCGAAACCCTGGCGCAACTGCGGCGATTCAGCGAAGATCGCTACTTGCATCAAACCATGATTCAGACCGGCGATTCGCTTCAATTCTTCGATGACCTTCCCGAAGCCCTCACCGAACGCGGGCAGAGCGATCGCGCCGGCGATGAATGGCGCGTTCACTTCCACGTGCCGGTCTACCTCGAAGAATTCGGCCTGCTGCAAACCACGCGCGATCACATCATTGAGTGCATGCGACTGCTTAAGGGCTCTGAAGTGAAGCACTGGGAGGTGGAAACCTATGCGTGGGATGTGCTGCCGGATGAATTGAAGGTGGCGGATTTGGCCGATGGAATTGCCCGGGAATTGCTGTGGGTGATGGATCAGGCGGCGGCGATCAAATGAGTGTTTTGATGAGCACACTTCGCGATTACGCCGCGCTGGGTCGCATTTCGAATTTGCCGACGACGGTTTCAAATGTGCTGGTCGGCGCGGCTATCGGGCTGACGAATGAAACAGAAAGTTTTCGGGAAGAAGGGCTCTGGCTTCGGATTTCGCTTTGCTGGCTGGCGATCGCGTGCTTCTACACCGCTGGCATGGCAATGAATGATCTATGCGATTCGGCGATTGATTTGAAGGAGCGGCCGCAGCGCCCGATTCCTTCGAAGCGAATTTCACAGCGCGGGGCCGCGGTTTTCATCGGCATGCTGATTGGGATCGGTCTGGCGTGTCTTGTGATGACAGGTCGGATCGCGCTGATCAGCGGATGCGTACTGGTTGCTTTGATCGTTCTGTACAACGTCATGCACGCGGTGACAGCGGCGTCCGTTGTGCTGCTGGGATTGGCGCGCGGCATGGTGTATGTCGTTGGCGCCGCGGCGGTCACGGACTCGACAGAGTGGCCGTACATCGAAGTCTTTGCCGGTGCGCTAGCGATGTACACGGCGATTTTTTCGCTCATTGCACGGCGAGAGATGCAATCGCACATTGGTGGGTTGCGGTACATGGCGGCATTGCTTCCGTTCATTCCGTTCGCAATTCTGCCGTTCTTCATTCCAAATTTCTGGGTTTGGTCGAATACACCCCTGTTGGTGGCTTTGATGTGGATTGGGCGCGGTTCGGTCATGATGTTCTTCGATCCACCTTCCATAAGGGATGCCATCATGATTTGGATTTCGGGCATCTGCTTGATCGATGCGTCGTATCTCATTTTGCTTGATCAAGGAATCTGGACTTTGATTGCCGGTTTCTGTTTTGTCATCACAATTCTTGCTCAGCGGCGGATCGTTGGGACATAATCTCTCATGGCTCAACCCACCGCAGTCATTCTTATCGTCGGCCTGAATCGCACACTCCTGGGCGAGTGGTCGCCGCGCTTGAATGCATTTGCAAACGCGGGAATCGTGCGAACGCTGCAACCAGTTCTACCGGCGGTCACGTGCAGTGTGCAATCAAGCATGTTGACCGGCTTGCCGCCAAGCGGGCACGGCATCGTCGGCAACGGTTGGTACAACCGTCCGCACGCGGAAGTGCAGTTCTGGAAGCAAAGCAACCATCTTGTGCAAGGCGAAAAAGTTTGGGAGACCGCACGCAGGCTTGATGCCAGTGCCACCTGCGCCAACCTGTTCTGGTGGTTCAACATGTATTCCAGTGCGGACTTTTCCGTCACGCCGCGTCCGATTTACATGGCGGATGGCCGCAAGATCCCGGATGTGTACGCCGAGCCGGAGAACCTACGGCACATTTTGCAGGAGAGGCTGGGCCAATTCCCACTCTTCAATTTCTGGGGGCCAGCTTCTTCCATCGCATCAAGCCAGTGGATCGCCGATGCCGCCATCATTACGAATCAACTGCATCAGCCGGCGCTGAATCTGGTGTACCTGCCGCATTTGGATTACGCCCTGCAAAAACTGGGGCCGGATCACGCAAGCATTCACGATGAAGTCAGGAAAATCGATGAAGTCGCGGGCGGGCTCATCGATTACTTCACCCAGCAAGGCGGGCGCGTAATGATCGTGAGCGAATACGGCATAGAGCCCGTTAGCGAAGCCATTCCAATTAATCGCATTCTGCGGCAAGAAGGCGCGGTGCGAATTCGTGATGAGCAAGGCCACGACATGCTGGACGCCGGTGCCAGCGCTGCATTTGCCGTCGCAGATCACCAGATCGCGCATGTGTACATCAAACAACCGGAGAAAAATGAATACTTCACCCAACTGTGCAGGGCTATTCCAGGTGTGGAGAGGGTTCTGGATCGCCACGCCCAAACGCAGATGGGGCTGAATCATGAGCGATCCGGTGATCTGGTTCTCATCGCCGCAAAGGGAAAATGGTTCAGTTACGACTTCTGGCTGGATGATTCACGCGCACCGGATTTTGCACGCACCGTCGACATTCACCGCAAGCCCGGTTACGACCCCTTGGAATTGTTTCTCGATCCGCAAATCCGAATTCCGCGGTTGGCCATTGCATCGAAACTGCTCCGCAAGCGTCTTGGCTTCCGCACGCTCATGGATGTCATTCCACTGGATACCAAACTGGTTCGCGGCTCGCATGGCCGGATCGAACAGCCGCAGGAAATACAACCGGTGATGATCACCGATGCGAAATACGCCGATGCCCCGGAGTCTCTACCCTGTACCGCCGTTCGAACTGTGATTCTGGATCACATGGGGCTGGCCGGCCGTACATGACATCTGTGCCGCCCGGATGGTCACTTTTGCGGTTTTCGGACCGCGATTTTCCGCGTTTTGTTTGGCGATCAACCTGATCGGGAGTACGCTTGAGGCGGGGAAATCTGGAGTGATGACGATTCTGCAAAAACCAGCCCAAATTGCCATGCGTTGCAGCCTCTCTGGCCTGATCTGCGCCATCTTTCTTTTGGGTGGCATCTCTCCCACGACCCTTGCAGGACAACCCAAGGGGGGCGGCGGGCGGGTGTTGTACGTTGATGACACCGCCGAACCCGGCGGCAACGGCTCCGCTTGGACATCAGCCCTTCAGTACCTTCAGGATGCCCTGTCGATCGCCTCTAACCCTCGCAACGTCGTCACAGAGATTCGCGTCGGGCAGGGAATCTACCTGCCGGATCGCAACCAGATCAATCCTGCGGGCTCATATGATCGCAATGCAACCTTTCGGCTCATCAGCGGCGTCTCTCTCAAAGGCGGCTACCTCGGCGCATCAGCAACTCAAGGCCAGGACCCAAACATTCGAGACATCGCCGAGTATCAATCAATACTTAGCGGCGATCTTTCCGGTGATGATCCGGCTCCCCCACCATTGGGCACGCTTGTTAGTGATGCAGATTTTCTCAACGGCACCGAGAACACCTATCAGGTGGTGACCGCTCTCAATGTCAACGAAACTGCCGTGCTGGACGGTTTTGTGATCACCGCTGGTCACGCGAATGGTCCTGGTTTTGGCGCTTCGCCGGACAGCCGCGAGCAGGGTGCGGGACTGAACATTTATTTCTCTTCGCCAACAATCACAAATTGCACTTTCCTTCGCAACTGGAACGCCAACCATGGCGCTGTCAACGACCACGGCGACTTCACATCGATCATCAACTGCACGTTCCGGGCCAACTATGCGGTTCTGCTTGGCGCGGGCATGTACAGCCACCACCATTCGGCCACCACGGTGAGCGGCTGCAAGTTCTTCGACAACTTCACGCCGGGCAATGGGGCAGGCGGCTACAGCCGAAGCATGCGGTTTGCCGCATACACAAATTGCGAATTCCGCGGCAACAAATCAAGCGACAAAGGCGGCGGGATGTACAACGCCGCCGACAGCACCACTACTTTTGCCAACTGCCTATGGCATTACAACACGTCGATGTTCGGCGGAGGCATGTATTGCGAAACCAGCCAGGCAATGGTCAGCAATTGCACACTTCGCGAGAACTATGCCATCAGTCAGGGCGGCGCGATGTACAACAACCTTGGATCGCCCTCAATGGTCGATTGCCTTTTCACTCTGAATTCCGCGGATGGCGGCGGCGCCGGTGTGTGGAACGCCGATTCCTTCGCCATCGTTTCGCAATGCGCTTTCACAAAAAACAATTCACTGGCGGGCGGCGCGGGCTTGTACAATGTCGGCGGCAATCCAATCGTCAGCGATTGTTCCTTTACAGCCAACATTTCCGGGGGCGGCGGCGGCGGCATGTGGAACGGCCTTAATAGCCCGTCGATCTCCAACTGCACCTTTGTCGATAACCAGGCTCTCTCCGGCGGCGGAATGTACAACACCGACAACAGCAGCCCCACGGTTTCCTACTGCACGTTTACTTCCAATCATGCAACCGAAGGCGGAGGCCTTTACAACTTTCAGGCTGATTCAATCGTGAGTCACTGCACTTTCACCGCCAATACTGCGATTGGCGAATCGTTTGCCGTCGGCGGCGGAATGCTCAACTACATCTGCGGTGCCACAATCCGCGATTGCACCTTCACGGACAACTTTGCGGAATTCGGCGGCGGAGCGGTGTACAACGAAGGCGATACCACCTCCATGACCCGCTGCACCTTCCGAAACAACATTGCCGATGGCGAGGGACAGGGTTGGGGCGGCGCCATTTTGAACGGATATTTCGGATCCCCGCTGATCGAGAACTGCCTCATGCAAGGCAACCTTGCTCGGCGGGGTGGTGGTGTTTTCAACATGACCTTCGTCTATGCCTCCATCGTCAATTGCACGATCGTCGGCAATCGATCGACCGATATCGGTGGCGGCGGCGGAATTGATGAGTTTGAAGGCAGTGATACCCAATTCATCAACTGTGTCATCTGGCACAACATACCGACCGCAATTGAAGGTGGCCCGGTTTATGTTCGCCGGTGCTGCGTTGAGGGCGGCTATGGAAACCCGGAAGACGACAACTTGGACGCGCTTCCAGGATTCATGATGCCGCCCGGTCCGGGTATCGATTTGGAATGGGCGACCTCGGATGATTCCTACGGCGAACTTCGGCTCGGCATTGGCTCACCGTGCATTGACGCCGGCGACAACACCGCGCTGCCAATGTCCGTTTCAGTTGATCTGGCAGGCAATCCTCGATTCAAGAATGATCCAAACTCACCGGATGTGGGCGTGCCGGATGGAATCCGCCCCATCGTTGACATTGGCGCATACGAATTTCAGCCACGGCTCTGCACAGGCGACATTGCGCCCAACGGCGGCGATGGCAACGTGAATGTGATGGACCTATTGGCTGTTATCAATGCATGGGGGGCCTGCCCTTCGCCGTGTCCGCCGACCGCGTGTCCCGCCGACATCGCGCCTCCCGGCGGCAATTGCATTGTCAATGTGAGCGATCTGCTCGCCGTGATCAATGCCTGGGGCGCGTGTCGTCCGTAACCAACGACCTGGGATTCATGCGCGCCGCGGGACTTGCCGTATCATGCGCCGGCAATGCCAAGGATTGATGTCAATCTGCCCAACCATTCGTATCCGATCGTGATCGAAAGCGGACTTCTGACCCGTTTGGGCGAAGTTTTCGGCGAATTTGGAATTCGAAATGGGCGAATTGAAAAACCAAAAATCCTGCTCGCCGTCGATTCTGCCATCGCAGCAAACCACGGCGAGGCGGCAACCAATTCGTTAAGCAACGCCGAATACGACGTTCATGTCCATTCACTGATAGCGGATGAAAAACAAAAATCGCTCTCCGGCGTGCATGGAATGTACGACGCCATGCTAAACGCAAAACTGGAACGCAGTGATTTTGTCATCGCGCTGGGCGGGGGAATCGTCGGCGATGTGGCCGGTTTTGCGGCTGCCACCTACCTGCGCGGCGTGCCCATCGTGCAGATTCCCACCACACTTCTGGCCATGGTCGATGCAGCCATCGGTGGCAAAACGGGAGTCAACATACCGCTGCCGGATGCGGAAGGAACCCTTGGCAAGAACCTGATCGGCGCATTCTGGCAGCCGCACGCGGTCTTTGTCGATCCACAGGTTCTAGCCACCCTCAACGATCGACACTTCCGATGCGGTCTGGCGGAATGCATCAAGCACGGCATGATCGCTGATGCCACATTGCTCGGTTTCCTTCACAAGAACTGCCGCAGCATTCTCGCAAGAGACATGAATTCGCTGACGGCTTTGATCCATCGAAGCGCCGGCATCAAAGCAGGGATCGTCGCGAAGGACGAGCGTGAAAATCATCAAAGGGCATGGCTGAACCTTGGCCATACTTTCGCGCATGCGATTGAACCGATCGCGGAAATTGGCCTTCATCATGGTGAAGCGGTAGCAATTGGATTGATCGCCGCCATGCATTGTTCCATCGAAACCAATCGCATGAAGCAATCCGAGGCCGATACAGTGCGGTCGCTGCTAACAGAATTCGGCCTACCGACTTCGGTGCCAAAGCCGGTTGCCATGTCACGCATCATTTCCGCCATGGGTTACGACAAAAAAGTTCGCGGCGGGCAAATGAGGCTCGTGCTTCCTCTGGGTCTGGGTGGAGTTGAAATCGTGAGTGATGTTCCAACCACCATCGTGGAAAGTGCGCTCAAGAGAATCGGCGCTGGAGACTAGCCAGCCATCCTCCACGCCAATGATGATGACACCTGCACAGGACTTGAAGAAGTCACCATCGCAATGGCTTGCGATGGCGGCAATGTTGGCCCTTGCATTTCTGTTTGTCGCACGGATCACTGCCCCGAGCGACTTGTGGGAATTCACGCAGCACAAGACCGTCGGCTACACCACGGACATCATCGTCAACAGCGGTGAGCACTGGATTCTGCCCCTGGATCGCGGCGAGTTTCCGGCGACCAAGCCGCCGCTCTACAACTGGTTCGCGGTGCCCTTTGTAAAACTCCTGGGATTCAGCAGCGAATTGGCCCACAAGTTTCCCAGCATCATTTCCCTCTGCGTTTGCTGGCTGCTCGTGATCCGTCTTGGAAAAATGATGGATGGTCTTGATGGCGGTGCCGCGGGATGGCTTGCGGGACTCATCCTGTTGGCTAATCACACCATGTTCAAACTTGGATACGTCGCCCGGCCCGACATGATGCTGACGATGTGGCTGACTCTGGCGTGGGCGGCATCAACCGCTGCATTCGTAAGAATCGCGCACACAACTTCCCTCCGACCTTCAAACCATTGGCTGGCAGCTGCATTCTGGTTCTGCATCACCCTGGCAGCATTGACGAAAGGTCCCGCTGCGATCGTCGGAATCGCATACGCCATCTTCGCAGCCCGCTTCATCGGCGGATCATGGCGATGCGTCGGCACACTTCATCCGATCATCGGTTCGGTTTTCGCGATTTCTCTTGCTGGAACTTGGGTGTACACCATCTGGCGAATCAATCCGGAACATGTAACACACACCCTGTGGGAAAACGAGTTCTGGGGTCGAGTCATCGGAACCGGCCCGGAAGGCATGGGTGGCGGTTTCGGCGGATGGTTGAAATCACTTCCTTATCACCCGCTGTATTTCCTTGGACGATTTTTCCCATGGTCACTGTGCGCCATTGCGGCAATGGCAGTTGCATTTCAAGTCGAGAAGAGAAATGACACAAACCCAACTTCAGTCATTTCCAACCCTGTCGCATCCTTTTGGTTGAAAGGTGCCGCAATCCAGATTCTGCTCGTGATCGGAATCTTCACCTTGAGCACCGGGAAGCGCGCGGACTACATCGCTGCCGCATTTCCCCCCGGTGCAATACTGGCTTCGTGGTGGCTGTTGCGAATGAAATCTGGCTGGGGGTTCAAAATCCCTTGGCTGGCACCGGCAGTCGCTGCGGCAATGATGGTCGGGCTGGCAATCCGAAATCACGCCCAACCCGGTGCCCCCGCGCCGGGATATGCCCGGGCTTTGGAGAGTTTCATCAGCCAATCCGCACTGCACATTCAAGCCGAGCCAATGCCGCTTGCTTGCCTGGTTGATGGCAACTCACATGTTCCCGCACTTCTTGGTTGCGCACGACCCAACACTCCAGAGGCGGTAACCGAGGTCACGGATCAGGGCCAATCGTTCTGGCTGGTAATCAGTCAACATGCGAACAGCAATGATTTTCTCGATCGGCTTGGGTCTCACGAAGAAAACAAGTTCAGGTTTGAACTGGTGGTTCAATCCGGCCCGCAAATCGGTCCTCTCGCGCTTTACCGGGCAGCCCCGCAATCACAGGACCCAACCCCCTGATTCAAGCAAAAAGTGCGTGGGTTCCGATAAGATAGGCAAGGCAATGTGCCAAATTGACGCATTTGCCCGGTTTTGACTTTTTTGGGGTCATCCCGCCTTGCGCACCATCGCGATCGTCAACCAGAAAGGAGGCTGCGGAAAGACAACCACAGCCATTAATCTGGCGGCGCTGTACGCCAAGCGTGGGCTCCGAACGCTTCTGGTGGATATGGACCCTCAATCTCACTGTGCTGCCGGGCTGGGCGTGCCGGAGTCTCGGATCGAATACTCAATCGGCGATGCCTTGCTGGCCTCGCACACTCCCCGCTTTGATGCCTCGACTCTGGTGTGGGAAGTCGCTCGCAATCTGCATCTTGCTCCCAGCACCGTAATGCTCTCCGCCATGGAAGCGCCCGGCGGCGGGTTGCACTCCCTGCCCGACAAGGACCGCCGACTGGAAAGCCTGCTGGCGTGCATCGGCTCGCAATACGATCGTTGCCTCATCGATTGCCCCCCCACCATTGGCCTGCTGACCTTCAACGCACTGCGGGCCGCAAGGGAAACTCTCATCCCCGTCGAGACCGGCTTCTTCTCATTGCGGGGAGCGGAGAAGCAATGGAACACTATCCAGCGGATGATTTCGCACATTGGTCGCCCCATCGCCTGCCACCTGCTGCCGACGCTTCACAACCCGCAATCCCAACTCGCATGCAACATTCTTGCGGCTCTGCGGCGGCAGTTTGCCGGCCAAATCATGCCCATTGTCATTCACGAAGATGAAGCCCTGCGTGAAGCGGCCAGTTTCGGCCAGCCTGTTTTGGAATACGCACCGGAATCCCAGGCACGGCACGACTTTGAATCCCTGGCCGACTGGCTGGAAGAACACGCTGCAAGACCGTCCGCCCAAATTGAAATTCTCGCCCAGCAGCATGACATGGGAAATTTGAGATCAGATACTGCCAACGGCCATCTGGATCACGATTCATCAGGTGAAAGAAACGGCACCACAGCCGGCAGCCGCGCCGCCGAACTGGCCCGGCGCATGCACACCCTCGGAGCCCGCTCCTCAACAGAGGCAGCACCGCAATCAACGGACGCAGAAAGCGCAGCATCCACCGTTGCAACCGAAACCTCCGTTGCAGTCGCTGAAATGGAAACCGCTGAAAGACCTACAAATCCGCAATCCGCCTTGGAGATACACCAGCCCAATCTGGCTCACGTGTACGGCGTGCGGCAGGTCAGCCGCGGAATTCTCTTTGTGCAGCCTCCCACCGCTGCCAGACAGTCGCTCGCCATTGCGGGCGAATTCAATCACTGGTCCCCCACCGCCCATCCGTTGCGATTCAACGACCACGCCGGTGTGTTTGAGGCGATCGTCTCGCTCCCCGCCGGAGCGTACCAGTATCGGCTTGTCGCCGATGGCGAATGGATCGCCGATCCGCATAATCCCAATCAACAGGTCAACAGTTACGGCGAGCCCAACAGCCTCCTCGTAGTAAAGTGATTGCACATGCCAAACGCAGCAAATCCGTTCGATGAACTCGCCGCCATGTTCCTGACCGGTGGCGATGGCGCGGTCGCAACCATTCCGCCTCGAAGTCCTGCCGCTGCCAGCTCCCAGAATGCAGGTCCCTCTCAATCCAAAACCAAGCAACCGATCATCGAACTTCTCATCACCGGCAACCTTCCGGTACGCGGCAATCTGTGGCTCACACCCTATGCGGACAAAATCTCGCGGCAGTCGGGAACGACCGCCATGGTACGTCTCGATGGCCCCGATCCCGGCTTGCAACTGCTCAATGCTTCCGCGGAAATCACCGCCAAGTCGCTCGACGCCGCACCTTTCCGCCTGTTCAGCAGTCTGGGTTCTGATGTGGATGCGTGGATCGTTCGCGCTCCTTCGGGCCTTGATGTGAGCGAATTGGTCGCCGCAACGACTGGCCGCATTGACCGCCTCACCATTCTTACAAGTGCCGATGAAGCCGCGCTTGTGGCCGCATACCAGACAATTAAGGAATTGGTTGAAGCCGAAACACCGGAATCCGAGGAACGTTCAGAATCCACCAACCACCTCCCGCCGCTTCGACTGGCCATCGTCGGTGTGGATTCCGCAACCGCCGCTTCCGTCGTTGAGCGATTCAATCGCACTGCATTGAGTTTCCTCGGGGTGGAGGTGCAACTTGGTTTGTGCCTGCCGCGCATGGATGCGGGGGCTCGCGGAATGCGGACGATCAGTTTCGGCAACGACCATCCGCTGCATTTGTCGGAAACACTCGCCGAGATCGATCGCGCCAGAAAAACACCGCGACAAACACGCACTGCGGCTGCTGTTGATCGCACCGCAATGAATCGCCACCACACGCCGCCAAGCGTACTGAAATTGGATGGCAACGGCAGCGCGCAACCCGCCAACCACGGCGTGAAGATCGCGCCAAAACCATCCCTCTCCATCGAACCCAAACATGAAGTTGTCGCCACCCAGAAGTCCTCATTGCCATCAGCCGCAGCCGACCTGGCATCGCACATTGAAGGTCTGACTTTGCTGCCAATGCGCTCACCGGGGCATGAGCGCGTTGAACTCGCCGTCGATGGCAGCGGCCGCCTTCACCTGCTTGCCCAGGAACAATTCCTAAGAGAATTGACAATCGTCCAGCAATGGGCAGCAACACATGCATCGCTGCTCAACATGGCGTGCCCCAGGCACTCCATCAATGTCCAGCAAAAGCCGCACTGCCACCTGTTCACATCAACCCCTGCATCGCTGGCCGACCTTCACGGCACAGACATTCGCCTCCATGTCCTGGCGCCGGTGGCGGTCAATGGCCAAACCGCGTGGTATTCCGCGCCTTTGAACTGCGTCTCCGAATGACCGAACTGCTCACGCAGAGAGTTTGAAGATTCGCTCCCAGTTTTTGTGAGCGAATCCCTCAATCTCCCCATCCGACCAACCCGCATCACGCAGCGCATCGCAAAGTGACTCCAATTTGGAAGGATGATCCAGCCCGACAGGCAATTGATCCGGGCCGAAGCCGCCATCCATGTCTGATCCCAGCGCCACCCCTCGGCGATGACCCATCACCTCCGCCACATGGTCCAGATGTGCCACGCAATCGGCAATCGTCGCACGCCGCCCCGAACTCGCCTTCACAAGAAATGCTGAATACAGGTTCAGGCCGATCACCCCGCCGCGCGCCCCAATAATCTCAATTTGCTCATCGCGAAGATGCCGCTGCTTGGGATCAACTAGAGCCCTGCAATTTGAGTGTGACGCCACCACCGTACCACGAGCGTGTTCCATCACGCCATCAAACGCAGCATCGCTCAAATGCGACACATCATGAACAATCTTCAACTCATCGAGCGCGTGTATCAATTCAAGTCCCGCATTCGTCAGCGGCCCTTCGCCCGGCAAACTTGCATTCCCCCCTGCATAGCGCGTCCCCGTCGCCCATGTCAGACCAACCATCCGCAGCCCCCTGCGATACCACATCGGCAACGCCTCCGGCGAACGGATCGGATCTGCGCCTTCCATTAGGATGATCATTCCGATTCGCCGATCATCGCCACGATTGCGCCTTCCGCCAGCCAACGGTTTCATTCCGCGATCAAGTAGTTCAATCTCGCCAGCAGCATTCCATCGCTCGTAGATCTCCAACTGCCGCAACCCTGCCCGTTCGGCATCCTCCGCATTCCCCTGTTCGTACATGTAGGGCTTGGTGGGATCGGGAGTACCCGGTTCAGTGAAAATCGTCCCGCATGCGATCTTCATTCCAGCGCTTCGCAGCGCCGGCAGGCTCACGCAACCCGTGGCGGCGTCATCGGCAATTACCTCGTGAAGAGGATTCCTGCCGCATTCCGCGATGTACGCCAGATCCAGATGACCATCAATCCAGTGCATGACGCTGATCGTATCATCGGCTACGCTTCAAACGTGCCGCCTGAAACCGAGATGATCGTTCTATGCCCGCTGCATTTTGAAATGAAGTTGCTTCATCGCGCCGGTCTGCCTCCGCGATTCAGGCTTGAATGCTGCGGGCCGGGCCAACTAGGCATCGAGAATTGGGCAAATGCAGCAGCGCCATTTGATTGTCCAATCATTCTCGCGGGCCTGGCCGGGGCTCTTTCAGAGAGATTCACAAACCCCAGCGCCGTCATTGCAAGCGAGATTGTTTCCAGTGATGGCGCGCAGCGCTGGAAGCCGAAAGTCACTGCGTTGCCAAAGTCGGGTGCCTTCAACTGCTCAATTACCTCATCAACCGCAACAGTATCCTCCCGCGAAGCACGCCTGCGTTTGCATGCCACTACTCGCGCCGACCTGGTGGATCAGGAGTCCGTCGCCTTCGCAACTATTGCAACCACACGCAACTGGACGTGGGGAATCGTGCGAGGCGTCAGCGACAATCTGGATGACAACCTGCCTTCAGATATCGACAAATGGATTGACCGATCCGGCAGGACCAGACCATTGGTTGTTTTGCGGTCGCTCCTGGCCCGTCCGCGCCTGGTCACTCATCTGTCCAAACTTCGCCGAAAAGCCACTGATGCCTTGGTGCAGGTGGCTCAAGTCATCGCGGGACTGCCATGACTCCCATGCCCGCCCTCAACCAATTCTGGAACCGCTGACACGCCGGCGGCGTATGTTTGGCTTGCGTTCGTACATTACTTTCCAGATTTGATTTGCAAACCCCAATTCTCCCGATACACTTTTTTACAGTGGCATGGAAATCGCATCTGTTGGAGCCTTTCCATTCAAAGCCGCCGCAGCCACCCCCTGTCTTGTGTCTGCAAACAACATCGGTCGGGATCTGCTGGCCCGAACTCCAGTCAATACTGGCCATTTTTTTCAGGCTCGTTCAGACCCACCACAACGCGGCGTGCAACGCGCCCCAGGAAAGGAACTCGTATGAAGAAGAATCGTTCCCATGCTTTCACAATCATCGAACTGCTCGTGGTGGTATCCATCATCGCACTGCTGATTGGCATCCTGCTGCCGGCGATCGGCAAGGCCAGAGATGCCGCCAAACTCACACAATCCCAGTCCAACGTCAAACAATTGAGCACCGCCACTGTTACCTATGCGGCGGAGTGGAACGATCGCCAGGTCACCCACATCGATGACTATTTCTCACGTTATGGTTCAAATTTTGCCTCTGCCATGGCCGGTTTCCAAAATGCAAACGGTGGCCCCTTGGCAGCAGTCCATTGGATCGGCACCAACGGTGCGGGCGTCACCTACTACTGGCTCCCCCAAAGCGTCACCTACATGCCGATTGACTTCACAGCCAAATTCGGCTCGTTCCGTCTTCCCAATACCCGCCCATTAAGTGGATACGTCAGCGGCCGATTTTATGACCCGGCGTATTACGCCCCCAAAGACACGGTTGTCATGGCCGCCGTGGAAACGACCTTTGACTACCCCGGCGAGATCGTCGATCTGGGCGCGGGACATCACGTGTTCTCCAGTTATTGTTACTCACCGGCTGCCATGTACAACCCCGCCGTTTTGAGCAAGGCAACCGGCAGCAACACCTACTTCACGGATCCATTCGCCTTGGAAGCCGGCTTCAAGTCCCCAGCCCTTTCCCAGGCCGCCTACGCCAGCCAGAAGACTCACCTCATGGAGCACAATTGGCTTCAAAATCGCAAGGTTGCATGCAACCCTTTGATGACCACACAGGCCTTGGAATGCGAACCGTACTACTTCAACGCCGCAGGTTCGTCCTCCCCGGTTGCTGCGTTCTTCGACGGCCACGTTGGCCCGGCCGGATGCTACGACGCCGAACAGGCCGACGCACGTATTTCAAGCCAGACTTCTGGCTCAAACCCGCATGGCCTTTGGAGCCGGAACACACCCATGGCCGCCGCTGGGTACTTCAACGATCTGAACTACGAACCCTGGGTCCAGTCCAGTTTCCACATCCTCACAATCGATGGCATCAAGGGCCGTGATTTCATCAAGTAATTTTCCAAGCCATCAAAACTCAAACGGCCGCGCGCAAGCGCGGCCGTTTTCATTTTGCCATCGCCGCAACTCCCGTCACGGCAACTGCTTGCGCAAGTAATTGATCAGGTCTATCTTCGTAATCAACCCATAGAAGTGCCTGTCGTCCGCCACAATCGCCACACGATCGGCTCGGAAGATCGGCATAAGGTCGTTCATGCTTGCCGTGGGCTTGATTGTTTCCAATCGCCGGGTCATGAAATCGCTCACCGGGCGGCTGACCTCCTCCGCATCGTGCGTCAGGGCCAACAGCACATCGGATTCATCGATAATGCCAATCACCTTGTCCTTTTCATCCACCACCACCATCTGGCTCACATCGAACATGCGCATGGATTTCACTGCCTGGGACAGCGGCGTCGTCGGCTTGAGCGTGAAATCCTCACGAGAAAGATGCCGCCGTGCGATGAGATCACGCAAGTCGCCAAACGTCTCCCGCTCAATGAATCCGTTGTCGATCATCCAGAAGTCATTGAACATCTTGGAGAGATACTTCGCCCCGTGATCGCACACAAACGTCACAACCCGCTTGTGTGTTTTCTGCTCCCGGCAATACCGAAGTGCCGCCGCAACAAGGCAACCCGTGGATGAACCGACGAGAATGCCTTCCTTTTTCAGCAGTTCCCGCGCCGCCACGAACGATTCGCCATCGGGAACCGTGATGCCGCGATCGACCTTGTCTATGTCAAAAATGGAAGGAATGAAGTCCTCACCCATCCCCTCAACCAGCCAGGAACCGGGTTGAATCTTCTCGCCGCAGTTGATGAGCGGCGCGAGGATGGATCCCGATGGATCGGCAAGAATGAGTTCAATGGCAGGATTGCGCTCACGCAGGTACCGCCCAGTTCCAGTCATCGTGCCGCCGGACCCAACGCCCGCCACCAGCGCATCTACTTTGCCTTCCATCTGCTGCCAGATTTCCGGCCCTGTTGTTTCGTAGTGCGCCTTGGGATTGGCCGCGTTGCCAAATTGGTTGACGTAGAGACTGTTGGGCGTTTCACCCGCAATGCGCTCCGCCATGTCCTGGTAGTACTCCGGATGCCCCTTCTGGACATCCGATCGAGTCAGCACCACTTCCGCCCCCATGGCACGAAGGTGCGAGATCTTCTCCGCGCTCATCTTGTCCGGCATCACCACTGTTAGTTTGTAGCCCTTCTGCCCCGCAACCAGCGCCAGCGCAATACCCGTGTTGCCCGCCGTCGCCTCAATGATGTGACCACCAGGCTTGAGGACACCATCCTTTTCAGCCTGCTCCACCATGTAAATCGCGATTCGATCCTTGATCGAGTTTCCCGGATTCATCGCCTCCATCTTCACAAACAGACGGCATACGCCGGTATCAATCTTGGTGATTTCCAACAGCGGCGTATTGCCGATCATCGCCAAGACATCGCCAAACACCGATGCTGGAATAGGCGGTGTTTGAGCGGCAGCCTGGCCGCGCGAAGTTGATTGAGCCTGGGTTTTTGGCACCGGTGCGGCCATGCGGTTCTCCTGCGTAATCGGCTTGAATTCCAACTCCTCATGGTACGCAACAGGCATCGATTCCGCGAGAGCATGACACCCCGCAATGCACAGCATTTCTCTCGTCTGCTATCGTGTGTTCATGAATTCATCGTCGCTTCATCTGGCCACAAAAGTCATTCACGGCGGACAATCGCCCGAGCCCACAACCGGCGCGGTCATGCCGCCGATTTCCCTCGCCACCACCTACATCCAGGAGTCGCCGGGAAAGAACAAGGGCTTCGAATACACCCGCAGCCACAACCCGACTCGCTTCGCTTTGGAACGGTGCATCGCTGCGATCGAAGGATCCAAACTCACGAAGCAACAGGATGCCACCTCCGGCGGATATGCGTTTTCTTCCGGCCTCGCCGCCATGGCAACCGCGTTGGAACTGCTCGACAGCGGCGATCACATCATCGCCATGGATGATCTCTATGGCGGCTCCTATCGGCTCATGTCTCGAGTACGGGAACGCTCCATGGGTTTGAACGTCACCTACGTGGACATGACCGATGCGAAGCGGATTGAAGCCGCCATCACCCCGCGCACAAAAATGATCTGGGTGGAGACGCCGACGAACCCCACTCTAAAACTTGTCGATCTTGCCGCCGTCGCAAAGATCGCGAAATCCGGCGGTCGCAACATCATCACTGCTTGCGACAACACCTTCGCCACGCCCATTCTTCAGCGGCCGCTCGAAATGGGATTTGACATCGTTCATCATTCCGCAACGAAATACCTCGGCGGGCATAGCGATGCGCTTGGTGGGATTCTCGTCACCAACCGCGCTGACCTGGCCGAGCGGCTCCGCTTTCTGCAAAACGCCATTGGCTCTGTGCTTTCACCGTTCGATTCCTATCTTGTCCTGCGCGGCATCAAGACCCTGGCCCTTCGCATGGCACGTCACAGTGAGAGCGCCCTGCGAGTGGCACAGTGGCTCGCGGCAAACCCCAAGGTGGATCGCGTCGTCTACCCCGGCCTCTCATCTCATCCCCAACACGAACTGGCGAAAAAGCAGATGCAGCTGGCCGGCAATCCTGCGTTTGGTGGCATGATCACCATCTTCCTCAAGGGCGGCTTGGCGGAATCCCGCCGATTCCTGGAGAACGTCCACCTCTTTGCCTTGGCGGAATCCCTCGGCGGCGTCGAATCGCTCATCGAACACCCCGCCATCATGACCCACGCCTCCGTCCCGCCGGAAAACCGCGCAAAACTCGGCATCAGCGACAGCCTCGTTCGTCTTTCCGTCGGAATTGAACATTGCGATGACCTGATCGCCGATCTGGAACATGCCTTTGCCAAGGTTTGAAACCCGGCCGATGTCATTCCCAAGAATTATCCAACCGCTGGCGGCGGAGGTTCTCGCATGATTCTTTCAATCATTGCTCTTTCAATCACGCTCGGTCAGGTCTCGACCGCGCCATCGGCACCACCTGTATCACCAGAATCCGTTGCCGCCGCGCCAACGCCAACTCCGGCTGATGATTTGCTCGCCGGTCCGCATGTCGTTGAATCGCAGCCAAATCTCACAATCGTCAAGCGAGGCTTTGATGGCACGCTTGAAGAAATTGATCCCGAACCAGATGTCGCCGCCATCGCATTGCTCCCACTCACGGAAGCACAGCGAAACCGCTACGACGCCATACTTATAGAGCGGATGGGCACGTTCGATGACTGCGTCCGCAAGAACTACGGCCTGATCCTCGAGCTCGCCACTCTCGCAGGCGAAACCGATACCACTCGTACCGCCGACCTCGTTGCAAAAACAAAGACCGCCTTTGATGCATTCCTCAAGCGCGGTTCATTTCTTGATGAAATGAAATCGCATCTGTCTCCATCGCAGATTGAGCAGACCGATGCGATGCTAAAAGAATACCGCGAGGCAAAACTGCCGGAGTTGCGCCGCTCCCTTGGCGAAAAGGCAACGCTTCGACAGATCGCAACCCGCGCCCGCATCCAGGCGTTTGGCCAAATGCTCCGTCTGTCCATCGAACGGCAAGTCGGCATGGCACGAGATGCATTTGACCAAATCGCCACCGAACTCCAACTCACCGAAGATCAGAAGTCCAAAGCCCAAACCATCTTCCAACCGCTCGGCGTCAAGCAGTTTCAACGAATTGACACCGCGGCTGACAGGGCCGAGGCATACCGCCAATTCCGCGAAATCCTCAACGACGAGCAAAAACTGAAATTGCTCGGGATCATAATCAAGCAAGGGCAGCCAGTGCAGGAAGCCA
>CAZWJR010000014.1:2469-24353 GCA_964634655.1 uncultured Isosphaeraceae bacterium | reverse complement strand
CAGGTGCTTACCTCCAGTCCAGAATCAGCCGAGTTGGTCAAGGTTGATTAGATCCAAATTCAGAAACGAATCGAAGCGTTCAAAGATCGCCGATTGATGAACGAACTCCTTCGCAGAACGATTCATTCAAGTCTTCAAACCCCGGAAAAATGATGCAGAACATTGGCTGGAAATTGATATTGATCGTCGCAGTTGTCGGCGCTTGCCTGTGGTCGGCGTACCCGCCAGAGCAGAAAATTCGCCTCGGCAAGGACCTGCGCGGCGGAACGAGCCTGATTTACCTCGTGAATATTCCTGAAGGGGCCGACGACAAGCAGGCGATCCTGTCGCAAACCATCCAAGTGCTCAAGGAGCGTGTGAACCCCACGGGTGTGCTGGATATTTCCATGCAGCCGCTGGGCGCTGACCGTATTGAAATCGTCATGCCTTTGCCAAATGACGCGGTCAAGGGATTGCGAACGCAGTATGAGAATGCATTGAAAGCGCTGGGACAACTTGCGGAGGTCAAGACCATCGACCTCGATGAGGCCTTGCGTTTCAATCAGGCGGTGCAGAGATTCGGTGGAGATGGCACTTCGGAACGTGCCAAGAAGATTGCATCGCTCCAGGAGTCGTACAACAAGCTTCAATCGGCTGTACAGGCGCTGACGGAGGCTCGCACCGCTGGAGTAGAGGGCGAGCAACTGAACAAGATGGAGCAGGCGGCGGCGGATTCGCAGTTTGAATTCGATCAACTTCGGGACACCGTTCGAAAGACCAGCCTTGATCAATCGCGCGTGGTTCGCACGCTCAACCTTTCAACAAAGTCGACAAAACCGGAACCCGGGGCGACCGCGCCAACAGAGAGTCCTCGCGACATTGCGATCAAGAACCTCAAGGCGGAGTTCCCCCATTTGTCTGAACAACTGGACACGACACTGGCAGCGTTTGACGCCTACCAGGCCAAGCGAACCACGCTTGATGATCCGGAAGATCTCATCCGGTTGCTTCGCGGTGCGGGCGTGCTGGAGTTTCACATCGCGGTTCGCTCCAGCGATTCCGCTGGTGTGCCGGTGCAGCAATTGCGAGATCAGTTGAAGGAGATTGGACCCGACAAGACCGACTCTCCGATCGCTCGTTGGTTTCCGGTCAATGAGTTGAAACAGTGGTACAAGACGCCGGATCAATTGAAGGCTCTGGAAGCAGATCCGGAATCATATTTTGCCGGTTCGCATGATTTGGTTGCTGCAGGTTCCGGCGGTCGTTTCTACCTGCTCCTTTACACTGACAGCGGGCGGAGCATGACCCACGACGCCGATTCCCGCTGGACGGTCGAATCGACGTTTATTACGCAGGATGAACTGGGAAGACCCGCGGTTTCTTTCCGGCTGGATCCATCAGGCGGAAGCATGATGGGCAAACTGACCGGGCCGCATGTGAAGCAGCCTATGGCGATCGTGCTGGACGGCCAGGTCTATTCAGCCCCGAATTTGAACAGCGCGATCAACAACAGCGGTCAGATTCAAGGCAGTTTCTCCCAGCAGGAATTGGATTACCTGACGCGTGTGCTGGCGGCCGGCGCCTTGGGCGCGCGGTTAAGCGAGCAGCCTATCGCCATCAACACAGTGGGACCGACCATTGGTCAGGACAATTTGAATCGCGGTCTGCAGGCATGTCTGTGGTCTGTCATTGCCGTTGCCGTGTTCATGTTGATTTATTACTTCCAGGCGGGCCTCATTGCCAACGTTGCGGTGGCCGCCAACGCGATCATCATCTTTGGCGTGATGGCGTTGATTGATGGGACGTTCACCCTGCCGGGCCTGGCAGGCATTGCGTTGACCATCGGCACCGCGGTTGACGCAAACATTCTTATCTACGAGCGCATCCGGGAAGAAATTGAATCCGGCGTGGGCGATTTGCGCCATGCCATCCGGCTGGGATACGAGAAAGCCTTGAGCACGATTATCGATGCCAACGTCACCAACCTCATCGTGTGCGTGGTTCTGATGAAGACCGCCACAACGGAAGTGAAGGGCTTTGCGTTGACGCTGATGATCGGCATTCTGGGAACGCTCTTCACAGCATTGTTCATGACGCGACAGATTTATACGATCGGTACGGAAGTGTTGGGTTGGAAGCGCATGCCAATGTTGGCGACGGCGGTGCCGGCGGTTCATCGGCTCCTCTCGCCGCGATTGGACTGGATCGGCCTTCGCCGTGTCTTCGTTCCGATGAGTGTTGTTCTGGTGCTGGCATCCTGGGTATTGCTTGGAATGCGCGGGGTGGCGATCTTTGACACAGAATTCCGTGGCGGATTGACCGTCACCATGCGCACAGCCATTGACCCATCAACGACTCCACCAAGCCATGTCCCATTGAAGCAGGCGGATGTCGAACGGCGGATCGTGGAAATCGGACGCAAGGCCGATCAGATGCCGCCTTCAGATGCACGAGAAGTGCTGCGCGAAATGCGCAACGCCGATGTGTTGACGATTGGTGATACCACCATACGTGATGGTTCACTAGTTGCGACTGGATTTCAGGTGAAGGTGTCGCTGCCGGCGGGAATCAAGGAAACGGCATCCTTCAAGGACACCATTGTGAACGCCATCGTGGATGAGTTGGGATCGCAACTGGAAGTGACCCAGCCGATTGAGTTTGCCGGGGCCGAGAACACTCGCCATGAACAACACACATTTCCTATTACGGCAAATGTGTTGGGGCAGGTGATCAAGCGGCCGCAGTACACACAGGATGTCGCATCGTATCGTGGCGGAGTGGTGGAGATGCTGGATGAAATATCTCCGCCGGCATCGACGCAGGACATTGAAAACCGTATTCGCCGAATGCGAGATCAGCCCGATTTCAGTGATGTCAGCGCGCGAGACGTCATGGTTCTGGGATTGGAACCTGCCGATCCGACCGATTCTTCCAAGGGCTACAAATCAGCGGCGGTGCTTGTGTATGACTCCGCCATTGACTACAGCAAGGTCGATTTTGAGATTTGGGATGCACGTCTTGCCGCCCGCGAGTGGAAACTCACCCAGCAGGCTTTGAATCGTCCGGCAACCTTTGAGCAGGTCAGCGAGTTTTCCTCGGCGGTGGCGTCCACCTTGCGTGCCAGCGCGGTCGTGGCTGTGACCCTAAGCCTCCTGGGTATTCTTGTGTACATCTGGATTCGGTTTGGTTCGCTGCGGTATTCCACCGGAGCGGTCATTGCGCTTATCCATGACGTATCCATTGGTCTGGGAGCACTGGCACTATCACAGATGATCGGTGAGACAGCCTTCGGCAAGGCTTTGCTTCTTGAGCCGTTTCATATCGACCTTGGGGTGGTTGCCGCGATCCTGACGCTGATCGGGTATTCACTTAACGACACCATCGTGGTTCTGGACCGTATCCGCGAAAACCGCGGCAAACTCACAATCCCTACAGCGGAAACGGTCAATAAGTCGATTAATCAGACGTTCAGCAGAACGATGCTGACGTCGTTCACGATGATCATCTCGCTGTTCATTCTTTATGTGATCGGCGGAACCGGCATTCGTGCGTTCTCGTTCGTCATGCTCGTCGGCATGATCGTCGGAACGTACAGTTCCATTGCGATTGCCGCTCCGCTGGTGTACAAGGGCCACGATGCGGACCCCACAAAGAGAGAAGGCGGACTGTTGAACAATTCAAAGCGAGAAACGGTTTCAGTCCCGGTTTGATTAATTCATGATTCGCATGGATGCGATGTTTTCAGGTTACGGAGAACTTCAATGACAACAGGCACGAAGGTTTTTCTGGCAGTATTTGCGGCGTGTATCGGGATCATGGTGGTGTACTACGGCATGACTTCGCCGCAGGTGCAATTGCCGCCGGCGGTCAATCCTGTCTTGCAGGATGTCCCCAAGGCAACCCCCGAGGTAGTGCCGCCAGCACCTCCGGTCGAGGCCGCGCCTGTACCGGTTACGGAGCCCGCCAAACCTGTAGACACCGCGCCGGGGCTGCTGACTCAAACGGTTCAGAATGCTATTGCGGGACAACCGCAAGATGCCGTGCGGCCGCTTTCATTACCTGAAAGTGTTCCTCCGGCAGCGACGCCTCCCGTTTCACCGCCTGAGGTGAATCCCGTTCCCGCGAATGAGCCCCACCCATCGCCTCCGGTCGCCAATCAACCAGTGAGCATCAAGCCTGCCGCCAGCCCGACCGAGCACACAATCAAAGCCGGCGACACCATGACTTCTATCGCAACGGAATGGTTTGGCGATGCCAACAAGTGGAGCCTCATCGCCAAGGAAAATCCGCTCGCGGATCCGAATCGACTTGTGATTGGCCAGAAATTGCGATTGCCTTCCAAAGATGCCAAGCCCGCGCCGGTGAAGGAGCAGGCTGCGGCCAACGACTCCACGTTCACCGTTCGCTCCGGCGATACATTGGCGAAAATCGCTCGCGAATACTTCGGCGATGTCGCCAAGTGGACCGTGATTTACGATGCGAACAGGGCCGTGATCGGCAGCGATCCCGCCGCTCTCAAGGTTGGCATGAAGTTGAAAATGCCGCCGAAGTAGAGCCAGTCTTATTTCGCAGAAGCGGCAATTTGAAGGTTTTCGCGGATGTGATCCAGATCAAGCCCGCCAATGACCATGCTGGTCACGTTCGGACTTGCCAGCACGAATGGGATCGCTTCGCGCGCTGCCAAACGCCCTGATGCGAGGCCTTTTTTCACGATGATGCCCACATCGCGCTTCCCGGCTTCGGCAATCACTTCTTCATGTGTGCGATCGTTCAGGTGGTATTCCACCATGATTGCATCGGCCCATTCCAGGGCGGCTGTGGCCCCGGGGACGGTCTTGCCGGAAAAACCGATGGCACGCACATCGCCACGATTCTTCATGGACTGAATCGTTTCCACCACCTCGGTCTCATGAAGTATTGCCAAATCATTGCCGTCAGAGTGGATGATCAGCAGATCGATGACGCGGACTTTCAATTTTTGCAGGCTGCGCTCCACAGAATCGCGTACGGCCTTTGCGGAAAAATCAAATCGGGATTTGCCAATGTCAAAGACTTCGCCAACCTTGGTTGAAAGTATGAACTCACTTTTGCGATGAGATATCGCAGTGCCGATGCGCTCCTCACTCAAACCATACGCTGGGGCGGTGTCGATGTAGTTGATGCCCGCATCGAGAACGCCGTTGAGAAGGAGATCGACTTGCGGCTGATCTGGAAGCGCATAGTCAACGGCATACTTGATACCCTGGTTTCGGCCAATTTTGAACGCGCCAAAACCGATGGGACCAAGTTCCAATCCTGTGCGTCCTAGGAGCCGATGTGCCACAGTTCGTGTGTCTCCCATGGGGGCAGGGCGAGAACCGGCCGGGGCCAGTTGTTCAATTGTTCAAGGCCCGAGTCGAAATCCCGTTTGCTCGCACCGCGCTTCGGCGTCGCCGCATCAGGTGGAATCTGAATCTGTTCCATGACCAATCGGACCATCTCCGGCACGAGCGCCAGTTTGGTGGGCCATGCCGTGATGATGTTGCGTTCCCGCGCGGCGTACGGTTCATCGGGCCTGCTGCCGCCGGGAGTGGCCGGTTCCGCGCGATCCACACGATAGGTTGCCCATTCGATTCCGCTTAAGTTCAGCGCCGGCAGAACGGCTCGCAATTCAGATTTGGCAGTTTCAATCAGTTGGTCGGGTTCCATCGCGACGCCAATTTCCGCAATGTGGCCGCCGATTTGCCAGACGACGCGGTCCGCATAGTCTCGAGTGGAAGTGATCGTGACTCGGGTGGAAGCGCCATCAACGCAGTGGCCGTTGAACAGCGGCAAATTCTCCGCTCGGCGGATCATCACCATTTGCAGCGGCCGCCTTTGCATTGCCTGACCGGGCAGGCCGACCATTTCGCGCAAATCCGCATTCCCCTCACCCGCAGCGAAAATCACGACGCCGGACCGCACATCCAGGGGTTCACCAGTATCGGGATTGATCAACCGTATCAGTTCAACATCGTCGGACTCTCCGCGAACCATTTCCAAGCCGTGCGGAACTTCAATCTTGATGATGCGGCGTGAGTGTTGGTGGCTAAGGTCAGCGATCAGGCTGGCGGGTTCAAGAACCTGCTCATCCAGCCGGGCCACCATGCCGGGTGTTTGCTGGAGCAGGGCCGGGCGTTCATTTCGGTCCAGTTTCACAGGTTTGACTCGCAAACCGGCACGGGCACCGATCATCGCCAGACGCGATTTGAGGGACGCCGTCTGCCACAGGTGGCAGAACTCTGCCCGCAGACGCGTTCCAGAGAGATTGGGCTTCGCTTCGCCGGCAAGGCAGCGACGCCACAGCAGGGGCATCTGGCTGATGGCACGGGCAGATGGTGTGAACAACCCTCCCAGTGTGTATTTGAGCCCACCGTGAATGATCCCTTGGGAGGCAATGGTCTGGCCGCTCCCCAGATCGCCAGCTTCCAGCAGCAATGTGCTGACGCCAGCCCGTGTGAGCTCATCCAGAAGCCACAGGCCAGCCGCGCCTCCGCCGAAGATCACAGCATCCATGGCCAGCGGTGCGGTCAATGAAATGAATCCCTCTCATCCATGGCGAGTTGCGATTTCACGTGAACGACTTACGATTGACGATCCAAGCGAAACGGGCCAGCCTCTCCATCGTAAATCATCCATCGTAACTCTGCACATGCCTCACACAGTAGTACTCATTCCCGGCGACGGTATCGGGCCGGAAGTAGCCGATGCGACCCGGCGCGTGCTTGCGGCGGCCGGTGCGGACCTTCAATGGGTTGTCCACCAGGCCGGTGCGGTAGCGGTTCAAAATGGGGCTGACAGCGTTCTGCCTGCGGAGACGGTGAAGGCAATTCTGGAGCACGGCGTGGCTTTGAAAGGCCCATGCACCACGCCGATCGGCGGGGGGTTCTCATCGGTCAACGTGGCGCTTCGCCAGAAACTCAATCTCTACGGGGCAGTGCGGCCGGTGCGATCGCTCATGGGTGTTCCAACGCGGTTTGAGAGCGTTGATGTCATCGTGGTGAGAGAGAACACCGAAGGGTTGTATTCCGGGATTGAAAACATCATCACGCCGGGCGTCATCACATCGCTGAAGGTAGCGACCGATGACGCCTGCCGCCGAATCGCCCGGTTTGCGTTTCAATACGCCATCGCTCGCGGCCGAAAGCGGGTGACGTGTTTTCACAAAGCCAACATCATGAAGTTGAGCGATGGCCTTTTCATTCGCTGCGCGCAGGAAGAGCACGCGAAGGCCTTTGCAGGCAAGATTGTGTATGACGAAATGATTATTGACGCTGCCTGCATGCGACTTGTACAGGACCCCACCAAGTTTGATGTGATTCTGTGTGAAAACCTGTATGGCGATCTGATTTCGGATTTGTGTGCCGGGTTGGTGGGTGGTCTGGGCGTGACGCCGGGTGCGAATTTTGGGGAGAAGCACGCCGTGTTTGAGGCCGTACATGGCAGTGCGCCTGACATTGCAGGACAGAACAAGGCCAATCCGTTGGCGCTCATTATGAGCGCGGTGATGATGCTGCGGCATTTGGCGGAAACTCGAAAGGATGCATCCTTGGCGAAAGCGGGGGATCGAATTCGCGATGCCTATAACGCTTGTCTAATCGCAGGGGAAAAGACGCGCGATTTGGGCGGCAACCTCGGGACACGAGAGTTTGCGGACGCAGTTACTAAACGGCTCAAATAAAGGCGATTCAGGCGATGGACTTGCACCGGGGTATCGCGGCTAGTTACTCCACGCCTTCTCAAGTTGCTTGCGCATTGATGATGCGGGTTTGGTCTCAATCAACGGCGGCTCTTGCTCCGAATGTCCGTTCGCGCCGTTGGAATGTGTCGGCTCCATTTCAGCGCGAGCGATCGCGGCCTGGTGAATCTTGCCATCCTGCCCGACTTCCTCCACTCGCACCGCGACACGCTTGCTCACGCCGCGTTCCTGCATCGTGACGCCGTACAGTTGATCGCATGCCTGCATGGTGCGTTTATGGTGCGTGATGACGATGAAGTGGCTGTTGTCGAGGAATGGAACGAGCACTTTGCAGAAGCGATCGACGTTGGCATCATCCAACGCCGCATCCACTTCATCGAGGATGCAGAAAGGCGAGGGTTTGGACTTGAAGATGGCCATGAGCAGGGCGACAGCGGTCATGGCTTTTTCGCCGCCGGAAAGTTGACTGATGACGCGCGGCTGCTTGCCGGGCGGCTTGGCGGTGACTTCGATGCCGGATTCCAGCCAATCGGTCACGCCGTTTTCGTCAGGGACGAGCATGATGTCCGCCGCGCCGCCGCCGAAGAGTTTGCGGAACATGCCGCCATCGCCCGCAAAATTCTCGCGGATGGAGGTGAACACTTCTTCAAACCGCGAACGGGAACTGTCTTCCAGATGCTTGATGAGCGTCTGGAGTTGCTGCACGGCATTATCAATGTCTTCCACCTGCTTGATCAGATCAATGTTTCGCTCTTCCAGCAGCGTTTCTTCCTCGATCGCATCAATGTTGACGTTGCCGAGTTTGCGGATTTCTTCCTTCAGGCCGTCTATTTCTGCCTGGGCTGGTTCGCGCTCAATTGAGGTGAAGCCATCTTCCTCCCGTGTGGAGCGGTAGGGGATGTACGCCGTGGTGAGGTCCAGTTCAAGGTCCGCCAGCGTCCGTTCTTCCAATCCTTCTCGCTTCACTTCCAGTTCCCGGCGGCTCAATTCCACAGCGTGGTAGTCGCGATCAATGTGCGAAGCCTGTGATCGCGCGGCCTCAAGTTGCTGCGACGCCTGCAACAGCGAATCACCGGCTGCAAGAAGTTGCTTCTGCAGTTCGGTTTCCTTCGAAGCCAGCTCGCCGGTCGCAGCGTCGGCCGTTGTGATTTCCACGCCAGCCTCTTCGATGACGGCTTCATATTGTTCAATTTGTGAAAGACGACGATGGAGTTGCTGACGGCAAAGGTCATCCTGCCGTGCGGACTCTTCCTGTGCCAGTTGCATGTGGCGGCGTTCTCGCCGTGCGGTATCCAGTTTCTGGCCCAACTCGCCAAGTTCCACCTTGGCGGCGGTGAGTTTTTCCTGGGCTGCATCCGATTGCGTTTGAGCCTGCTGGAGCAGCGTTTGAGCCTCATCAGCGATTTGCTGCTGTTCGGCGACGGCTGCGGTCAGATCGTTCAGTTTCGCGGTCAATTCCGCCCGCTCATCGTTCAACTGCGAAAGCCGCTGCTGAAGTTCCGCATCTTCTCCTTGAAGGGCCGATTGCTCCCGGCGTACACGGGCAAGATCATTGCCAAGCCGCTGGATCTGGTACTGCGATTCAACAACCTGTCGCTGGGCGGATCGCATCCGCTCATCGGTCGCTTGCTGCTGGCGCTGGGTGTCGGCGGATTCTGACAGAAGGTCGTTCAAAAGCGCGTTGAGCGTCTCAATGCGAGTATCAAGGGCAATGACACGAGCGCGATGCTCGGCGAGTTCGATACGGCGGGTCAGCCAGCCATCGCCGCCATTGCCGGCGCTGGCAGCAGCCGAGGCCCGGCCAAACACAACACGGCCATCGGCTTCAACAACATCACCTGCGGTGGTCACAAATCGCCACCCCTGGGATTGACGTTGAAGTGACAGTGCAATTTCCAAGTCCCAAACGACAGCAGTGTGGCCGAGCAATCGATCAACCGCCGATTGAACGAGCGGCTGAACGCGAATCATGGAGAGCAACGGTGTCGCATGGCCGGGCAATTCACTCGCATCGGTGAGTGACGGTGCCGCACTGCCGCCAAGTGCAATCAGTCCGACGCGGCCGTTGAGACCACGAAGTTTTTCGGAAAGGCTTTGGACATCGGCCGCCGACTCCACCATCAGCAGTTCCAGATTCGCACCCAATGCAGCTTCAACGAGATGTGCGTGTTTGCGATCCGTGTCGATGGTATCGGCCAGCAGTCCACGAACGCCTGGGAATTGTTCCGGTAGATCCAGCACGGATTTGACAGCATCGCCAAGTCCCTCTCGGGCCTGGTGCATTTCATCCAGAAGGTGAAGCCGGGACCCGAGCGCGGCGCGTTGATGGCGGGCATCCGCGAGTTGTTCAGTCAATTCGGCCTGTTTTTCACCGAGGGCGGCAGCAGCGCGATCGTGTTCCCGCAACTCGGTTTCAAGCGAGTCAACTTCGGCGGTAGCGCGGCCACGGTCCTGCTCGGCCGTGGCGATCCCGGCACTGCACTCTTCAGATTCCGCGTTCAACTGCGTGGCACGATCGTTCAGTTTTGCCAGTTGTTCAGCCAGGCCGTTCGCGCGGCCGTCAATGCCGCCGATCCTCGCCGCAACCTGTGAACGAGCCTGCGAAGTCCGCTGAACGGTCTCACGGGCGCGCTCGTGGCGATCCTTGGCTTCGACAATACCTTGCTGCAGCCGCGTGCGCTCATCACCCAGCGAATTGACCATGCGTTCCGCATCCGCCACTCGCTCGGCAGCAGCAGCGATGTTCGATTCCGCCTGCGAGATTTCTGCCGTCAACGCCGCAATCTTTTCAGATAATTCCGTCAGGCGGGCTCGGTCTTCATCAATGTGCTGACGGGCTTCAGCAATGTTGCGCTCGGTCATTTCACGCCGCTGCTCCGCATGTTTGCGGGATGCGGTAAGTTCCAAGCGGCGTTGTTCCAAATCTCGTTGCTGCAACTGCAGATCGTGCCGCGAGATTTCCACGGATTGCTTTTCATCTTCGCAGGTGCGCAGAACTTCCACCATGGCGTTGCGGCGGGCCTCCAGATCCGTAATCTGACTTGTCAGCCCGGAAAGCCGCTCACGCAATTCATGGTAAACATCAAGCGCAAGATCAATCCGCAGTTGGCGATAGCGGACATCCATCTCACGGAAGCGGCGGGCTTTGGCAGCCTGGCTTTTGACGATGCGCAGACGCCTTTCGGTGTTTGCCAGTTCTTCACGTACGCGAACCAGATTGACCTCGGACCGTTCCAGTTTGCGGGCGGCTTCAACCTTACGAGCCTTATACTTGGCAACGCCTGCCGCCTCCTCCAATATCGCCCGGCGTTCGATTGGGTTCGCCATCAACATGGCATCCACGCGCCCCTGCTCAATGATGGAATAGGCATGCGTACCGATGCCCGTATCCATGAAAAGTTCCTTGATGTCGCGCAGCCGGACCTTCTGATCGTTGATCAGGTACTCGCTGGTCCCGTCACGATAAAGCCTTCGCGTGACATCAACTCGATCGCAGTCGATATTCAGAATGCGGTTGGCGATCTGCCGCGTCGGGGACTTTGCGACTTGAACCTCGCCATCAGCGATTTGTTCGGCCGTGTCTTCAACATCCGGTTCGTCCATTGCCAATTCGCCGACGGGTGAAATCACCAGTGCTTTGGCAACCTCTGGATTGTCAAACGTCAGCGTGACGGAGGCCGCCCCAAGCGACTTGCGTGCGGCGGACCCGGCAAAAATGACATCGAGCATCGCATCGCCTCGCAGGCTCTTGGCTGATCGTTCACCCAGTACCCACTTGATGGCGTCAACGACGTTGGACTTGCCGCAGCCGTTCGGCCCGACAATGCCCGTAATTGGCGTGTCAAAGCGAAATTCGGTGGTGTCTGCGAAGGACTTGAATCCCGCAATGGTAATTTTGGCGAGCCGCATTCGGCGATGACCTCCTGTCATGTTCCGCAAACTTGATGTTGGGAAATTCAAATCTGCTGAATGGTTCGATCCATGAACCGTGCTGGTGTGCTGTGGCTGGCTGGCTGATGGCTGGCTGGGACGAACGATGACGGATACCCCTTCTCAAGTGAGGAAAACGAAGCCGTCATCATAGGAGTCCATCGTCGATTTGATCCGAAAATCGTGCGAAAATCGCTGTCATTTCTGTGGGTTCGTGGGTGGGGTTTCTGGCTTGGGCGCAACCGGATCAAACGCCCCGGAAGGCATGGGCGGCGCGTCGCGCTGGAGTTTACCCAAATCACTTGTCGGTCCAAAATCTGTTTTTGCACCGGAATCATCCGGCTTGGCAATGCTGGTGAATTCCGGTCGGTCCGGCACATCGGATTCATCACGAACTCTGGCAATTGCTGCCAGAATGCGATCCTGTTCGGCCTTGAAATCAGCCTTGACGTACTTCTGATTCCAGATGTGATAGAGCAGGCCCACCGTCTCGCAATAGGTCATGCCCAGCCCGGGAGCTGGCTTCTCAATGGTAGTGGTATGGCCCAGGAACTGAACGAATCGCTCAAGTTCAGGATCGGCCTTCAGAATGACCCCCTGCTCATTGCCTGGCGCCCGGTAGAAAACCTCCAGCGGATCGTTTTCGGAGTCAGCCTTGACCATGAAAGTATCAGACCATGTCGAAATCATGGCCGGCCGGTCGATCGCCAGTTTGCGGTCAAAGACAGCAATTCGCGGTTGGCCCGTCTGGGTGATATAGATCATGGGCTTGTGGGATTCCACCACATCCAGAATGAACTTGCCATCAACCGTGTACCGCCGCATGTAAGGGTCATCGCGCTTGGCCAATGCCTCATAGGCTTCCAGCCGCACTTCAATGTCTTCATCATCCAAAAGCGCTCGAAGAGTCTGGTCGATCAGCGGATTGGCCTGCATATCAGCCAAGAGTTGGATCGCCTTTATCCGTGCATCCGGTGAGGCATGGCTGGCCATGTCAAACAAGTGCGGTATGACAAGCGCATCGTCCAGTTTGGCCCCCGCACGCAGGGCGGCAAGTCGCGGCTGCTCCTCCGGATAATCGTACAAATCCTTGATAATCGGCAGCACGCGCCGGCCGAGCGCCTGCCACCGCAGCGATGCCGCCTTCGCCACCAGCGGGTTGGCCAGCACCAACTGGCGAATCGACATGGCGATAAGTTCCGGATTTGCTTGTGCAATGCTGGTGTGCCGAAGCAGTTCAATAAACTCATCGGTGCGATCTGCAAACGATGGAGGAACATTGATTCGGATAACCTCATCCGATTCGCCGTGGGCTGTTTGTTCCTTTTGACGCGGTTCCTGGACAAATCGGGAGTTGATGGCTGTCTGCAGGATGGCGGCTCGGGCATGGCTGGGATTTGCCAGACGAAGTTTCAGCGGCATGTCCTTGATGACGGAACCGCCATTCAAGATTCGACCCGCCGTCCGCACCACGGTGTCCTTGCCTATGGCGCCTGGTTCCGCAAACGGATTAACAAACACCGGCCCATGAGCCTCTGCCAACGGCGCGGCTTGGGTTCCGCCGATGGTTGGCGAACCGGGGCGCAGTTCCGTCGTCCAAAGTGTTCCGCCCTCCAGACTGACCGTCGCCCCGGAGAGCGGATCAGCCGCAACACGAACATCAAAGCGTGTCCCTCGCACCGCGCCTTGGGGCACGACCGCTTCAACCACCACCACTGCAGTATCTCCGGAATCAAGCAACTGTTGCGGCGTCATTCTTGAATTCGGGTCGCCATAGCGAGCATTGCCGACGCCGTACTTTGCTGCCTGCGCCAGCATGAATGCACGCAACTGCGGAGCCATATCCCGCGATCCGTTGCCATGCAGGCCCACCACCAGCCCGTAACCCCGTGCCACAATTGGGCTGTAACCGCTTGAAGTTTGCGCCTCGTACCCCAAGACGACCGTTTCCGAGGCAATCGTCCCGCGCATGATTTCCGGCACATCGATCAAAAACGACCGATCCGCCTTCGCTTCCTTGGGTGTGGGTTTGGCCTTTTCGATCCCGGAACAGCCAATCGCCAACCCAAACAGCAGCGTTGGCAGGCAGGTACGGATGATCAACGGCAGGTATCGACGCATGGGTAGTCGCACAGAATACCTCGTTGAGTTCGCCGACACAATTGCATCGGTTGCCAAAAGGATGAATTCAATGTCAGGAATCAGCCCAAACGCGATTTCATCGCACTGCTGCGGCAGGCTGGCGGGCCATCTGAACCACACGATCCACCAACTTACCGATGCCCTCGTACACCTGCCCGATCCGCTGGGCCGACATGTACGCTGGCGTGGAAACGATGCGGTTTTCTTCATCCACACAAATCTCGTTCGTTGCACGATTCTGGTGGTGAGAACCCATCTTCACAATGGCAGTAGCCGTGGATGTGTCCACCCCGATGGTGACTGTTGAGCCAGTGAATACCTTCGCGCCGATCGTGGGCGAAATGCAGATCAGACCAACCGGCTTGCCCGCTTCATGGGCCTCGCGCAACACTCTGGCAACATCCGGGTTAACTGTGCAATCAGCCCCGGCGACAGCGAAGTTGCAGAGGTTTTTCGCCGCACCAAAGCCTCCGGGCAGAATGACCGCATCGAATCGATCACCGTGAACCTTGGCAAGATCCTCCACGGCTCCGCGCGCAATGCGGGCAGATTCCACACGAACGTTCCGTGCTTCCTCCGTCGGCTTGCCTGTCAGATGATTGACAACGTGGGCCTGCGGCACATCAGGTGCCGCAAACGTTACCTTTGCGTTGTTGCGATCCAAATGCAAAAGCGTGATGACCGATTCATGAATCTCACTGCCATCCATCACGCCGCAACCTGACAATATGACAAGGACGTTGGGATTAGTCATGAATCCTCCAAGAGAGCGATCAGCGACTTTAAGGCTGAATGCTGAACGCTGATTGTTTTGTTTCAGTGGGCGATACAGGATTCGAACCCGTGACATCGGCTGTGTAAAAGCCGCGCTCTAGCCAGCTGAGCTAATCGCCCGCACCGCAATCATATCGTCTTCGACCGATCGGCGGCTACGAAACCGGCGGTATCTGCGCAAAATCCGAATTCGCCTCAAACATGCGTGCGACTCGGAACATCGTGGCTTCATCAAATGCCTGGCACTGCAATTGCAAGCCGATCGGCAGATGCTTGCCATCCACCGATGCAAAACCGCAAGGGATTGAAATGCCGCAGATTCCTGCGATGTTGGTGTTCACCGTGTAGATGTCAGCCAGATACATCGAAAGCGGATCAACTTTGGCCGCGATCGGAAACGCAGTCGTTGGCGATGTTGGCCCTAGCAGCGCGTGACACGTTGAAAACGCCGCATCAAACTCCCGCTTGATCAACCGGCGCACCTGCAACGCCCGCTTGTAATATGCATCGTAGTACCCCGCGCTAAGCACATACGTGCCCAGCATGATGCGACGCTGCACTTCCTGTCCAAGACCCTCCGCTCGACTGCGCGCATACAGGTCAAACAGGTCTTCACCCGCCTCAAGTGTTGCGCGATGGCCATATCGAATGCCGTCATATCGCGCCAGATTGCTGGATGCTTCTGCCGGCGCAATGACGTAATACGTAGCAATTCCATATTCCGTCAGTGGCAGATCAATGTCCACAATAGTCGCACCCAGTTCCTGATACTTCTTGATCGCGTTCTGAATCGCCTCGTTCACTGCCGGATCGTTGTCCTCGGTGAGGTATTGGCGAGGCACACCGATGCGTAATCCGTCAATCGGATTATCAATCTTCTCAAGATAATCCGGCACGACGGCAGGGCTGCTCGTGGAATCATGCTGATCGACCCCCGCAATCACATTCAGCACGCTCGCCGCATCCTTCACGCATCGGCCGAATGGTCCGATCTGGTCAAGGCTGGACCCGAAAGCAACCAACCCAAATCGGCTGACGCGGCCGTAAGAAGGCTTTACGCCGACGACGCCGCAAAGCCCCGCCGGTTGCCGGATTGAACCGCCGGTCTCTGATCCCAACGCCACTGGGACGCAATCCAATGCGACGGCCACCGCGCTTCCGCCCGATGAGCCGCCCGGCACTCGTGCCAAGTCCCAAGGGTTTCGCGTGGGACCAAACGCGCTGTTCTCCGTTGATGATCCCATCGCAAACTCATCGCAATTCGTTTTGCCAAGAACAATCGCGCCAGAGTTCATCAGTCGCCGCACCGCCGTGGCGCTGAAAGGGCTGCGGTAGTTCTCCAACATCCGCGAGCAACATGTCGTGTGGCCGAATTCCGTAGCAATGTTGTCCTTCAGCGCAATCGGCACGCCCGCCAACTGCCCCGGGTCCTCACCACGACTGGTCTTCTCATCAATCTCCATCGCAGCATCCAGAGCCTGTTCCGCATATACCTCGCGGAATGCGTGTGCAGCTGGGTCTAACTTGTCGATGCGATCCAGAAAGCGCGTGGTTACCTCCACCGCTGATTGCGAGCGTTTGCGGATCGACTGGGCTAGCTCAACAATGGTTCTGTGCTCCACGCCGTCACCCCTCATCGGCAAGCACCTTGGGCACAGCCAGATACGACCCCTCCACAGCAGGAGCATTCCGCAGCAGTTGATCGATCGGCATCGATGGTTCAGGCAGATCATCGCCCAGCCGATTCGTGATTTCTGTGGGATGGACCATTGGCTCAACGCCAGTCACATCCAATTCATTGAGTTTGGCGATGTGGTCCAGCACCGCAGCCAGTTGGTTGCGGTACAACTCCAACTGCGAATCCGTCAGGCGCAGCCGTGCCAGTTTCGCTACGTGGCGAACCTCCTCCAGCGACAGTGGATTGGGTGCGGCAGGCGGCATTGGGGCAGATTATCACAAAACTGCCGTCGGGCCGGGCTCGCCGTGGCATATCAAACCTGTCGCGGCTCATTTCTTTTTCACGGGAGGGTTCCTAATCTATGATTCTCGCAGATTCACCCAATGCCGCACTCCCGCAACATCCTTGTATCAGTGATCTTTCGAATTGTCGTTTGCTCGGCGGTTCTTGTCGTGGCGATTGGCGTTGCAGTTTTCCTGGTATCCACCGCGCCCAAACCACCGGTTGCGGACTTGAGTCAGGCCGTCCCGCGACTGCAGGTGATGCAAGCACAGCCAGTGCCGATTCGTCGCCAGTGGGAGGGCTTCGGCACCGCTACTGCCATGGATACCGTCAACGTGCCGTCGCGCGTGACCGCGGTGGTGGCAGAACGGCCCGCAGCAATTCGAGCCGGCCAGCGAGTGGCGCAGGGTGAACTCATCGTGAAATTGGATGACAGCGATTTCCTGCGGCAGGTCGAAGTGGCCAGTCAGTCCATGGGCGAGATCGATGCCCAATTGGCTCGCTTGGCCGTGGAAGAGCAAAGTTGGACGCAGCGTGCCAAGCTTTCTTCCGAAGAAGTGAAGTTGATCCAGGCGGACTACGACCGTGTTCATCAGGCGTTTGAGCGTGATGTCGCCCGGCAGCGCGAATTGGATCAGGCACAGCGGCTTCTTAATACCGCAAGGCAGACCGAAGTTGCCACACACGAGGAACTGGACAAGATCGCTCCACGCCGCGCTGCGTTGCAGGCACAACGACTGGGACAGGAAGCATCGCTGCGTCAAGCGGCCCAGAATGCCGAGCGTGCCCAAATTGTTTCACCCATCGATGGCATACTGCAATCGGTGGATGTGGAGGTCGGTGAAAACATCACCGCAGGGCAGCGAGTGGCGCGGGTTGTCAACTCGGATCGGATTGAAGTGCCGCTCCTTCTGCCCGCCGCGGCTCGGCCGTTTATCGCACCCGGCGCTGATGTGGAGCTGTCTGATGCTGGCGGAAGCGCGACACATTGGCGAGCAAAGGTCGTACGCATCGCCCCGGAAGATGACGAGGCCACACGCACCCTGCGCGTCTTCGTGGAAGTGAACAACATTGCATTGATGGCGAAGTCACAAGGCGCCAGTGAGTCGCCCGGCGTCGCCCTTCCGCCCGGCAAGTTTGTGCAGGGTGTCGTCGTCGCGGATCGTTCCCAACCACGATGGGTGGTTCCGCGGCGTGCCGTTGATGGCCAGCGATTGTTCTTGATAGAAAGCGGCGTGGTTCGCAGCCACGGGATCGAAGTTGATTTTCAGATCCGAGCTGACCTTCCCAGCATGGGTCTTTCCGATCGCCAATGGTCGGTGCTGAAAGACCCGTTGCCAACCGATGCGCTGGTGGTGGTGGATGGCTCACGCTCTTTGATTGAAGGCAGCCCCGCAGTGGCGGTCGTGCAGCAATCGGCAAACAAAGACAGGTCCAGCGATGCGGGAGCCGCTACGCCGTGAGTCTGCCGCGCTTTGGCGTCACCAAACCGGTCCCCGTCAATCTGTTAATGATGGCGACGATTGTTGCGGGCATTGTGGCTGGGTTCACACTCCGCAGGGAGTTTTTCCCGGAAACCACACCCGATCGCGCCCGTGTCGTCATGCCCTATCCTGGTGCGAGTCCCGAAGAAATTGAGGAGTCCCTCGCGCACAAGGTGGAAGACGCCCTTGCCGATATCGAGGAAATCGATCGGATGGAAACATCCATCTCCGAAGGTATCGGATCGATCATGGTGGAGTTTCGGACTGGGGCAAACCTGGCAAAATCCATCGACAAAATCAAAAACGCAGTGGATGCCCTGACAGATCTTCCCCCAGAATCGGAGCAGATTCGGGTCGTGGAATTTGAGCCAAACCTGCCCGTCATCATGGTTTCTCTTTTCGGAACCGCCGATGAGGAAGTTCTCAAGCAATCCATCCGCCGTATTCGTGATGACCTCAAAACGCTTCCTGGCATGGGTGATGTAATCGTCTCCGGCATTCGCGGCTACGAAGTTCGCGTGGATGTGTTGCAAGGCGCTTTGCTGGAACATGGGTTGAGCCTGCCGAACGTTAGCGATGCCATTCGGACCTGGATGACCGATGTACCCGGCGGCTCCGTGCGGACGAACGTCGGCAATATCAGCGTGCGAACGATGGGTGTAGCCGAGCGGGCCGAGGCTATCAAGCAGATCGTCGTCAAAGCCGACCCCGCCGGCCGGTCGCTGCGCGTGGCAGATATCGCCACGGTCAAAGAGGATTTTGTCGACGAACAGATTGAGCGTCGCTACAACGGCGAACCTTCAGTCAGCGTCACCGCATTCAAAACCGGCAAGCAGGATGCCGTGAAGATTGCCGAAATGGTGCGCGCCTATGTGGCTGGACGAAAGGGAGAATCCTTTGAAGGCAGCGCGATCGAACTGGCCTTTGGCTCCTCACGCAAAGTTGCATGGGAGATGGGGCACAACCACCCCGAGCCGCTGCCCGGCAAGATCGAAACCCATTCTGATCTGGCACGCTTCATCGAAGGCCGCCTGGCCCTTCTGACTAGCAACGCCCAGCAAGGCGCAGTTCTCGTGCTATTGACGTTGTTGCTCTTTCTGAATTGGCGAGCCGCGTTCTGGGTGATGGTGGGATTGATCACCGCAATCTGCGGCACCGTCGTGCTCATGTCCGTCTTGGATATCACGCTCAATTTGCTCACCATGTTCGGCTTGATCATCGTCGTTGGCATGTTGGTGGACGATGGCATCGTGGTGGCGGAGAACATTCAATCCCGGCACGACCGGGGCGAAGCGTCTCTGGATGCCGCCATCAAAGGCACGGAAGAAATCCTGTGGCCCGTGGTCGGTGCGGTGACCACCACCATTGTGGCATTTATCCCGCTGACATTTCTTTCCGGCCGCATCGGTGACCTGCTGGGCGCCTTGCCGTTCGTTGTTGCCTGCGCGCTTACCGCAAGTCTCATTGAAGCAATTCTGATTCTGCCCAGCCACATGGGACACAGCCTCGTGAAGCGCGACAGGATTGTGCCCGGCCGTTTCACCGGCATCATGCGCCGATACGAAAAATGGCGTGATCACATCATCGCTGATCGAGTGCTACCCGCGTACGGTCGCATGATGAGCCTGCTCCTGGAGTATCGCTACATTACCTCGGCAGCAGTGCTTGCAATCCTGATCATGTCAGTCGGCTTGGTGCTCGGCGGCCGATTGCCCTTTACTTTCCTGAGCGATTCCGATGCGGAAACCATCATCGTGGACGTTCGCACACCCATTGGCACTCCGCTGGAGCAAACCGAGCGCATCGCCCGGCGAATCGAAGACGCCGCCAAATCCCAACCCGAAGTTCGCAACATTGGCACCGTGATCGGCGAGCGGGAGAACGTCGATCTGGGGATTGTCGATGCCAACGCAACTCATTTGGCACAGATCTTCATCGAATTGCTCGCCGTGGAAAAGCGGCAGGCACAAGGCATGCGTGATTCGGCCGGCGTCATTCAGGCGATTCGCGATCATCATGGCACACTTGATGGCGTGGAGAATCTGCGCTACAGCGAAATCAGCGGTGCCGGTGCCGGGCCCGACATCACGCTTCAAATCGCAGGTGACGATGGTGCCGCCATCAACTCCATGGTGACGGAAATCAAGCAAACGCTGGCCAAGAGGCAGGGCGTGTATGACATCGCAGATGACAACTTCAACAATCAACGCGAAGTGCAGATCTCACTCAAGCCATCTGCGGCAGCACTCGGTTTTTCCGTTGAAGATGTGGCGCGACAAGTGCGGGGCGCGTTGTATGGCCTGAAGCCGCACGTTTTCTCCGCAAAGCGAGAAGACATTGATGTGCGGGTGCGGTTAGATGAACACTCCCGCCGCGATTTGAGCGCCATCGAAAACATGTGGGTGATGCCTCCCATCGGCAAAGAGCCACGAGCGATGGTGCCCCTCAAAGAAATTGCCGACCTCGGCGAAGGCGCCAGTTTCTCCACCATTCGCAGAATCGACCGTCAGCGGGCCGTAACCGTTATGGCTGATACCGCCGTTGGCACCAATCCTGAAGCCATCACCCAGGACATCACCCCTGAATTAGAAGAAATCCAGCGACAGCATCCCGGAGCAAGAATCATTATGGGTGGGCGCCAGCGAGATTTCGCCCGGGCCTTCGCCTCTCTGCCGCTGGGCATGGGTGTGGCGGTGCTGTTGATCTATGTCATTCTCGCGTGGCTCTTCTCCAGTTACGTTCAACCGCTCATCGTGATGCTCGCCATCCCCTTCGGCATCATCGGCGTCATTTGGGGTCACATCATCTTTGGGTATGACCTGACATTTTTAAGCCTCATCGGCTTCATTGCACTCTGCGGCATCGTCGTCAACAACTCACTCATCATGGTGGAGTTCTACAACACTTCCAGAACCGCCGGTGAATCGGTCCGCGATGCACTCATCAATGCCGGCAAACAACGCTTGCGCCCCATTGTGCTCACTTCGTTGACCACCTTCCTTGGGCTCACGCCTCTGATGCTTCAGCAATCATTCCAGGCCAAGTTCCTCATACCTATGGCCATTGCGATCTCCTTCGGATTGTTGAGTTCCACCGTGCTGGTGCTGACCACTCTGCCATGCTTCATGGTCATCGTGGATGATCTCAAAGCCGCGCTCTATTACCTCTGGCACGGCATGAGCCGACCGCAGGTTTCGCAGCCCATGGACATGTCGACCATCGAAGTCGACTAACCCACTCTAAGAAATAGCAACCGCCTTGCCGGTCTTGGCGGTTGTTCGCCTTTCATTAAGCAGTGGCTTGAGATACCGCCCCGTGTGGCTGTGCTTAACCAGCGCAATCTGCTCCGGCGTTCCCGCCGCAACAATCGTCCCGCCTCGGTCCCCGCCTTCGGGCCCAAGGTCAATCACCCAATCCGCGCATTTGATCACATCCAGATTGTGCTCAATGACCACCAGCGTATGTCCCGCATCCGCCAACCGATTCAGCACGCTCAACAGCCGCTCCACATCCGCAAAATGCAGACCCGTCGTCGGTTCATCCAGCACATAAAGCGTGTGTGCAGCCGTTGTGTTGCCAAGTTCGCTGGCAAGTTTGATGCGCTGCGCTTCCCCGCCGGAAAGCGTCGTGGATGGCTGGCCAAGTTGCAGATAATCCAATCCCACATCATGCAAACACTGAAGCATCCGCAGCGTCTTGGGGTGAGAATCAAAGAATCCCACCGCTTCCTCAATGGTCATGTCCAGCACATCTGCAATTGTCTTGTGCCGAAATGTAATCTCCAGCGTCTCGCGGTTGTACCGTTTGCCCTTGCACGCCTCGCACGTCACAAAAACATCCGGAAGAAAGTGCATCTCAATCTTCTTCACACCCTGTCCCTGGCACGCCTCACATCGTC
>CAZWJR010000014.1:0-2459 GCA_964634655.1 uncultured Isosphaeraceae bacterium | reverse complement strand
TGACGTTGAAACTGAATCGTCCTGCCTCATACCCGCGAATTTTTGCTTCCTTGGTCGCCGTAAATAGTTTGCGAATGTCATCAAAAATGCCCGTGTATGTTGCGGGATTTGAGCGTGGTGTCCGACCAATCGGCGATTGATCCACCTCAATTACCCGCTCCACCTTGCCCAGCCCGTTGACTCGCGAATGCGCGCCCGGCATCAGCCGTGACCCGTACACCTCACGCTTCGCTGCCTTCAGCAACACTTCATTCACCAGCGTGGATTTGCCGGAGCCGGAAACTCCCGTCACGCAGATCATGCCACCCAGCGGAAATGCCACATCAATCGACTTCAGGTTGTTCGCCCTCGCCCCCTTGATCACTACCGCTTTGTCTTCACTCACCGGGCGTCGCTTGCTCGAACCGGGGTTCGGCACAAACCGCCGCCCGGAGAGAAACGCGCCAGTCAGCGAATTCTGTTCCGCCAGCACATCATCCAGAGTCCCCTGCGCAATGATCTTCCCGCCGCGCTTGCCCGGTCCGGGGCCAACATCAATCACATGGTCCGCGGCGCGAATCATTCCTTCATCATGCTCCACCACAAGCACAGTATTACCGATGTCCGCCAGCCTTCGCAGCGTGCCGATGAGCCGGTCGTTATCGCGCTGATGGAGGCCGATCGTCGGTTCATCCAGCACATAACACACGCCGACAAGCCCGGATCCCACTTGCGTCGCAAGCCGAATCCGCTGTGCTTCACCACCGGATAGTGTCGTACTCGTCCGATCCAGCGTGAGGTAGTTCAGCCCCACGGATGCAAGAAACCCCAGCCGGGCGTTGATCTCCCGCAAAATCGGCTCCGCAATCCGTTTCTGTTCCGAATTCAACTGCAGATGTTCAAAGAACAACACCGCCTGATCAATCGTCAGCCCGGTGACATCCGCAATGCTGTACAAGGCCTCTGCCTTTGACTTCCCGCCATCTACCTTCGTGGTTGAAGAGCCGACAGCCGATTGCCGACAGCCGTGCAGCATCACATGCAGTGCCTCCGTGCGCAGCCGCTTTCCTTCGCATGCCGGGCAAGGCGTCCCACTCATGTAGTCATGCAGCCGTTCCTTCATCCATTCGCTCTCGGTGTTCTCATACCGGCGTTTGAGATTTGGCAGAACACCCTCAAAACTCAAATCAAACTTGGCTTGATCCGCTTCTGTTGTGCCGTGCATCAGAATTCGCCGGGCGTGTTTCGGCAGTTTGTCAAACGCACAATCGCGCTTCACATCCATCGCCTCACAAAACTTCCGCAGCATTCGGCCGTAAAACGTCTTCATCCTCCGCCCGTTCTTCTGCCACGGCTCAATCGCTCCGTCATTGATCGCCACCGTCGGATCAGGCACGATCAAATTCTCATCAAATTCACTGATCACACCCAATCCATCGCATCTCGGGCAAGCCCCGTACGGCGAGTTGAACGAGAACAGCCGCGGCTCCAGTTCATCCAGACTGCACTCCGGATGGTCCGGGCATGCAAACTTCTCGCTGAATCGATGCTCGGTCCACGCATCAGCGCTCCTGGTGTCTTCCCGAAGCACCACCAGCAGCCCTTCACTCAATCGCAGCGCCACTTCCACCGAATCCGCCAGCCGCTGCCGCACTTGTGCATTGATCACAACGCGATCCACCACCGCTTCAATCGTGTGCATCTCATACCGCCCCAGGTCCAGCGGGTTGTCGCCGCCTTCCTTCAGCGCTTCGCGGATGTCAATAATCTTGCCATTGACCCGCGCCCGCACGAATCCGTGCTTCTGCAGCCCTTCCATGACATCGCGGTGAAATCCCTTCTTGCCGCGAATCACCGGCGAGCAAACCATCAACTTGGTTCCCTCCGGCCAATCCATCAGCGTGTCCACGATCTGCGTCGGGCTGCTCGCCGTAATCGGCTGGCCGCACGTCTTTAGACTTTCGCCATTCCGCTTCTTGCCATCTGCGGTGGATTCCTCTCCCGAAAGCCGAGAGCCAACAGCCGACAGCCCCTCCACGTGCCAGCACGTCGGCTGACCGCAGCGGGCGTACAGCAATCGCAAGTAATCGTAAATCTCCGTTGTCGTGGCAACGGTGGATCGCGGGTTGTGCCCGCCGGTTCGCTGCTGGATCGCAATAGTGGGGGGCAGCCCCTCAATGGACTCGACATTCGGTTTCTGGAGTTGATCCAGAAACTGCCGCGCGTACGCGCTAAGCGATTCCATGTACTTCCGCTGCCCTTCCGCAAAAATCGTATCAAACGCCAGCGAACTCTTCCCCGAACCGCTCACACCCGTCATCACCACCAGCCGGTCGCGCGGAATGTCCACATCGAGCGACTTCAAATTGTGCTCGGCCGCGCCGCGAACCTTGATGTATTTGCCTTCGCTGTTCACGTTTCTTTCCGAGAGCACATGATAGGGGAGGCAAGCGCCTGAAAGTGGTTTGATTTGGGCGTAG
>CAZWJR010000013.1:0-26141 GCA_964634655.1 uncultured Isosphaeraceae bacterium | reverse complement strand
CCCTGCCCCCTCCCTCAAGGGAGGGGGAGCTTGCACGCGGCGAAAATTGACAGCAGTGTGGCATGGATAGTTAAGTGTATGCCTTGTTGGCTGCGTTATGGAGAGCGGCAGCGTTATTGTGCGCGGGAGTATTTGCGGCGGAGGGATTCGAAGGCGCGTAGGAACTGTTTGCCGCCGAGGGTTGGGTCTTGTTGTTTGAGGCGCTCGATGCGTGGGAGAATCTGTTGGGTGTTGCGATCGACGCGATCGATGATTTGGAGCATTCGCAGTTGCGAAAGCCAATAGGCGGTGGAGTCTGTTTCCGGTCCAGCGGCGGCGAGGCGTTTGAAGAGGTTCATTGCACTGGCGAGGTTTTCTTCGCCTGTGATGTTGTAGAGGCATTCGGCCTTGCCAAGCAGAGCGGGTGCGGAATCGGGGTGGGATTTGAGGATGAGTTCGTAACGGGATTTGGCATCGGTGAAGCGGGCGGCGTAGCGGTAGGCGTTGGCGATGCGAATCTGGCGGGATTGGGTTTGGTTGTGATCTGGTTGCCATTGCTCAAGGAGAATTGCGGCGGGGAGAAGAGTGCGCGTGGCGAGTTCGGTGGCTTGATCGGCGCGATCGGACTCAATGAGCGATTGGACATCGCGCTCCAGAGAAGTGAGCAGGGGCAGGAGGACGGCGTTGGCTTGATCGACGGTTGTGGTTTTGTTGCGCATGAACTGTTCGATTTCGCGCAGGGCGTCTTCGGGTTTGTTCATGGCCTGGTGAGCGGCGATGCGGATTTTGAGAGCCTCTGCGATGACGGACGGGCCTGCGGATGAATCGCTCATTATCGATTGCAGCAGGGAAAGGGATTGCTGCGGTTGATTGAGATTGAGAAGTGATTCAGCACGATAGATTTGCAGGAGGGACTGGTATTGATGCAGAGCGCGGATGCGGGGTTCATCTGCGGTGGAAGAATTGTCGTTGAGCCAGGCATCGATGAGGGGTTGAACGCGATCAATGGCGGTGAGGGTTTGTTGGCTAAGAGATTTGCGTGCGGCGGGATCGGTTGCGGCGGCGGCGCGAGCGCGGGCCACGGCGGCGAGCATGAAGTTGGCATCCAGACGGAGGGCGGCGTCGAGTGTAATCTGGGTCAAGTAAGTGGTTGCTTCATCGAAGCGAGATTCATCAAGGGCGAGTTTGCCTGCGGCGAATCGCCAGTGGTTGATGGAGGTAAGGTTGGGAGATTGTTGGAGAAGAATGGAGAGGCCTTCACGCAGGAGAGTGCGGGCTTCGGAGTCATCGGCACTGGCACGATCGAGATCGGCGGCGATGGTGACGCCAAGTTCAATGGCGCGTTGGGCTTGCGGATCGGAGGGGAAATTGACGGCGAGTTCAATGAAACGCTGGGCAGCATGCAGGGAATCGCCATGATCAAAGAGGGCGCGGCCGAGGGTGAAGAGCGCGATGGGCTGGGCCTCGGCATCGAGGTTGCGGTTTTGCAATGCGGATTCAAGCGTGGTGATGGCCTGCTCACGAGTTGAATCGGATTGAGCCAGACGATCGGCGACGGCGACGGTGGCGATGCCGGGAAGTGAACTGTTCCATTCTGGAGCGATGACGTTGTTCCGCAGGAGAGCATTGGCCAGACGATCGAGAACGATGGCGCGAATGGTCTCGCGCGGTGTGGCGGAATCGATTTTGAGCAGATCGGTGTAAGCGGCGATGGCGGAGGCGATGAGAGGCGGACGCTTTTCCTGTGGCGCGGCGATGAGCAATTGGTGTTTGAGGGAGAAGCGCTGATCTGCAATGAGGACGCGGAAGAACAGGTCCTGTGAATCTTTGCCGGCGTAGCGGGTGTCGATGGACGAGAGGGCATCGAGGCCGGATGAGGGGCCGTTTTGACCGCCGCGCACGATGCGGTTGAGGACGCCACCCATGCGAGCAGTGAAGATTTGTTGAGGTGCGCTGGCGGGGTTTGTTGCGACGGCGGTGAAGAGCGATTCGGCGGAATCGAACTGGCCGAGGCGTGCCTTGGCCAGACCGGCGTAGAGGCGTGCTTCGATCGCGGCGGCGGATTCGAGTTTGTCGATGAGCGGTGTGAGCAGGCGATCGGCGGTGGTGTAGAGGGATTGTTTTTCTTTGGTGTCTGTGATGTTCCATTCCGCATGAAGGAATGCGCCGACACCACGGAGAAATGGGATGCGGCGATCTCGCTGGGTGTCGATCAGATCACGGCGACGGTCTTGCAGAGCGGGATCGTGGGCGAAGTTGGGAGCGGATTCCACCTGAACGATGGCATTGGGAATGAGTTTTTCGGCTTCGGTTGCGGTCTCGTAGAGTTCACGGGCGATGGCGGCGGCTTTTTGGCGTTGGTCGGTCGAGGGTGAGCCGAAGAGGGCGGTGATTCCTGTGGCATCGTGGGGCAGATTTTCGAGGAAGAGTTCGTTGCCGAGGTCAGCGAGCCAGAGGGCGCGCTGGGGATCATCGGGATGGGATTGGATTTGCTGGCGGCGCTCGGCGAGGGAGCGTTCGAGGTTGGCAAGCGGTGGCGATGCAGTTTGTTGCGCGGTGCACCAATCGGATAGGAAGATTGCAATGAGGAACGAGATTTGAACTACATGCTGTAGCGACGTTCGTTGCTTCTCACCCACCGCCCGGCCCCCTCCCTCAAGGGGGGGGGAGTTTTGGTTTCGTCGCGCAATGCGACCAAGGGCGGTCAATTGATTTGCGGCTATTGGGAATCGCTTTGCAGGCATGTCATCCCGGTTTGGCAAATGTTACGTTGGTGTAATGAGCGCGGACGGCGGCGTTGAGGGCTTCGATCGCGTGTTCCCAGCGGGTGTGACGAGTTGGCTGGATGATGATGGGATGGGCTGGGGTGAAGAGTGAGCCGCCACCGGATGCGGCGTTGATTGGATTGACCTGTGCGCTATTGAGGAATGCGTACAAATCCTGAAAAGTGGCGGGTTGAGGATATGGGCCATCGATTGAGATGCGGTACATCGTGGGACCCAGGCCGGTCGATGTAATGCTGATGCGAAGCGGTTCTTCATCCAGTTTGAAGGGATCGATCGCGGCGGCGCCGGATCGGCCGGGAAGATCCATCCGGTAGCCTTCTTCTGCGCCGGTCATGCTGGTGGCGACCATGAAGTAGATGAGCAGGAGAAATGTGACATCGATGAGCGATGTGAGGTTGACGTTCACACGGGCACGATCGAAGCGACGGCGGCGCGGCAGGGGAACGTGATCGGCTTCTGCCTCTTGGTGTTCAAGTTGATTGGCCAGTTCATCGAGCGGCGTTTGGTCGTGGTTCATCATCGCTGCTCCCTTACGACGGCGAGATTGACATGAGCAGCGGTGATGCCGGGCACGGCGTGAGCGGCGGTGGAGATGGCACGCATGACGGGTTCAACCTGATCGAAACGAGTCTGCCGCGCTGCTCGGACATCCAGATCCAGCGCGGGGTTGAGGCGATAGAGGCCGGCGAGGTGGCTGGTCATGGATTTCAGGCCGGAGTCGTTTGGTGGGAAATCGACGGCGCCCACCCTATATCCGGCGGCGTTGCCTTCCAGACCGGGCAGCACGTTGATGACAACTTGGTTTTCGGATTTGAGTTCCGCAGTGGCGGCGTTGGCGGGGCTGGGCAGATCAATTTCAATCTGCTCCATTTCGTTCAAGCGTGAGACGAGCACGAAGAAAACGATGAGCAGAAACGTCACATCGATAAGCGATGTGAGGTTCGCTTCAATTCCTGCCCGTTCCTTGATGCTGCGGCGTCTCATGGCGTTGGTGATGAGGACTGCGGTGCGGGCTTGGAGGAGGCGATGGGTTTGGTTGTGGTGCCGGCTTTGGGACGGAAGGGGGCGAGCAGTTCCTCGGCGGATGCGATCGCTTCGGTTGTGAGTTGATCAACCTTGTTGCGAAGGAAGGAGTACGCGCCGAGCGCGGGGATGGCGACGACGAGGCCCCAGAAGGTGGCGACAAGCGCGGTGCCGATGCCGCCGGCGAGGAGTGCGGGGCTGGCGCGGCCGCCCATTGCCACGAAGACACGGAAGGCGAAAATGATGCCGTACACGGTGCCAAGGAGGCCCATCATGGGGCTGACCTGGCCAAACATATATAAGACTTCAATGGGGCGCATGCGTTTGGCGATGGCGACATCGGCGGCTTGTTCCAGCGAGCGGACGATGGCGGCAAAGCCGTGGCCGGCCTCCGCCAAGCCCGCATGGAGGACGTGGCAGAAAAAACTCGGATCTTTTCGGGCCATTTCAACTGCCTGGCGATAGTTGCCGGTTGCCAGCAGTTGTTTCATCTGGGTGACGACGTTGGTAGGCACGATGTGCTTGCGCTGGTTGACGATGGCGAGGTAGCCGATGAGCCCGACGTTGACCATGGAAAGAGCGAGCAATGACCAGACGAGAATGCTGCCGACAAAGTCGATGGTTTGTTCGCCATTGGCGTGAGTGACGCGCGAGATGAAGAAGGTGCCGGCGAAACTGCCGCCGGTGGTTGCGGCGGCGGAAGAATCGGCGGGCGTTGCGGATGGATCGCCGTTCTGGGCGACGGCGATCGTGGACAGCGCGGCGACGGCCACCACGACGGAGAGGATCAGAAATCTGGAAAGTGCAATTCGCATGAAGGTTCCTTGCGACAAGTTTGCCGCGTCAAGGCCCGCCGACGCCGAGTTCCTTGCGGGAGAGAAATTTGTAGCCGTTGGGTCCGCCGTGCTGTTGGGAGATGAGTTTCATGGTGTCCAGCGGATCGGGGTCCATGAACTGAATGCAGTTGATCTGGGTGCGGCGGCGACGGAGATCGCGATCCACGGGGTTGAGTTTGTCGAGTCGATCCAGCAGATCACGCTGATCGATTTCAAATTCGCCATGGCCGGTCAGGCCGTGGCTTAGGAGAAAGATGACATCGGGATTGAGGCGAACGGCCTTTTCAATTGCGGGCAGGGGGTTGGTGCGATCGCGGGGAACGATGCTGGTGTGAATCCATTTGATGACACGATCCAGTTCCCGCGCGGTGGCGGGGATGAATCTGCCGGCGGGCGGGGCTTCGATTGCTGTGTTGCCCTGGAAAAAGATCACGCTGAAACTCTGCTCGCTGGATAGGTTGGAGAGCGAACGGCCGAGTTCATCAATTACGATCTGCAGCGCGCCGATCATGGAGCCGGTGGCATCGATGATGTAGACGATGCGGCGGGCGTTCGAGGCAGAGGTGCCCGCAAAGGAGACAGAGTGCGTGCCAGCGGAGCCTTGTGCAAGACCGGCGAGCGCGGTTGCGCCGGATTCACCAGTTCGTGCGCCGCCGAGTTCTGCGAGCAGTGCGGCGGTGTCTCTGCTTCCCTGGCCCGCGCTGTTGAGAAGTTCATGTGCATCAGGTGCGGGTGGGGAGAAATTGGGAACATCGGAAACCGGCGCATCGGTTTCATCAGAAGGCGCAGTTGAAACAACCGGCTGATATTGCATGGCGTTGAAGTCTGCGACGATGAGGACTGATTCATCTTTCTGCGGCAGATTGGCAACCGTCCATGTCACCAACACCGCGGCAATGGCGAGGCTGCCGTGAATTGCGATGGATATGAGCCACGGCAGGATGCGCTGCGCGTTGTGATGCAGACGCGAATGGTCATGCGAATCTGGAACGGTTGCCTGTGAAACAAGAGCCAACTGGGCGGCCAGTTCTTGCAGAGCGGCCGATGAACCTTGTTCTGGCTGCGACGGAACAGGCATGCGAACAGTTTAGGGCGTTTTTGGAGAAGGCGTAGTGGTTTTGAGACGGTTGTGGCCGACAAGTCATTGCTGCATCGGGGCTTCTCACGCACCCCCCGGCCCCCTCCCTCAAGGGAGGGGGAGTGCAATTACTTTCCAAATCGCAAGGCGAGCGTCTCTGATTGCGTGGAAAGCAACAGGCAATTATCGATGAGGACTGCCTGTAATACGCGCTCGTTGAGTGAGTGGTCGAGCGCTTTGACGTCGCCGAGCACTTTGCAGTTTTCAGAGAGGCTGTAGAGGCGGTAATCCCATCGTTGCGCTCTGCGGCCGGGTTGATCTGGAATGGGAATCTGGGAACTGCGGCTGTTGACGAGGAGCAGTTTGTCTTGTGCGGGAAGCAGGAAGCGATAGTCGCGTTCATCGCTGATCACATCGGCACCGATGATGGTTCCCTTGGCGGCGTCGTACACGACGATGCGCTGCGGGTAATGGGCGATGACCCGATTGGCGACGATGGAAAGGCCGCGCAGTTCTGCGGGATCCCACTCTCCACGCAGAGGCTGTTCAAACGTTTCTGCGGAAGCAGAACCATCGGCCAGGTTCAGTGTGCGAAGGTGGCCGAGGCGATCTTCAATGACGATGCGATCACTGCCGCCGGAGGAATCATCAAGCCAGCCTCGCTGTGAATCGATGACATCAGGGTTGGAACTGCTCCAGAGTCGTTTGCCGTTGGCAAGATCGATGGCGTGCAGGCCTTGTTCGGTGCCGAGAATGAGCACGCCAAGCGGGGAAATGCGCATCCACTTCACGCCGCCTCGGCCAAGCGTGCGCATGACGTTGGCGTTTTCAAAGAGGGGATCGCCGGTGAGGGGATCGAGAATGAGCAGGCGCGGGGTGAGTTCGCCGCCATCGCCGACGCTGCGGGTCATGCCAGCGAGCACCAGCGCGTTGTCATGGAGAGCGACGGCATGGACTTGCTCCAGCGTTTGCTTGCGCTTCCAGCGCTCCTGTTTGCCGTCGTTGAGATCAATGGCAACCACGCCGCCATTGCGCTGCACGAAAAAGATTGATTGATCGTTGAGGACGGGCAGTGTGGCGAGCGGATCGAAGACATCGCCATCGGGCATTTGATCACGAATGGTGCGAGCGCGGCCGAGATCGCGCAACGGGTCGGAGAGTAAATCGGTGAGCCGCGGCGAGGTCCAGCGCAGTGAGCCGTCCTTGGCGCTGAACATGATTGCCTTGGGGTCCTTGGGATCTGCGGCCATCCAGAGAAGGACATCGGTATCAGTGAACCGAAGAAGTTGCGGGGCCTGGGATTCGCCGGGCAGCGTGGCGGACCAGATCGGATTGGCATCGCGTGGCCCGAGCATGCGTATGGCGTTGCCTTCACGAATCAGAGCGCGATCGGCGGGAAGCGCGGGCTCACCGGTTGATGCCGATGCAAATGTGGAAGCGCTGCGATAGAGCGGGACAAGACTGCCGGGAATGGAAGGCGCCTCGTGCACGCTGGCAAGATCGCCCATGGTTGGCAGGCGGCGGCCGCTGGCGTTGCGCGTTTTGGCGGCGGTCTCCAGCCATTTGGCGGCATTGATGGAACCGGATTCTGTGATGAGCGCGATGTCATCGCCATGCGCGGTGACGACGTGCCGCATGACGGCCTCAATCTGATTGTTGGCTTTTGTGGATGTGGCGATGGTGACAAACCTGCCGAGGAGTTTTTCCGCGGCGGGGCGTCGAGGTGCGGCACGGTACGCCTGCAAGAGTGTGGCACCGGCGGCGCGGGCATCACCGGCTTGCAGTTGCATGTTTGCGGCGAGCGTTGCGGCATCAACGGCGGCATCCGCGAAGGGATATTCATCGGCGAGCGAGCGCAACTCTTCCACTGTTGGAGCGCCGGTGGTGATTTGATTGAGGCGGACGGCGGCGAAATCGGCCTGCGGTGCGTAGGCGGCCTGGCCGCGTTTGGAGATGAGATCGTTCAATCGCTGGCGCGCCCATGCAGCGGATGGCCGCATGGTGGCGTTATCGATGCGCCACGACTCGGCCAGCAGATGATCCGAGAGGATGGATTGGTAACTCTCCACAGCACGATTCAATCCGGCGGGCAAGGTTGCCAGCCAGTCGCCGTAGGAAAGGAGGTATTCCACCCGTTGCTGGCTTTCGACCGCCACGGCGTTCATCACGGCGTAGAGCCGTTCGCCTTCTTCTGTTGTGGATTGGATGTGAGAGGCGGCAAGTTCCAGCAGCAGCGACATTAATTCCTCACGACGATCCGGCGCGGCGTTTGGACCTGTGTTGGCCGGACGAAGTGTGGAATCAATGGAGCGTCGCGCCAGGCCGGCGGCTTCAAGCGCCAGATCAAGTTTGCGAACGCGCATGCCGAGGCGCACGAGGGAGATGGCGGGTTCCGGATCGCTGGGAGTTTGTGCGATGCGGTCGCGCAGCATGCGCTCGGCTCTGTCGAAGGACATATAGGAATCAAGCCGATCGCCACATGCCAGGAGGAGTTGGGAATCAATCGCCAGCGGATTGCCAACGGTTGGAACGGCAAGCCTGTTGAGGACGGTGCCGGTATGGGAATCGATGACGAGGATGCCTTCGCTGGTTGGGGCGATGAGTGCGCCATCGACCAGTTGCACTCGGCCGCGCAATTCAAAGGGATTGGAGGTTTGTCCGGCGGCGTCTTGCGGATCTGCTTCACCCTTCTGAATCGACATGCGAGCGGCAAATGTTGGCCCCATGCCCCAGGTGACGTTTTCCAGATTATCAAGTCGAAACGCGCGAATTTCGTTGCCGATGGCGTAGACGTGCTCATCGTCAGCCAGAAGATACTTTGGTGAGTTCCAATCGGCGGCGGAGGAAGAGGCGTAACTCTCCAACTGGTTGCCGGTTTTTGGATCCAGTTTGACGACGCGGCGTTGATCTGGTTGAACGGTGATGACGCCGTGGGAGGTGACGACAGGCCCGGCCAACTCCCAGGGTCGGCGGCTCTGATCAGCAAGTGTGGGGTTCATGGGAGCGTTGAAGCGCACGAGCCATGCGGTTTCTCCGGTGGTGGGGTCCAATCGCGCGATGGCGCCGACAGCGGTTGAGATGAACAGGGCGCCTTGCGCGTAGACAAGCGTGCAGAAGGGACGTTGACCAACGCGGAGCCCACCACTGGATGTGATGTAGCGCACCCAACGCACCTGCCCATCGTTGAGGTTCAAGGCCACGACGTAGGCGCTGGTCATGGATTGTGTGCTAACTCTTCTGGCGGCGACAAACACCATGTCATCGGCAATGATCGGAGCGCCATGAGCGAACAATTGCTCATTGGAAGGAGCCTCGACCAAACCAGTCAGCGGGGCAGACCATCGAAAGGAACCGGTGTCTGCATCAATGCAAATCACGCGGCCGGCTTCACTGCGGCTGGTTGGTTGGGCGTGGCCGGTGAGGGTCACGATGGAACCGTTTGAAACGGCGACCACGCTCGGATCGAGCGAGCCAAGCACATCACGATCCATCAAGGAAGGTCGGGCGAAATTGGAATAGGCCCAGAGTTGCCGCCCGGTTAGCCGATTGAGGGCGAGAATGGTCTGGCCTTCGTTGATGTAGACGAGTTCACCGGAGACGGTCGGTACGGCGGTGGTGAGATCGGAATCTCTTGGGCGCGGATCGCCAAAACCGCCTTGAAGTCCCAACGGCTGTTCCTCCTGTGCGGCGGCGGCGCGACGGCGAGCCAGCGAATCTTCCAGCGGGACTGACCATATTGCTTGTGCGACCAGATCGTTGAGATCCGAAGCGCGGCCGCGATCGAGGGTGCTGATGGCGGGGGACTCTGCGGATGCTGGTCCGGAGGCTGGTGCGGAAAGAAGTTTCTCAAGAGCGGTACGAAGGGGTTCTGCTTCCGCACCAAGTTTTGAGAGATCGGTGATGGCCTGCCGCGAGGCGGCGGTGTCGTTTAGGTAATGCGCAGCCGTGCCGCTCATATATTGGGTGTGCGCGGCGAGGCGAGCCGTTGCGGGGCCGGGATTGAGAAAGAGCGGGTGGGTGCGAGCCTGTTCCAACCATGTGGAAGCGGCGCGAAAACGGCCGAATTCCAGTTCACGCTGGGCCAGCCGAAGAAGGGCTTCAAGTCCGGCATCGGTCAGGGAGCGGGTCATCGCCAAACGCTCCAGATCATTCGATTGGAGCATTTGTTCAGCGGATTGCTTTTGAATGATCCGGTAACGTTCCAGCAGCGGGGGATTGGCGATGAGGTCATCCAGAACGCGTCGTCGCACGGCCTGGAATTGATCGGAGGAGTTTGCGGAAACGGGAATGAGTTTGAGGCCGAAGTCGTCGAGGAGTTCCTGGTAGAGTCGCACGGCTTCGCCGCCGTTGTTTCGGGTTTGGTCCTGGGCCTGACGGAATTGCTCCCAGGCCTGCGGGGAGTCATCGACGTAAACGGGATTGTCGGTTTGGGCGCGGGCAGCATCCGCAAGCCCAAGTACAAGGAGCAATGTGAAGATGGCGAAGCGCGGGTGGAAGTTGGTTATTGGCATCAAGGAAATCATTCCTCTCTAGCGAAGTGCCTGCGCCTGCGGGCTGCGGTCCTCGCGTATCTCTATGGTAGGACAAAGCTCATCAAGCGTTGGTTGCAATTGACCGATGGCCCTTTGGCGAGTTGTCCGCAAGCGGCACGATCCAGCCGGAAAGAAGGCGCCCATGCAATCTGCAACGATCATCCAAAAGCCGATTCTTGACACTCGAGCACGGCGCGTGACGCTGCTGGTGGCAGGGATCATTGTTTTGAGCGTAGCGGACCTGATCATCACACTGGCCTTCCTGCGGGCGAACTGGATGATGGAAGCCAATCCGATCGCGGCGTACCTAATTAAGACTACGCAGTCACCCTGGGTACTGGCTGCATTCAAAGCGGCCAGCGTTGGAATCTGCGTGGCGCTTCTGTACCGCCTGCGGCAGCATCTTGCCGGCGAAGTGGCGGCGTGGTGTGCGGTGGGCATTCTCGCGGTCATGTCCGTCATGTGGCACAGTTACTCCAAACAGTTTGATGATCAGCATCACATGATTCTTGCCCAAGCGCCGCTGGCGGATGACTATCGGCTGGGCCTGCCCTGATGGCGGCAGTTGATCCAAAAGCGCCACTCGTTATAGTGCGCTGATGCGTTGGCGATTCCGTGCGATTGTCCAAAGGCGGCTGGTCTTCCTGACAACGGGAGTTCTTATTGCATTGATTGGCGGCGGTTGCCATTCGTACAACAGTCCATCGGTGAGCGTGACGGGTGCCGGTCGGGGGATGGAGAGTGCGGCGGCAACGGTCATTCACATCGCATTGGAAATGCGAAATCCCAACGACACCGAATTGCGAATGACCGATTTTGAATACGATGTGGCAATCAATGGGGTGCGGGTGTTTGCGGGCAGGAGATCGGCGGAAGCGACACTGGCCAGGGGAGATTCGCGTGAAATCAGTTTGCCGGCGGTAGTGCCCCACGCCGCAGTGGGTTGGGCTGCTGATGGAGCACCAGCGGAAGCCAGTTATTCCATCCGTGGCTCCGTGCAGTACATCGCGCCGGGCGAATTGGCGAGAATCTTCCGCGACATGGGTTTCCCCAATCCCAGCGCGTCCTTCGCAGGGAGCGGTCAGGTTGATTTGCGACCGGCAGCAGCGACGGCATCAAGGTAGGACGAGTCCCCCCAAACGGAATAAGCGGCAAAGTTGGTGGCAATTCGCGCCGCTGGCTCCTTCATTGGCGAGGATGCCATTTGATACTTATTCCATGCCGGAGGAGTGCCGAAACAAGAGGGACTGTCCACATTCGACGACTCCTACACAGTGGGGCAATTTATGAACCTGACAGAAATCCTTCACGCTGCACACGAACTCAAGGCATCGGACATTCACCTGATTGCGGGCCACGCTCCGATGCTGCGCGTGAATACCGTGGTTACGCCGCTGGATGGCCCGGTTCTCACGCCGGCAAGCGTGAAGGCGATGATGGAGGAGATGACCAATCCGAATCAGCAGAAGCGTTTTGAAGAGCACTGCGACTTGGATTTTTCGTATGCGGTGGCGGAACTTGGGCGATACCGCGTCAATGCCCACTTGCAGCGTGGTTCGGTCGGATTGGCGATGCGCGCCATCAAGAGCAAGGTTCCGCCGCTGGAAGCCTTGAACCTTCCAGAGGTGATTTCTCGTCTCACCTATCTACCGCGCGGCCTTGTGTTGGTGACCGGCGATACGGGTTCCGGTAAGTCAACCACACTGGCAGCGATGATTGAGGCGATGAACCATCGCTATCGCAAGCACATCATTACACTTGAGGATCCGATCGAATACTCATTCAAGTCTGACAAGTGCCTGATTGAGCAGCGCGAACTTGGCCAGGACATGCCGACGTTCGGCAGCGGTTTGAAGCACGCGCTGCGCCAGGACCCGGACATCATTCTCGTAGGTGAAATGCGCGATCTGGATACGACCGCGCTGGCCATCTCTGCTGCCGAAACCGGCCACCTGGTGCTTTCGACGTTGCACACGGTGAACGCATCGCAGACGGTGGAGCGAATCATCGATATGTACCCATCCGGCCAGCAGAACCAGATCCGCGCGATGCTTGGCAACACGCTGCAAGCGGTGCTCTCGCAGACGTTGTTTAGCCGCATTGATCAGCCGGGAATGGTGCCTGCGGTTGAAGTGATGCTTTGCACGCCGGCGGTGCGCAACATCATTCGTGAAGCCCGAACGTTTGAAATCCCCAACGTGATCGACACGAATCGGCAATTGGGAATGGTGAGCCTGGATAATTCGATTGCGGAGTTGTACTTCAACGGCATGATCAGCCGCGAGGACGCCATTGCGCAATCGGCCTTCCCGGACAAAGTGGAGCGACAGTTGGCTGCGTAATCCCAAAAAGCACGTTGGAACCTGCGGGTCAATCAGTTCCGACCCATTGCTACTGACTTCTGATCTCTGACCTTTGATCTCATGCCTCATTACCGTTACCAAGCACGACACTCTTCCGGCCAGGTTCAGGTAGGCGTATTGGCAGCGGACAACGCGCCATCCGCTGCGGCCTTGCTGCGCCAACAGGGTCATCATGTGCTGCAACTGGTTCCGGTGCAGGCATCGGCGGCGAAGGTCAACAAATCATTTCTCAAAGCGCTGAACTATTCATCCGGTCCGAGCCAGAAGGACATTCTGGATTTCACTACACAACTTGCGGTGATGATTCGAGCCGGCATCAGTATCCGGGCTGCGCTTGATGGGATTTCTGACCAGGTCAGCAATCCCAAATTCAAGCGTATTCTCATTGGGATCAAGTCGGACGTGGAATCCGGCAAGCAGTTTTCCGAGGCGATTACGAAGCATCCCAAACTCTTCGGGCCGCTGTATGTGAACATGGTGCGGGCATCGGAGATGTCCGGTTCGTTCGCCAAGATGCTGGACCGAATTGCTGCGTACATCTCCCAGCAGATTGAAACCAAGAAGATGGTGATCGGCGCGAGCATATACCCGGGGATCATCGCGGGCATGGCGATTTCCGTCACGGTGTTTCTGATGACGTTTGTGCTGCCCCGATTTGCGGGCGTGTTCCAGGGCAAGGAATCAATCTTGCCGTGGCCGACAAAGTTCCTGATGGGTCTTTCTGATTGGATGGTGCACTTCTGGTGGATCCTGGTGATCGGGGCGTTTGTGGCGGTGGGGGCGCTGTTGTTTTTCATCCGCACAGAGCCGGGTCGCTGGTGGTTCGATAAGACGAAGATTACGGTGCCGCTGTTTCGCCGCATGTTCCGCGCTCTGTATGTGAGTCGGTCGCTTCAGACGATGGGCGAACTGCTCAACGCTGGCGTCCCGATGCTGGACACGATTGCCATTACCGGTGACATCTCCGGCAACCTGCTCTACAAGAAAATGTGGCGGACGGTGTATGCATCCGTAAAAGAGGGCAAGAAGGTGCAATCGCAACTGGTGCGATCAACGCTGCTGCCCAAGAGCGTTGTGCAGATGATCGGTGCGGGTGAGGAATCCGGACGCTTGGGTGAAGTGCTGGAGGAAATTTCCGCCTACTACGCCAAGGCGCTGCGCGATGCCATCAAGACCGTGACGAGCATGATTGAACCGATCATGATCGTGCTGATGGGTTCGGTCGTCGGTTTCATTGCGATGGCGATCATCCTGCCGATCTTCAAGATGAGTTCAGTTGTGACAGGACACTAATCATGGGGTGGCGGGGATGGCGGAGGCGGAAGGAGCGGTTGTGCGGGGATTGACGATTTACGACTTTCGATTGGCGATTGAACCGAGCGATCGATGCGTGCATCGATCTCGCCGTGGCGCTTTCACGCTCATCGAGACCGCGCTGGCGATAGTCATTGTTGGTGTTGGAGTGCTGGCGATGGTGAGCGCGCAGCAAGCGCTGCACAAGCAGAACTCGTGGTCCACACACGCCAGCATTGCGACGAGTTTGGGCAATGAAATCCGGGAAATGACGCTGAATCTTCCGCAGCACGATCCGGTGACGGGCCTTGCGTTCTGGGGGCCGGAACCCACGGAACCATCGCTGACTGATTACGACGATCTGGATGACTTTGACGGAGGCGGCAATGGGTCGATCTTTTCCGCGGCACTGGGGAACGGGCCGATCAATGCACAGAGGCAGGTGATCGGGAACATGGATGGCTGGGCCCAGATCATCACCGTGCAGAATGTGGATCCGGCGAACATTACGACGGTTCGAGCCGACGGCTCGACGACACTTTTGAAGATGGAGGTCATCGTGACGTTCCAGGGCCCGGGCGACGCGGAGCCGCTCGAAATCACCCGAGTCTCATGGATATCACCGAAATGAAACACAACGCGATTTTGGATTTTGAGTTTGAGATTTTGGATTCCTGTGACATTCACCTGATCGGTGAGGACTTGGCGTTGGAAGTTCGCGGCGCCGGGACACAGCGAGGCAGTCGCTTGAGTTTCGCGCGGCAATCGCCTGCGCCTCCGGAGGTCCAATTCAAAGTCCAAAGTCCAAAGTCCAAAATGCATCGTGGCGTGTCTTCTGTACTTGCCATGATTTTTCTGGTGATTTTCAGTTCGCTAGTTGCTGCCATGGCGGTGGTGGCGCAGAGCAACCTGCGAACGGCGGATTCCGGGTTGAAAATGTCCCGGGCGATGAGCGCGGCGGAGACGGGCATGACGTTTGCGACGCGGCGACTTGCCACGGAGGCGGCTCGATTTGTAGTGAACAAAGGCGTCATCGATGGGGGATTCGGTCAGCGCATCTGGATGGGAACATACTCCGGAGCCGATGGCGCCGTCACGATTGTCCAACCCACGGGATACAACACCGGACCGGGCATCATTCATGCTCTGAAGGACGCCACGGATCGCGACGGCCACAACATTGCCGCGCCGACCGGGACGAGTGCCCCATCGCAGGCCACGATTGATCAAGCCATTGGCAGGCTGCGCGCGCCAGCGGTCAAACTCTCTGATGAGGCCAACAGTCCATCATTCATTCTCACGTATGAACTACTTAGTAACACGCCGGCAATCCGTGTTACCAGTATGGGGGTGGATGGCGATGTGACGCGTACGCTCGAGATGGATTACAAGATTAACAAGAAAATTGAGTTTGCCATATTGAGTCCCAATCGTGTCATGATCGGCAAGAATGTGCTCATTGAAGGACCCTTGGGGACGCGTTTCGGCATCCAATCCGGCGAATTGAATGGCGGCAACGGTGATCCGCTGGTGATGCGCAGCGATTTCTACTACCTCAACGCGGCGCTCGATGCCAAATTGGACACCCTCTACGCGAAGATCAAGGCGTTTGATGTCGATGGCGACAATCGGCTGCGCCCGGCGCATCCGCAAGAGAGTCTTGGGCTCAACGATGTGAATCTGATTGACTACGATGGCGATCAGTACGTTGATGATTTTGATCTTTTTCTCAAGCACTTTGATACCGACGCCGACCACCGGATTGTGTACGACGCCGCGCTTGCTCAATCGGCGGGCTTGGGAACGCTGACGGTGGAATATGGCGGGTCTGGGGCGGATGACAAACAGTTGCTGCGGTTGATTGACGAGACGACTCCAGATCGCGATGGCGATGGTGTGCCCGGCACCGCCAGCGATCGAATGCTCGGTTACAAGGACGGCGTGATCAACGGGCTGGACCAATACGCCAAGGTCAACGGACGGCTGGCTTTTGCCGTTGATCGAGCAACGTGGGAGGCAGCCAAGAGCGCTGGGTTCAGTTATCAGCAGGTTGTAAAGGGAGCGATTCGAACCGCGATTGATGTCCCGGCCGCGAAGTTTGCGGTGACGCAGGAGGAAATGCGGGAAATCACGACCGACATGTTTGCCGCCAGCGCGGCGTGGTTCAGCACTGCGGCGACGGGCAGTTTTTCGGGTCAAGCGGGGACTCCCACACAGGCATGGGAGGAGGTGCCCTTTGGAGCCGTGCAGGTGTCCAACTTTGGCACGCGCGGCGCTTACGACTACTACAACCGGCCGATATACCAGAACAAGACGTTCACCAACGTCCGCATTCCCAAAGGGACAAACGCACTCTTCAAAAATTGCACGTTCGTCGGTGTGACGTACATTGAGACGAACACAAATTGCGGAGACGTGAATTGGAATCAAGCGGGGGCTTTGAAGAAGGTCGAGACCTCGCCCGGCGTCTTTGCCTATCAGCCGCATTATCCCGGCTTGACGGCTGATGTCGGCGGCGTTCCATCTGATAACACCCGCACGGAATCGAACAACATCCGTTTTGACAATTGCACGTTTCTTGGATCGCTCTCCGGCGATCGACCCATTGAATACACGCATTACCGCAACAAGATTCAGATGACCGGCAACACGCGGTTCTACATTGATCCGGCCGATCCTGATCTGGCGACCCAGGCCGATGTTTCAACCCTTACCACGCTGCTCAACAGCATTCCGGCAAGCGATCGTGCCGAGATGGAGAAGAGTTCCATTCTTGCGCCTGGTTGGTCCATCGATGTCGGCAGTTTCAATAACGAAGTAAACATGAACCCTCTCTTGACGCCAAAAGTGAAACTGAAAGGCACCATCATCGCGGGCATTCTGGATGTGCGCGGCACGGTTGATCTGCTGGGCACGCTCTTGATGACGTATCGTCCGGTGGCCGGGCAGGGCCCGCTGCACTACGGCGGATTGACGGATGCGTTCAACACCACCATTGGATATTTCCATTCCACCGATGGTGACGCCGAAGGTGGCGATCCCACAGATACCTCATTCCAGGGTTTTGGAGAGATTCGTCTTCGTTACGATCCCAACACGAAACTGCCGGATGGCATTCCCTGGCCGCTGCGCATCGATCCGGATCCAACGACCTACGTGGAGTAAGCATGAAGCCGACGAATCATCGAAATCAACATCGGGGCTTCAATCTGGTGGAACTCCTTATTGCGATGGCGATCACCGCTGTGCTTATGGTGGCGGTGATGACATCGCTGCATGCTTCGTTCATGGCGTACCAAACCACGACGGAAGAAGCCTCCACACACACGATCAGTCGGCTGGTGATGAACCGCATGCTGACGATGATCCGCACGGGTCGAGAGTTCGGCCCAATCCCGACCAATCCGTTGGATCAGACTGTGACGAGCGATCTCATTGATTTTCGCACCAGCACCGGAAGTGTCATCACACTGGAATGGAAAGCCCAACCAGATGCAGCGCACGGTTACCCGCAAGGCCAGGCTCTCTATGTAACCCTGGACAACGGCACAACCGTCACGACGAGCCTGCTCTTGGAGGGGGTGACACCTCAATACGATCCGCCGACCAGCACCGATGAGAACGATCGCATCAAACCATTCACCCTTCAATTTGAGAAGGGATTCACGCTGTACCGAGCCACCATCGATTTGGCGGTGACGCCGGATGATAACATGAGCGTGCAGCTGGACGGCAACAACGCCAGCCTGATTCGACTGGTGGCTTCCGCCATGCCGCGAATGGAAACGTATTGAGCGGAATTGTCAGAGAGACCGAATGAGACGAGATTAGCGGTCAGCTTTCCACACCGCTTCGCACCCCGGCGCTTCGGTCACGCGCACGCAATTCAATAGCACAGACGGCGGCAACTTCGGGATGATCGCGTCGGCAATTGTCCTGGCCACCAATTCTGCGGTGGGATTCACGCGATCAAAAGGCGGCGTCTGGTTGAGATTCTGGTTGTCCCATTTGCGAATGATGCCATCCAGTTCGCGTTCCAGCAGATGAAAGTCACAAAGCAGGCCATCGGCATCCAGTTCTGGCCCTTCCACGATCAGGCGCACGCGCCAATTGTGGCCATGCAGGGATTCTCGCTGCCCGTTGATGAGCAGGGCGTGAGCCGCGCTGAACACTCGTTCAACCGTGAGTTCATACATGGAAGGCAGTTGCTTTTTTCACGCGGCACTCGGATGCCAGATGGTTTTCATCTCAACAAAACGCTCGATGGTCCAGGGATTTTCGCATGTTGCTGGATCGAGCCAATCCTGTTCGGCGATTTTGGCGACATTGACGCGCTTGAGATTTTCCGCAATGCCGTTCTTGAGCACCGTGGTTTCTTCACGGGATAGATTGGCGGCACTGATGGCATTCACGTTGCGATGCCGAGCCAGATGATCGAGCAGTTCGCTGCGTCTGCCGGTGAGGATGTTGATGACGCCTGCCGGAACATCCGATGTCGCGCAGACCTCTCCGAAAATTGCGGCCGGGATCATCGAGTTTTCATCGGCGATTGCCACAATCGTATTGCCTGCGCACAACGGGGGAGCCAGCAGTGAGATAAGTCCCAGCAATGCCGGCCCTTTTGCAGACGGCGGTGCAATCACACCGACCACGCCAGTTGGTTCAGGAATTGTGAAGTTGTAGTACGGCCCGGCCACCGGATTGTTGCAGCCGAGCACCTGCGAATATTTGTCCGCCCAACCGGCAAAGCAGATCAATCGATCGATCGAGGCGTCGATTTCGGATTTTGGATTTTGGATTTTGGATTTCGGGCTCTTCCTCTTGCTGGCTGCTGACGGCTGATTGCTGATCGCTTCCACAAACTCATCTCGCTTGCCCTCCAGCATTTCCGCCATGCGGTACAAGACCTGCCCGCGGTTGTATGCAGTTGCGGCGGACCATTTTGGTTGGGCGGCGGAGGCGGCTTCCACCGCGTCCCGCAAATCTTTGCGCGATGCGTGCGAAACATGTGCAAGAATTTCACCGTGCACATCCAGAGCCGGCAGCGATCGTCCGGATTCAGAGCGAGGAAACCCTCCATTGATGTACAACTTATAGGTTTTTGTGACGGCAAGGCGAGCGTTCATGATTGAATTGTAACCGACTGGAAGGAGGGCCTGAAAAAGTGGGCCACCACGAGAATTGCCGGAAATTTTTCTTGACATTCCGGAGCGACCAGCCGAACATGTGGTTCTTGTCCAAACCGGGCTGAAAACCGCCGTGTGGGAATGGGCAATTTGAGGGGTCTTGAGCAGAGAGAGCGCGATTTCGCCGACCGTTGGCGAAGATGTCTCATTCAGATGGAACCCGCGCGATTTCGCGCTTTGCCCGTGAACCTGTCTACCCGAACTCCCAATTTTTGAAAGGTGAGAAAGATGAAAAACATGATGACCCTGAAGACCCTCGTTGTTGGTTGCACACTCGCAGCACTGGCTTCCCCCGCCATGGCACGGCCGATGATGGCCAACTGGACCTTTGAGACCAGTATTCCCACGACTGCCGGCCCATACGCGGCAGAAGGTGGCCTGTTTGCCGCTTCGTCGTTCGCCAGCGGTTTCCATGCGAGCACTTCGGCGGTGTACAGCAACCCGGCGGGCAATGGTTCCACCGAGTCCTATAGCGCCAATGGATGGGCCGTTGGCGACTATTGGCAGTTCACGACCAGCACCGTTGGTTACGAAGATGTTCTCATCTCCTGGGATCAAACCGGCAGCGGTACGGGCCCCCGCGATTTCACTTTGCAATATAGCACGAATGGCTCCACCTTCACCGATGTCATGAACTACATGATGACAAGCCCCGCCGTCAGTTGGTCCACAACCACACCGGTGACCACGACCAGTTACTCGGCTGATTTGAGCGCGATCGCTGCCTTGGAAAATGCAGCGACGATCTACGTCCGTTTCACCGTGGCGACAAATGTCAGCATCACGGGCGCAACCATCGCATCCGGTGGCACCAACCGCGTGGATAACGTCATCATCTCCGCGACTGAAGTTCCCGCCCCCGGCGCACTGGCTCTGCTGGGATTGGCTGGCGTGATGGCCGGCTCTCGCCGTCGTCGCTGATTCGTTCCAGTTATTATCCTGCTCCAGCAAGGCCCGCCTCACGGCGGGCTTTTTTTTGTTCGCTTGCCCGCAACCTGAATAGCACGCTGCCAATACACTGTTGGTGCAGTTCTCCAAAGGATTCATCATGCCCGTTGACCGCATTGCATTGTCGGAATTTGCAGATCGCCGTTCTCGTCTTCGTACGGCATTGAAAGGTGCCGCGGGTTTGGTTCATGCCGGCGATCACGATCCCCACGCCGGAGACTATCGTCCGCACTGCCATTTTGAATATCTCACCGGGATCACAGATGAACCCGGCGCGATATTGCTGCTGGATCCGCAGAATCCGGTTGAGGCACGCCGCGACATGCTTTTTCTGCGCCCGCTGAATCCCGAAGTGGAAAAGTGGGATGGTTACCGATTGGAAGTGAGCGCGGCGCTGCGTGAGAAGACCGGTTTCAAATCCATCTTCCGTCACGACAAACTGCCGATGTTTCTCAACGAGGCTGCCCGGCGAAACAAATCCGTCGCGTGTCTGCACCCGCTGGCGCAATACACACAAAGCGTCTCGCAGGACCTGGCGGTGTTCAAGAAACTTGCCGAGAGAATTCCCGGTCTGCAGATCATTGACCAGAGCGATGAACTGGCGCGCATGCGAAGTGTGAAATCCAAAGGCGAAGTTGCGATGGTCCAACGCGCCATTGATATCACCACAACCGGCTTTGATGCCATGATGCGAGCCATCAAGCCCGGTATGAACGAATTTGATGTGCAGGAGACCATAGAACACGCCTACCGATCCAACGGCGGGCGCGAGACGTCCTTTGAAACCATCGCTGGGGCTGGCATCAACAGTACGGTTCTGCACTACCGTGCCAACAACCAGCCTCTACGCGATGGTGATCTGATCGTTGTGGACAGCGGGTGCAAATGGAACGGCTATTCCGCAGACATTACACGCACCGTGCCGATCAACGGCAAATTCACAAAACGGCAGCGCGAGGTTTATGAGGTTGTGCTTGCCTCGCACCAGGCGGCGATCAAGGCGACCAAGGCAGGCATGCGAATCTCACAGATAGATGCTGCTGCACGAACCGTTATCAACAAAGCAGGCTTCGGCGACTATTTCATCCACGGCATCGGTCATCACCTTGGCCTGGAAACGCACGACATCAACCCCGCGGGTGATCAACCGCTCCGCGCCGGCTGCGTCATCACCATCGAGCCTGGCATCTACATACCCGCAGAAAACCTAGGCGTCCGCATTGAAGATGATGTCGTCGTGACCAAGACCGGTGCCGCCGTGCTAAGTAACGATATTCCCAGAACGGTTGCGCAGATTGAGAAGATCATGCGATGACCATTTGTCGCCGCTGGTTCACGATTTCGTTTCTTCCTTCGGCAACCCTTTCTCTATCGCAAACTCCATTGCCTCGCAGAAGCGGTCCAACTCCTCGAGCGTTGTATAAACGCTTGGCGTGATGCGCAGGCCTTCAAACTCGTCGTGTTTGATGGTTGTCACACGAATCTTGTGCTTCGTTCGCAGCCACTTGTCCAGATCTGCTGATTCAATGCCTGAAACGCGCACCGTACCGATAGCGCAGGAAAATTGCGGTTTCAAACTGGTGTGCAGTTTCACGCGATGATTAAACGCCAGCAGCCGTTTGGCCCAGCGATCGCGCAAATATCGCAGCCGCGCTTCCTTCCTCGCTCCGCCAATACCCTGATGGAATGTCAGCGCTTCGGAGATGGCAAGGATCGGCGCGGCGGGGTGTGTGCCGATTTCTTCAAACTTGCGAATGTCTGAATCCTGTTTTTCATCCGCGGCCATGAGCGGCCACAGCGCCCTGATCTTGTTCTTTCGCACGTACAGCAGGCCCGTGCCATGCGGCGCAAAGAGCCATTTGTGCAGGCTCACCGCGTAGTAATCGCATTCCAGATCGCGAATCTTGAAATCAAATTGTGCCAGCGCGTGGGCGCCATCCACGATCACTGGAATGCGATGCTTGCGCGCCATCGCGACCACCTTCTGCACCGGCAGAATCTGCCCGGTAATGTTCACCACATGGCTCATCAGGATCAGTTTCGTATTTGCCGTGATGTTTTTCTTAAACAGCGCCACGACCTTGTCATCATCCTCGCAGGGGATCGGCAGGCTGAACTGCTTGAGGACGATTCCCTCACGCCGCTCGCGCTGTTTGAAGGTGGTGATCATGCGCGGATAGTCGTGCGTGGTCGTCAGCACCTCGTCGCCGTGTTTGAGATCGAAACCCTGCTGGCAGATTTGGAGACTCTCGGAACTGTTGCGAGTGATGGCAATTTCCTCCGCATCCACGCCCCACTGTTTTGCCAGCCGCTGCCGCACGGCTTCTTTCTGCGGTTCCAGAATTTCCCACAGCGCGATTGGCGGCGGGCAGGTGTTGGAAAAATCCAGATGCCGCTTGTTCGCCTCCTGCACGATTGCCGGCGAAGGGCTCACGCCGCCGTTGTTCAAATTGATGTAACTGCGATCAATGGTGAAGGCCTGCTGAATCGGCCGCCAGAAGTCTTCGTTCCTGGCAACGTCTTCAGGTGAATCGTCGGGAAAAGCCGCCGCGTTTGCTGCAGAGATGGCGGCAGCCGCACGATTCGGTTGCAGGTGGATTCCGAAGGCCGCGGCTGCGGCGGGTGCGATCATGGTTCCGATGGCTTCGCGACGGTTGAGCATGCGAATCATGATGCCCGCGCAGGGGTGAAGCTGCAAGGTCCATCACAGATTCAGATATCCGCGCAACCCCTGCAACCCGCCTTCGCGGCCGAATCCTGATTCCTTGAATCCGCCAAATGGACTTGCTGCATCAAACTTGTTGTAGGTGTTGCACCAAATCACACCCGCTTTCAACTTGCGTGCGATCTCAAAGATTTTGCTGCCCTTGTCCGTCCACACGCCCGCAGCCAAACCGTATGGCGTGTTGTTGGCGCGCAGCAGCGCTTCCTCCGGAGTGCGGAAACTCATCACCGCCAGCACAGGTCCGAAGATTTCCTCCCTCGCAATAATGTGCGATGGCTGCACATCCGTGAAGAAACACGGCCGGCACCAAAATCCCTTGCTCGGCAGTTCCTGCGAATTCACTTCATGCATCCGCGCGCCTTCGTTGCGGCCTGCATCCAGATATTTGTGAATCACCGCGAGTTGGGCCTTGGAGTTGATCGCGCCGATGTCTGTGTTCTTGTCCATCGGATCGCCGACGCGCAGCGATTTCATGCGATGCGTCAACTTCGCGATCACTTCATCCAGAATAGATTCCGCCACGAACAGCCGCGAACCTGCACAGCAGACGTGGCCTTGATTGAAGTAGATCCCTTGGATGATTCCTTCGATCGCCTGATCGACCGATGCGTCTTCAAAGATGATGTTTGCGGACTTGCCGCCAAGTTCCAGCGTGAGCCGCTTGTCGGTTTCCGCACACGCCTTGGCGATGTGTTTGCCCACTTCCGTGGAACCTGTGAATGCGATCTTTTTTACATCCGCATGATTCACCAGTGCCTGTCCGGTTGCGCCAGCGCCGGTGACGATGTTGACGACACCCGGCGGGAGATCGACTTCCTGCAGAATCTCCGCCAATCGGAGGGCTGTGAGCGAGGTGGTTTCTGCGGGTTTGAGCACGCAAGTGTTGCCGCAGCAGAGCGCGGGGGCGAGTTTCCACGCTGCCATGAGCAGTGGGAAGTTCCATGGAATGATCTGGCCACAGACACCGATGGGGGCGGGCTGTCGGCTGTCGGCTTTCCGCTGTCGGCCATTGCTTGCAGAAGTTGTTGTGCCGAGGGCCGAAGGCCGAGAGCCGAAAGCCCACTCCAATTTGTCCGCCCAGCCTGCGTGGTAGAAAAAGTGCTGTGCAGCGAGTGGAATGTCCACATCGCGAGATTCCGCGATGGGCTTGCCGCCGTCCATGGTTTCCAGCACGGCTAATTCGCGGGCGCGTTCCTGAATTCGCCGCGCGATTCGGAACATGTACTTGCCACGTTCGCGCGGATCGAGATTGCTCCACTTGGGAAACGCTTTCTTTGCGGCTGAAACGGCCGCGTCCACATCGGCTGCGCTTGCTTCGGCAATCTCGCTCAACACTTCTTCGTTTGCCGGATTGATCGTAGCAAAATACTTTTTTGACTTTGGCGGCACGAACTTCCCGCCGATAAACAGTTCATGCCGCGGCGCGATGGCGACCTTTACGGTTTCCGGCGCGGGTGAATAGTCCCAGCGTGCTCCTACGGCTGCTGCGCCGGCGGCGGGCGAAACAGCCGAACTCGATTTTTCATCATGCAACGGTCGACTCATCGCAGGCTCCAGAATCTGTCCAAATGGTAGCAAACCCGAGCAAATCGACACAGAAACCATGATGTTTCCGGCTTTTTCCTTGCCCCATGCTGGGGGCGTGATACAGTCGAACTACGGCCTTCTCCCAAAGGAACTCATGCCCATGAATTCTCGCTTCGCTTTGATTGTCGGCGCTCTGCTTCTTGCGATCCTGGCTGCTCGCCCGGCCGCAGCGCAAGTTGCCAACTGCTCCTGCCCGGCGGATTGCAATGTTGATGGCACGATCAACGTTAACGATCTGCTGATGGTCATCAACAACTGGGGACGCAACCCCGGCAGCCCGGCTGACATCAACCATGACAACCAGGTCAATGTTGCTGATCTTCTTGCGGTCATCAACGCGTATGGTCAAACCTGCACCATTCCGGGTGTGTTTCCCGCCAACTGGATTCACGGCTGTTCCAATTGTTCGCAGTGTCCTGACCCTTCCATTCAGGTTCACCAGTACAACGCCAACACGTACATTCTTCGGCAATCCAAATGCACCAACTACGAAGGGCCGTTCATTTACCTGTTGTTTGGACAGAACAAGGTGCTTATGCAGGACACGGGGGCGAGCAACGTGCCGATGGCCACCACCGTTTACAGCATCATTAACCAATGGCTTGTGGCGCACCAGCAGGCTTCCATTCAATTGATTGTTACGCATTCGCACGCGCACGGCGATCACGTTTTCTGCGATTCTCAATTCATCGGCCAACCCAACACCACGGTGGTTGGGACGAGTCAGACTTCCGTGAAGAATTTCTTCGGCATCACAACCTGGCCCACGCAGATCGTTCAATACGATCTGGGGGGAGGGCGCGTGATTGATGTCATCCCAATTCCCGGCCACCAGAGCGCCCATATCGCGCTTTACGATCGGCAGACGGGCATTCTCTTTACCGGCGATACGCTCTACCCCGGGCGTTTGTACATCTCCACGTGGAGCGACTACAAGGCCAGCATCCAGCGGCTTGTTACGTTTGCACAGGACAAGGCTGTATGCCACATTCTGGGCACGCATATTGAGATGAGCGCGACGCCGGGCGTGGATTATCCGATTGGATCGACCAATCAGCCCAACGAACACGTGCTTCGCCTTTCTCTTGCTACGCTGATTGAATTGAACAACGCGTGCCAGGCGATGGGGAATACGCCGGTGTATCAGGTTCACAACGATTTCATAATTTATCCTTGAGTCATGGATCCGCGAGCCGCCCACTGGCAGAATGTCTACCAGACCAAGCAGGATCAGGAGACGAGTTGGTTTCAAGATGAGCCGACGCCTTCGTTGGGTCTTATCAAGAGGTACGCGCCGGCTGGTGTGCGGGTGATTGATGTTGGCGGTGGCGCTTCCAATCTTGCTGGTCGCCTTGTGGAATCTGGTTACGACGTAACGGTGCTGGACATTTCCCAGGCGGCGATCGATCGTGCGAAAATCCGCAATGGTGAAATGGCAAAGCAAATACAGTGGGTGGTTGCGGATGTGACGAGGGCGGCAAATGTTGGAGCGTTTGGGCTTTGGCATGATCGCGCGGTGTTTCATTTTTTGACGGATGCGGCGGAGCGCAGGGCTTATGCGGAACTTGCGGGGCGATCTATTGCGGCTGGTGGGCATCTTGTGCTGGGGACGTTTGCGGTCGATGGGCCGGAGAAGTGCAGCGGCCTGCCGGTGATGCGGCATGATGAAGGATCGATGGAAGAGGCTTTTGGAGGGGAGTTTGGGGTGATTGAGACTTTCCATGAGACGCATGTGACGCCTTGGGGGAAGGCGCAGGCTTTCTTTTTTGCGGTGATGAAGAGGAGGTGATGGGGGGTGGTTTTTG
>CAZWJR010000012.1:0-27349 GCA_964634655.1 uncultured Isosphaeraceae bacterium | reverse complement strand
CGAGTTGATGCTTGCGGATGGTGGCGAGGCATTGATCGACGCGATTTTCGTAGATTGGTTTGCCGGCGGGATCGAGGCCGCAGAAAGCGCGGGCGGGGTTGCACTTGTTGTTGGTGCCCAGGATTGTGCCGCCGCGGGTGAGAATGCCGGAGACATCAGCGGCGGTGAGTGGGCGGACGCGATCTTCGAGAAGGCCTTGGAAGCCGTCTTCAATGCCAATGATCTGCCAGTTGCATTGGAAGATTGCGGTTTTGACGACGGCGCGGAGTACGGCGTTGATGCCGGGGCAATCGCCACCGCCGGTGAGAACGCCGAGGCGTTGGATTTTGGGAGCGGCGGGCATGGTGACACGATACCCAATTCAGCGTGATGCGCGGCATTTTCGACGGCGCGAGTGCTTAGCCGGTAGCAGAAACTCGACTGACAGGAACGCTTTTTTCGTAGAGAACATCAGGACAGAGGTCTGCGCCGTTTGGCCAGACGATGGTGCCGACGTCCTTCAGCACTCGCACCTGACGAAAAAACGCCGGAGTCTTGAGCGGTTCAAAGACTCCATCAAGTGGAAACTCTGCGGCGATGTCGATGTCACGTTTTTCGCCGCCTTCAAACGTAAGACGAAGCCGTGTACCAGCCAGGTGTTGCACTTCGATTACATCTAGATTCATGGCGTTACACCAATGGTTCGACCTTTAGAAGCGATTCACGCGCCAGAATTCGGCGCCAATTCTCGCGAAGTTCCGCCTGATGCTGACTTGCCCATTCGACGACAAGCCCACGAACACGGGAACTAATCAGACCGTCAATCATACGCAGGTCATCAATCGAAAACTTTGCTTTCATCTCATTGTATCGCACGTGAAAGTGCGGAGGCTCGTGATCGTTGTAGTACATCACTATCACGATGCCAAAGAATCGACTGATTTCGGGCATGGTGGTTTCGCTCCTAAAGCCTTTCAAAGCCGGGCAGTTGGCCGACGAGGGGGAGGCAGTAATCGATGAACGCGCGGCTGACGTTGTTGTGGCCGGAGATGAACTGTGGCGGGAGGATGCGGGTTTTGCCGGCGACGGAGGCGAGATCGACACAGGCATCATCGCTGATGTAGGGCGGTGGGTTTGGCTCGGCGAGGCGTGGCGAGTTGCGGCGTTGGATGACGATGGAGCCGCTGCGCTTTCCCTGTTGGGCAAGGCGAGCGGCGAAAGCGCCGGAGCGTCGGGCCTCGTGCTGATCGATTGGTGAGGGATCGGGCCAGCAACGTTGAACGTAGCCGAAAGTGTCGGCGCGAATGCGCGGCGGCTTGCCACCGGAGGGAGTGAGTTTGGTTTTGATGAGATCGGCCAGAGAATCGCCGAGGGCTCCGGAGCCGGAGAGTTGCGCGTTGCCGTGGGAATCTGTCTGGGCGTTGCGGATAAGTTGTGCGCCGATGGAATTGCCGTTGACGTCGCGAATGCCTTCGCTCACGACGATGTGGCAGCGTTTCTTTTTGGCGTAAACGGACTCAATATCGGAAATAAAGCGATCGATTTCAAAGGGGACTTCCGGCAGGTAGATCAGTTGCGGGCCATCGGTGGATTCGATGGCGGCGTCCCAATCGTGGCGACGTGCCAACGCGCATGCGGCGGTGAGAAAGCCGGCGTTGCGACCCATGATGACGTTGAGTTTGATGCCGGGAAGGCTGATGTTGTCGAGAAAATCCGCCATGCACGCCATGGCGACGAAGCGCGCGGCGGAGGGAAAGCCGGGGCAGTGGTCGTTTTCCACCAGATCGTTATCAATGGTCTTGGGGACATGGAAACAGCGCATGTCGTAGTTTGCTTCGATGGCCATTTGCTGCACGATGCGGCAGGTATCGCAGGAGTCGTTGCCGCCGATGTAGAAGAAATAGCGGATCTCGTGCTTCTTGCATGCGGTGAGAATGCGCTGGCAGTATTCCGCATCCGGCTTGTCACGGGTGGAGCCGAGACAAGCGGAAGGCGTGGCGGCAAGGCGATCCAGCGTGTGCTGTGAGGTGGCGGTGAAATCGTAGAGATCATCGCCGATGAGGCCGCGCACTCCGTGACGCATGCCGTAGATCTTGCGAACGGTGCCGGCGGCGTGAAGACCGGTGCGCAGACCCTCAATGACGCCGACGAGAGATTGATTGATGACGGCGGTGGGCCCGCCGGATTGGCCGATGACCGCGTTGCCGGGGATCAGATCCTGCATGGTGGATCAGGATACAGGAGAAAGCCGGTGGCGGGTCTTTTCTTGCGGGATGCACCTATTCGATTGGTTTGATTTCAAAGCGCGTTGCGTCTTTTGGATCGTTGATGACTTGTTCTGCAAACACACCGGACTGATTTGGCACAGGTTTGCCATCGAACGAGACATCGATGCGCTTGGGAAGTCTCAGGCCGCCGACATCGTTGAACTGGCTGTAGATGTGTTCGACGTTGCCGATGGTGGAGTTCGGGCCGCGGTCACGGAGCGCCATCAGGCGTATGCGGTACTTGTCATCAAGCCCCAGAACGGCAGTTGTGCCGGCGCGGTGTACCGTAACCAAATCCAGCGGTACATCGCCTTCTTCGGGAATGGTGATGGTGCGTTTTTCGCCGGTGGCGGAGATGATGAGGTCCTTGGAATCGCGATTGCGAAGGATGGTCAAGGGGTGCAGAGTTTCACGTTGCAGGGCGATGCGCTGTTGCGGGTGCATTGGCTCCTTGCTGTCGTTGCTCGTCATCCAGCCGGTGGTGTTGTCAGCAAAGTTTCCCCAGCAGGAATCGTTCCAGCAGACATCGCTGCGGAACTTGTCAGGAAACATGAGCGTGACCGCCGTGGTGACGCGATACATTTTGTCGCCTGATTTTTCTTCTCGCACCAACATCTGACGATAGGTGGTGAGGTTGTCGATGCCTGCGACGCATGAGATGGCATCGACGGCTTTGCCGAGCATGGCGCGGCCGAGTTTGCGGGATTCATCGGTGAAAGCGGGCGCTGGATCGTCGGAATCAATGAATTTGTCCGGGCCGGCCTGAAAGGTCATGCGGCAGGATTCCGAAGCGAAGACGTAAAGTTTTCCATTGTGGACGGCGAACAACTTTGTGGTGCCATTGCCGCTCAACGGCCCCATGCGGCCGCATGCACCTCCCATCTGAATCTCATACTTGACCGGTGATTTCAGAAACGTCGCCTTGTTTTCTTCCGTGGCAAAGGAATAAGTGTGTTTGCCGTGGACGGTGGTGATCGCGGCCACGCCATCGACTTGTTTGCCGTGGTCAATCAGTTCCACCACATCCACATGCATGGTGAAATCCCGCACCGGTTGGGCGAGGCAAAGGCGGCAAAGCGTCAGCAACAGAACGATAAGAATGAGCACAGTTCGCATTGGAAGTTCCTTGGCGGAGTCAGAGTAACATCAAATCGATTGAGGGCGTCTATTTCCATGCGCCGATGATCGCGCCCATGACTATGAGATAAACGAAGGAGCAACTGGCATCGACGATGTAGCCGACGACGCCCTTGCCGGAGGGCAGGTGGTTGGTGAAGAGGATCGCGCCGACGCCGATGGCCATGACGCCGCCAAGCCACGCGCCGTGAACGGCGGAGTGAATGTTGAGCCACCGCGACAGGATTGCAATGGCCATTGCGAGGATGAAGTAAGAGACGATCATTCCGCCAAAGAACTTGGGAGGCGACATGGCGGCTTTCAGTTCAGCGACTTTTGATTCAGACCAGCCCTGGGCCTTCATCCACGGCTTGCCAAAGAGGCCGGAGTACCAAAGGCCGCCGACGAAAAATGCGGCGAGATCTGCGATGGCGACGGCGAGCCAGTTGATTTCGTTCCAGTTGATTTGCGGCATGGGGTTCCCCTTGACTAGAGCAATGATGTGGAAAGCAGAGCGAAGTAGATGGGCAGGATGTCGGTGTCACTGACTATAGATCGCGCTTAGGATGCGTTTTTCATTTTGGTGAAAGCCGGCGGTGCTTTGGGCACACGGGTGTAGACAAAGTTGACGAGTTCCCTTCGTTCATCGATGTCGCTGCGCAGGAAGAGAACGAACTGGTAATGGTCTGTGTCCTGAAAGTTCATCTCCACGCGATAGCGATGAAACTCGCCATTGAGATCGGTGGAGTTCCAATCCCAGACGACGGAGTTTTCTTTTTCAAGTCGGAGTGAGCCGCTGGCGAGAGAGCCGTCCTGATCGATGCAGTGAAACAGAATGGCGTTGGGTTGAGGTGCGTTTGCGGGGGCACGCCAGACTTGAAGCGCGGAGTGAAAGATCATGCCATCGACGTCGCCAAACCAGCCCTTGCTGATGATGCTCTTGCCATCGGGGCCGAGTTCGGTGATTGAGCGAGTGCGAAACACGGTGCCATCCGGTTTCATGTCTTCGTGGATCCACTCACCGCCGACGAGGGTGTGCAGTTTGGCCAGCACAGCGGCGGGATCGGATGGGGTTTCGGTGGAGGCGAATTTCTCTTTGAGTTTGTTGAGCGTGTAGGTGTTGCCGGCAATGAAATGCTGGCGCATTTTCTGCGATTCTTCATTGTCCTCAAAGCCGTTGCTGGTAATGGTGAGTTTGGTTTGAGTTTCTGTAATCGGCTCCAGGAGGATCACGGTCCACATTTTTTGAATGGCGGTTTGGAATGGGAAATTCTTCGGAGCCTTGTGAACGCGGAAGGAGAGCATCCGCTGCGGCTGGTAACTCATGTAGATGTTTTCAATGGTGCTGTCATCGCCGATGACGCCATCGGGCTTGTAGGTGGTGCGCATTAGGCCACCGATGCGAAGATCGATCTCAGCGTGAGCGACCATCCACGATTCGACGCCTTCTTTTGTGGTGAATGCGTTCCAAAGCACGGAAACGGGAGCATCGATGATGGCTTCGTTGACAACCGGGTCGGTTGGAGCCGCCGCAACAACTGAGGGAAAAATGAGCGTGAATGAAATCAGCAGGACTGCAAAGGCGCGATGGGACATTTCAATTCTCCGAAGGTGAAGGCGGAATGCGATTTTGGCCAGGTGTGCGGGCGGTGTTGTGAGCGCGGTGGGCTGGGGCGGATGGAGCGTGCCAATCGGTTCCATCCTGCATGAGGCGTTCAAAGTAATCCCGCAACTGCGTGACGGCAGCGTCAAAGGGTTCAAGGTTGCGATAAGCGCGGGCCTGCATCACGCCGCCTTCCATCACGGTGAGCACGAACGAGGCGAGTTGCGATCGATCAACTTCAAGCGGCAAGCGATCGCCTGCTTCATCAAGGCACTTCTGCACAGCATCGCGCCAGCCCTGAAAATTCTCCGCGATGAGTTGGCGTACATTTGGGTGGGTGTTGGATAACTCCAGTGCAAGGTTGCCGATGGGGCAGCCATAGGTGCAGCCGGTGGCGATGATGAATTGGCGGTAGCCATCGAGCAGGCCGAAGATGCGCTCGATGGGATCGCTGATGCGGGAGAAAATTGGATCCAGCAGCGCAGGCCAGAGCAGTTGTTTGTATTGCTCCAACACGGCCAGGAGGAGGTCTTCCTTGGTGGGGAAATAGTGGTAGAGACTGCCGGAGTTTGCCTCGGCGGCTTTGAGGATTTGTGCAACGCCAGTGGACCTATAGCCCTGTGCCTGGAAAAGCTCCATGGCGACACGGATGAGGCGATCACGGGTTTCTGGTTGGGTGGACATGATAGTTGATTGATCGATCAATCAACAGAATACAGCCTGAATTTGGCTTGTCAAGGGGAAATGCGCGGATCAAACATAGATATGAGAATTACCGCATGGCGGCGATTGCGGAATCCAATTCACCCAACCCACGTCGCAACGTTTTTGGCAGCGTGCTATAGCCACCCATGAATGCTCGAGCCTTCGGGTTGCGGGAGTTTTCCACGATTGATTTGATCGTTGTTTCTGCATCAGGAGCCCCCCAAGCGGCTTCGATCTCCTTGAACATGCGGTCGATTTCCGCAATCAAAGCGGCCTTTTCGGATTCAGAGACGGGGATGTCGTTGCCAACTATTGAAACTGAGCCGCCGCTGTTTTCAATCGCGGTTTTAATCATCCGAAATTCAGATCGAAACACGGACAGGTAGTCAAAGACTTCGCCGTTCCTGACGGATTCCAACTCCGCAAGTATTTGCTTTTTGATTTGAGGGTCGGTGAGTCGTGACTTCGATCCGTTGATCAATTGTGAGGACAACGAAACACAAGACAGCGCCACCAGCCTACCGATCACTGTTGGTTCAGTTCCGGCGTGTTTGCCCAAGCGGATGATTGCCATCAGCCGTTCCGCCGCGCCAGCCTGCCCGGATGGCTGCATAAGGTGCCGATTTGCGTCGTAGGCAAGCAGCCGGGCGAATTCTCGCAACCAGCCCAAGTAGGGCATCAAGGTGTCGAATCCTTGGGTGAAATCGGTGCCGAACTCGCATCGATCAAGCTTGGAGGCGGCAATGATGTCGCGAACAATGTCCTGCTTTGACGCTAGGAAGGCAGATTGACTTTGATCGGGTGGAGTTTGAGTGTCAATGTCGCCAAGCGGCTTCAAGAAATCCTTACCCACCACATCATGTATGCGCGCATACTCCGTCGCAGCGTTGGGGCGCGAATCAACGACCCTTGCTGGCGGCACTTGCGCCGGCGGGGCGTCGTTCTCGCTTGCTTCTTTTGGTGTTTCAGTTTGGCCGCAGCCAGTGATCGCTACAAGAAGCAACACGGTCGCCAGCCGCTGGGTATGTCCGGTCTGGTGCATGAAGCACCTCCTTGAACAAGCATTGTAATGCGAGTTGCGAATTTACGATTTGAGAGCCGAAGCGAGGGGAATGAGAGTGGTGCGAGTTGGTGTTTTCAAGGCAGGCCGGCAGAGACGCCGGCCCCACTGATTGGGAATTCGAGTCCAAGTATCGAGTGACAGTCGAGGGGCGGAGGCGATCCGCTATGATGGTATTTTTCTCACGATTGAATTGAATTCCCATGCCTGCCGCCACCGCATCAGATACTCGTCCATCATCACTTTCGAAGATTGATCCGGCCACTGCCGTGCTCTTGCCGCGCGATTCCAATCAGGCGCTGGGCATCGGGCGGTTTGCGGTTGATTTCATGAGCGGCAAGATCGGCAAGCCATCGCAGGCGGTGCTGGATCGCACGCTTATGTTTCATACCGATGCGGTGCTGTGCGGCCTTTCCGCGATTGCGATGGGGACGAACGCGCCTCGGATTCTGCGGGAAGAGGCGCTGGAATATGCCAAGGCCAGCGGGGGGGCAACGATCTTTGGTTCCAGCAAACCTGTTGCGCCGGAGAAGGCGATTGTTGCAAACTCTGCTGCTGTGCGAGAGTGGGATTCCAACGGCACGAACTTCGGCTACAACCCGAAACTCGGCCACACGGCGGGTGAGTTCGGCCACAACGATTTTTATCCCGTGTGCATCGCAGCGGCGCAAGTGGGCGGCAAGGATGGCGCGTTTGCGTTGCGTGGCATGATTCTGCTGGATGAAATCCGTGGGCGGTTGGCGGAGGTTTTCTCTCTCAAGACCTATAAGATCGATCACGTGGTGCATGGAGCGATTGCGTCGGTCGCCACATACGGTGCGATGCTGGGCGCGACGCCGGAGCAGATTGAATCAGCGATCGGCATGATGGTGGCACATTACATTCCGTGGCGGGCGATCCGTGCGGGCAAGCAGTTGAGCGATTCCAAGGGAGCGAGCGCTGCGATTTCCACAGAAGTTGCGGTGCTCTCCATGCAGCGCGCCATGCGCCCCCCCGGATTCATCGGCCCCAAGGATATTTTCCGCAATCCCGAAGCGATCTTTCGTTTCTTTGAACCCACGACAACCGGCAAGGAGCGGTGGACCGAAATGGCGCCTTCGCCATTTGATCTGGTTCTGTCGCATTCAGGAGATGACTTTGCGGTGATGGGCATGCACTTCAAGTTGGGGTTGTATGAGCATCAGTCTGCGGGCGCGCTGCAGGGGATGATTGATTTGATCGCGAAGCATCCGGAATTGTTGGAAGATGCGCAAGGCGGCAAGATCAAGGAGATTCGCATTCTCGCCTACGAACCGGCGTTTGGAATCATCGGCAACCCGGCGAAGATGGACCCAAAAACCCGGCAGTCGGCGGATCACTCCATGGCGTACATCGTGGCGACGCTGTTGCGAAAGGCTCTGGAACAGAAGAAATCGCGCGGCAGCGTACCGGCTGGCGGCGGTGCCCATGACGAGACGTGGAAAGCGCTGATGCTTTCGCCGCATGATTACATGGAAGATGAATCCGCGATCTTCAATCCGTTGACACGGGCGCTGATGGGCAAGATCAAGTTTGAGCACGGTGGGGCGGAATACGATGCGAAGTATCCGGATGGCATTCCGACATCGCTGGTGATTTCAACGACCGATGGCAAGAAACATGACTCCGGCTTTGTGATGTATCCGGGCGGCCACGCGCGGAATGCCACGGCAAACCTGAAAGACATTCTGGCGCACAAGTTCAAGTTGCTGGGGGAATTGGCGCTGGACAAGCCGCAGGCTGTGATTGAACGGTTCAATGGTTTGACGAAAGCGTCAGCGCGGGATGTGGCGTCGTTGCATGAGTTTGAGATCGTGAAGCGCGGCGGGTTTGGGTAAGTTTCTGCCAAGTCGCACCGATCAACCCATGATCATGGATTTGCCCCGCCAACGCGCACCGGCCACGGCGGCGGCTTTGGTGAATCCATCGGCTGATCCTTCAACTTCTGCAGCAGCACTTCGATCGCCTTATCCAACTGCGGATCGCGGTTGGCGATTCGGTCTTCGGGTGTGATGTCGATTTCAATATCGGGCTTCACACCTTCGTTTTCGATTGTCCAGCCGCCGGTGGTGTCCCACCATGCGAATTCCGGTTGGGTGGAAAGGCCCATATCGACGAAGGGTTTGTCGCCGCGGATGCCGACGACGCCGCCCCAGGTGCGTGTGCCGATGAGCGGGCCGAGGCCGACCATGCGGAACGTGGCTGGGAAGATGTCGCCATCGGAACCCGCGTGTTGGTCGATGATCGCTGCCATGTGCGCGTGGACCGCGCGCATGGGGTAGCGTTCGGTCAGTCCGTGACGGGGCTGATCGTACGCGATGGGCCTGCGGGAGAGTCGTTCGATGATCATCTGGCTGACGAAGCCGCCGCCGTTATCGCGGATATCGATGACGAGGCCATGCTTGTTGAATTGCGGATAGAAGAGGCGGCTGAACATGGAGAGGCCGGGGCCGCCCATATCCGGGATATGCAGGTAGCCGAGCACGCCGTTGGACTTTTCCTCCACGTATTTGCGGTTCGCTTCCACCCATGCTGCGTAGCGCAGCGGTTGCTCATCGGAGAGCGTCTTGACTTCAATGGTGCGGGAGTTTGTGCCGCTCGCATCATCAGCGATTGTGAGGCGCACCATTTTGTCTGCCTGATTCTGCAGCAGTTCGTAACAATCCATAGCAGGTGTTGGTTGCACTCCATTGATGGCGGTGATGTAGTTGCCGACCTTGACGTTGAGGTACGCCGCTTCAAGCGGGCTGACGAGTTCATCTTCGCCCCACGCCTGGCCGGGCACGATGCGTGCGATGCGGAAACCCTGGCCATCAAAGGTAATGTCGGCGCCGAGCATGCCGACCTGCACGGGTTTGACATGCCGAGGCTCATCGCCACCCCAGACGTAGGTGTGGCTGGTGCCAAGTTCGCCGATGAGTTGGCCGATGAGGTCATTGAGTTCGCCGCGCGTTCCGATGCGGGGGAGGAGAGCCTCGTACTTGGTTTTCATGGCGGGCCAATTCTGGCCGACGTAATTGGGGGCCCAGTAGAAATCGCGCTGTAATCGCCAGGCTTCTGCGAGAATCTGCTTCCATTCCTCCAGCATATTGACGTGGAGTTTTTGTGATTTCACATCGACTTCCTTGGCGTCGCCTTCGCCGGCAGAGGGGACTACTTTGAAACTGGCAACGTGGCCCTCTTCATCGACAACCGGATATGCCAGCAGGTCGGCCTTGGCGCTGACGACGTAGCCTGCGATTTTCTCTGCGATGGATTTGTCTTCTGCTTTGACAATATCAAAGCGGTGCAGCACGCCTTCCGGTGCGGGAGGATCTGGCCAGGAATCATCGAGCAGACCGGGTACGGGAGTGGCGACGTAGGTGATCGCGCCCCAGAGGGCCTCAAGATCGCTGTAGTTGCCGGGTTCAATGGCGAGGCGGAATTCGCGCGAGCCAATGCCATCGGTATCAATGCGAATGGCGTTGGGCGGCGGAGCGTTGGGATCGATAGGTTTGGCTTCGGGCTCTGCGGGCGGTGCTGCGGCTTCTTCGCCTTCCTTTTTCTCCGCTTTGGCCTTGTCGCCTTTTTGCTTGTCTTTGCCTTCATCCTCCGGTGGCGATGCCCATTTGTCCAAATCAAAGTCAACGGCATGTGCCGCATCCTTGAACGGCGGCGGAGTGGCAACGGCCAGCGGCACACAATACATTTCCGTCGTGTTGATCAGCACATGCTCAAGATCAAAATCGCCAAGCACCGGATTGATGTTGCGCTTGGAAAAGTAGTAGAGGTATTTGCCGGCGGGATCCCAGCGTGGATTGCTGTCATCGTTCATGACGCTGCTGATCTGGAACGGCCGACCGGTGCGCAGTGAATAAATGTTCACCGATCCGCGCCCGTTCAACATGGGCTTGGTGTAGGCGAGCCACTGGCTGTCCGGTGAGAAGCGGTAATCGGTGATCTCACCGGCTTCCGATTGATCCACCTGCTGCCGCTGAAGCGAAGCGGTATTGAGGACGTGCAGGCGAAGAGTTTTGTCTGCGAAGGCGATCCATTTGCCGTCGGGAGATGCCTTGGGCGGAAACAGCCAGGACTCGCGATCTGTGGTGACGAGTGAGGGCATGGCGGAGCCATCAGCAGGGGCTACGGCAATCTGTTGTTCGCCGGTGGCGTCAGAAATCATCACCAGTCGATCTTCGCCAAGCGGTTCCGCACCCCATTCACGGGCATTTGAAGTGCGTGTGATCTGCTGTGCGACGCCGACTTCCACGGGCAGGCTCATGATTTCGCCACGAGAACCAACGATGACGGATTTGCCATCATGCGAGAGTGTGAATTCTGTGATGGTTTCCCCCAGTGGTGCAAAGCGCTGCCGGGCGGCGATACGGTCGCTGGCCAGACGGACATCAAGCCGGCGAATGGAATCGTTGGCGGAATCAAACAACGCCAGTGCGCCAGCCTGACAGAAGACGATTTTTGTGCCGCGGCGTTTGGCATCAGCGCTGGGCCAGCGAACGTCGTAACCTTCGATAGCGGTGGGGTTGTTGGGATCGCCAGCAAACTTTGTATGTTGCTTCAAATCTTTTTCCGGCGCGGTCATGTCGGCGGAAGCGGAAACAATGTTGAACGCGCCGCTGCGGTCAGAGATGAAATACACGCGCTCCTGCACCCACATGGGAAAGAGATCGTTGGCCGTGTTCCTGGTGAGCGGAGCGAATTGGTTGGTGTTGAAATCTCCAAGCCAGATTTCCGGCGCAGTCCCGCCACGGTATCGCTTCCAGTTCCAGTTTTCGTTGGACCACCGAGTGAAGGCAGCGCGCCGGCCGGTGGAACTAAGGCTGATCATGGAGCACTCGCCAAATTCGTAACGAGTCGGCATGCCGCCGGTGATGGATACGCGATACAACTCCGGGCGACCAAATTGTTGCGAGCGGTTTGAGGAGAACAGGACGCTCTGGCCATCGGAGGTCCAGGCAAGTGCAATATCGGGACCGGGATGAAAGGTGAGACGCTTAGGTGCGCCGCCATCGATGGGCATGATGTACACATCAGTGTTGCCTTCGTATTGCGCGCTGAAGGCGATCCACTGGCCATCGGGGCTGAAGCAAGGACGGGATTCAGCTCCTTCGCTGGAAGTCAGGCGGTAGGCAATGATGGGTGCGTTGGATTGATCTTCAGGAACATTGGCGGTCCAGAGATCGCCTTCGCTGACGAAAACGATGCGATCGCCGAAGAGGGCGGGCTGGGAGTAGTAGCTAGTTTCAGCGGCACGGCTGGCTTGAATGAGGATGCCGAGTGCAAGGGCGAATGCTGATTTGCTGTGCATAGAGAGTCTCCAAAACCTCGGCAAGCGTAACAATTGACATTCCGTAAGGTTTTCATTAAAACCTTGGATATGAGCAGGCCGTTCAATAGTCCTGATGTGTTTCGTGCGGTAGCGGACCCGACACGCCGGCGGATGCTTGAACTGCTTCGTGTTCGTGATCGCACGCCAGGCGAGTTGACCGGCGAATTCAGGATTACTCGACCGGCGATTTCGCAGCACCTGCGGGCGCTTCGCACCGCGGGGCTGGTGCGTGAGCAGCGATCAGGCAGAGGTCTACGGTATTCACTTGCCGCCGGCGGGCTCTCGGCGGTCGCGGCGTGGATCGCGCCGTTCAGATTCGGCAGCAGGTTGAATTCGGCATCGCGCGGCAAATAAATTCGGCAGTCTTGGTAGAAATTCACGTTGTCGAGGTACGTCCTGTTCCGTCAGACAACATGATGCCCTTCAGACCAGGAATCGCATCGAGTCAAAGGCCACAAAGCGACTGTGTAATGTTTTAACGAAAACATTACAAATGACTCCGGCCGGGATCGCCGATAGGTGGTTGAACCTTGATTTTTAGACAGTGGCAATGTCGCGCCGCGAGAGGATCATTCCACCCATCGTCCACGAAACGCCACTAAACGAAAGAAGTACGGCGGCATCACTGACGGGACATGTTCCGGTGCGAATGATTTCCGCGGGCCGATAGTAATTGAGCAGGCCCAGGAACATCACCTTTTCCGCGGGGGCCCAGAACTGGGCGATGAAATTGAGAAGAAACGAAGCGACCACGATGCCAAAAACAACGGCCATGGCCCGGCCGCGCCGATCGCCGAGTGCGGACATCAGCCAACCAATTGAACCGACTGCCACGCCAAGGCAATAGAGATTCAAAAGCACAAAGAAAAGTCGCAGTGTGGGGATGGCAGCGTCGGTTGGCTGCACGATGCCGCCAATGCGATGCCCTGCCAGCGCGGCCAACATCACAACAGCAAACGAAATCAGCCACACGGCCCCTTCGCAACCGTACACGTTCCAACGTGAAACAGGCAGACCGAACAACACATCGGCGGTCCCACGATCAATTTCGCCGGCCGGCAGGCGCGTGGAGATGATGATGCCATGTGCCCAGACCAGTGCCAGCACAACGGGGTGCACCCACGCCAACGCCTGTATGCCTTGCATCCCAAATTCAGGCCCAACATCCGTGCCCAGCAACGCTTTCATCATGGTTTGCATGAACGGCATCTGGGCGAACATGCCTTGGAACTGCCTTTCGATTGTCGGCAGGACAAACGCCAGCAGAATTTCGATGATGAGCATGCCCGCGCTGACCAAAAGCGTAGTCATCCAAGTCTCATTGATTGCCTTTTGAATGACGCCGCGATTCACGTGGAGCCCCCAGAACTGTCGCGATAGAAACTGCGGAACAGCGTTTCCAGATCGGGTCTTCCAATGGTGAGATCTTCCACAGCGGCGGAGGGAAGCCATCGCAATAGCGCTGCAACAGGGCCGTTCATGGATGCGGTCCATTGCTGATCGGTTCGTTCCCGCAGATCGAGAAATGCAGGCGGTGGCCCAGTGGGCGCAGTGCCTGACTTCCAACGAATTGATACTTCACGAGCCGCGCGCTCGCGCATGGCGGTGATCGTTTCATCAGCGACAAGGCGGCCCTCACGCAGAATCGCCACGCGATCACACAATTGTTCTACCTCGCCAAGCGTGTGACTGGAAAAGAAAACGGTGTGGCCGCGACGGGCCAGATCACGCAGGTGATGATCCATGCGCTCCTGCATGATGGGGTCCAGCGCTCCAGTCGGTTCATCAAGCACAAGCAATCGCGGCTCATGTGCCATGGCGAGGATAAGACCAAGTTTCTGCCGCATTCCTCGCGACATGCTGCGGACGCGCACGTTCAAATCCAATTCAAATTGTTCAGCGAGTTTGCGGCCGGGCGCGGTCATGTCCCGGCGACGGATCATGCCCACTGTGCGCAGCGCCTGTTTGCCGGTCATCCATGGGTACAACCGAAAATCACCAGGCATGTAACCGATGTCCGCTTTGATGCGGGCACTGTGTTTCCAACAATCCAAGCCAAAAACGGTGGCGAACCCTGCATTGGGGCGAAGCAGGCCAAGAAGAACACGAATCGTTGTGCTCTTTCCCGCGCCGTTGGGGCCAAGGAATCCAAAGACCGTGCCTTCCTGAACGCGCAAGTTCAGCGATTCCACGCCGACACGCCGACCGTAACGGCGGGTGAGTTGGCGCAGTTCGATCGCGGTCATTCGGCCAGGTATTGCGGAATCAATTGTTCCAACTGGCCACGGGCTCTTACGTGTCGCAGGTTGCCGTGTTTATCCACAACAAACACCGCGGGTATGTTGTTGATTCCCCAATCGCTGGAGAAATCGCTCGTCCAGTAATGCCCTTGATAGTACTGCGGCCAGGGAATTTGATTGCTTTTCACATAGGCTTTGAGGGCATCCAAGCCACCCTTCTCCACAGGTTGATCCAGGCTCACACCGATGAACTCCACACCTTTTTCGTGATACTGGGTGTACAGATCCTTCATTCTCGGAATGTCCCTGACGCACGGGCCACACCACGTTGCCCAAAAATCGATCACCACAACCTGGCCTCGCAGGTTATTCATATCCACGGTTTCACCGTTGATTGCGTTCTGAAACTTCAATACAAATGGCTTGCCAAGTGCGTCGATCTGACGCTGCTTGCCGGCCGCGTATCGTGCAACACTGCTCTTGGGATAGTCCTTTTGAAGTCGTTCGTTGACTGCGGCTCGTTCCGCCGAACCCTCTGGATGTGCATCAGAAAGTAAGCCGAGCCATCGAGCAGCCCGCTCGTCCTTTGGCGCCAATTTGGCAAACTCGTTGATGGCCTCCAGGGCGCCGGCAAGGTCGGCGGGTTTTTCAATAAAGATTCTCTTGTACACCCGGGATTGAGTCCGAATGGCAAGGCCCTCCACCGCAAGTGTGCTGGCTGGATCAGCCTTGATCGCCGCGTCGATCTCCGCTTCGACCTTCTTGGACATGGACGGGTTGTCGATCAGCATGTTCCAACGAACAGGCATCAACTCCACCGCTTTCTCATGCTTGGGATACGAATTGTACAACTCCAGGATCAATTCATTCTTCTTCATATCAACCTTCGCACGCTCTTCCTGATATTGGATCGCGTACCCTGGGTCCTGCGCTCTGGCCTTGTCCGGAGACGGATACGGCAGTCTCTCGATGTCTGCGAGAATGGCCTCGGCAGGCCGAACATCATCTGCAAATGAAGAAAGGCAAACGCAGAGAACCAAAGATGCAAATGCGAGTGTGCGCCAGGCAGCGGCCATAAGTGATCCTTTCAGAAATATGCCAATCAATGTCCTGTCAACCGGAACATGAAATCGTTCCATTACGATGCGATTCTACGCCTCAAACAGCCCGTCCAGCAGTTCCACCACCCCTTGCCCCTGCGTGGCGATCGTCTCAAAGATCGGTCGCCGCGACGCCACATCTTTCAACTCCCGTACCAGTTTGTTCTCGCCGGGGAAGTCCGCCTTATTGACTACAAACACATCAGCGATTTCCAGTATTCCCGCCTTATCCATTTGCACAGAATCCCCCATCCCCGGAACAACCACCACCGCGGTGCGATCGACATGCTTGCGGATCGCCACATCGTTCTGCCCGGCTCCGACCGTTTCAATAATGAGCCGGTCAAATCCCGCCCCGCCGATAAGGTCGACAATCGCCGGCAGGCTGGAGTAATCCTCACCCACAATCGCCAAACTGCGATAGAAGACGTTCTCATCAACGTTGTTGAAATCCACACGCAGCCGATCACCCAGCAGAGCGCCGGAGGTAATGGGTGACATAGGGTCAAAGGCGACGACCGCCAGTTTCTGCCCACGGCGGACGATTTCCGTCGCCATCGCCGCCACCAGAGTGGATTTCCCCGCTCCCGGTGAGCCGGTAATGCCAATGACCTGCGCCGGACGCTTGCCACCCTTCCCTTTGGAAGAAGGTTGCGTCAAGCCACCGCTGGCATGCACCATGCTGATGTCGCGCGCCAGTGCCGCCATCGGATTGCCATTCTTGATCGGTTCGTATTTCTTGGTCGCCTCGCGGACGGAATCAACGATCTGGATCATCGTTGTGCCGGTGTGAAACACCTTGTGCACTCCGCCGCTGATGAGTGTCTGCACATCTTCCTGCGGGATAATGCCGCCGACGTTCACCACCATGTCGGGCCGGCCGACCTTCGCACACTCCTCAATGAGTCGCGGCACCAGCACCAGATGCGAATTGCTCATCATGGAACAAGCGATGCAATCTGCGTCCTCATCACGAGCGCTAATGGCCAGGCTCCGTGGCGTCTGCCAGAGTCCGGAGTAGATGACGTGAATGCCGGAATCACGCAGCGCGCGGGCGATAAGTTTCACGCCCCGGTCGTGACCATCCAATCCCATTTTGCCCAACAGCACTCGCGGCCGATGCGGCAGGTCAGCGGCGCGATCAACTTTTTCAATCGATGTGGTTGGTTCGGTCGTGGGAAGGGGCATGAAACCAACTATTTCTTGTACCACTCTGCGTTGATCTGAATGTACCGGTTCCACTCCTCGGGAAGGTCTTCTTCCGGGAAAATGGCCTGCACCGGGCACTCATCCACGCACAAGCCGCAATCGATGCACGTCTCCGGATCGATGTAAAGCATCTCGGCGGGGTCAAACTGAACAGTTTCATCCTTGGTCGGATGGATGCAATCAACCGGGCACACCTCAACACAGGAGGCGTCCTTGGTACCAATGCAGGGTTCTGCGATCACGTGAGTCATGGGGGCGTAATTGTAGTGAAAACGCAGGGAAAGTCGAAGGGGCCAAAGGCCGGGATTTCCCCCGCCGGATGCATGGGTGTGTTCCAAAAAAGCCGCAGGGCCGGCATGTGTTGCCGACCCTGCTGAGTTTGTTTGCGATTGGATGATCCAAAGGCAACGAGCAGCATCAAGGCCGCTCGCCGCGTTCTGGTTACATCTTCTTCGACTTGCGGCGAGCCTTCTTCTTGGCTTTCTTCTTGCCAGCCTTCTTCGCGGCGCGTTTCTTCTTGGCCATTGGTATGACCTCCTAAAAAGGGTTCAGCGTGTCGGAGACGCTATTCCAATCACGGCGGAACATCCGCCATGCACATAACATTGTTACCTTCATCGGGTTACGATGCAACGTCTCTTGACAGAAATTTTTTCAAACCACCCCCCAACCCCATGACCACATCCCATCCCATCCGACTTCTGGTGCATGGGGCGCGGGGCAAAATGGGCGCGCGCATCGTTGACCTGGCGCGGCAGGATGTCCGCTTCAACGTTGTCGCTGCTCATGATGTCGATGACGCCGCGCAAGCCGACGCCATCGCCGTCGGATCGATCGATGCCGTGATTGATTTTTCATCCACACAAGGGGCGCGGCACGCAACGGAGCTCGCGCTCAAACACAGAGCCGCACTGCTCATCGGCACAACTGGGCTGCCGTCGGATTTTGTTGAATTTTCGGGCCTTGCAGCCCGATCAATTCCCGTGATGATCGCTCCCAACACGTCACTGGGCGTGGCGGTCCTGGCGCATCTCGCCGCCGAAGCGGCGCGGCTCCTGGGAAATGATTTTGACATTCAATTGATCGATGATCATCATGCAGCAAAACGCGATGCACCCAGCGGCACGGCGTTGCGTTTGCGCGATGCTTTGCGCCAAAAAACCGGCGTCGAACTCCCTCTCGAACGCATCAAAAGCATCCGCCAGGGCGACACCATTGGCCGCCACACCATCATCTTTTCGGGTCCCGAAGAAAATTTGGAAATTTTGCATTCCGCCACCAGTCGGGACCTTTTTGCACGCGGAGCCCTCCGTGCGGCGGTCTGGCTCCATGGCAAGGCCCCCGGTCGATACACCGTCGAACAATCATTCGGCTTGGGTTGACCTCAACGCTGCGGCGATTCGGCACCCGTCATATCCGTCACGGAACTTTCGTTGACAGAGTTGTACAACTCAATGGTCGCTGCATCGCTGATCTGGGCCGGCACCCGCGCCCGAACCATACCAGTGGCCGGGCAATACCAGAACTTGGCAAGACCGCAGTCATCAGCCACCAACTCGCGCGGATGAGCCGATCGGTCGGTCGCCGCAGCGATCTCCAGCCACGGATGGGTGTCATCCAACAATGGATTCTCCGGCAGGTTGCCGTTGAACCACTGCGGATCAATTGTGACAGGAAACAAGGTCTTACCGTGCTCGTAGGGACCGATCGCCGTGTGCAATGCGATCTGCTGTTGAAAGCGATGCAACTCCGCCCGGGCGGTTTCCTGTTGGCGATGGCTTTCAAAAACAGCGCGGCCCTGCCACGCCGCTCCCGCGAGCAGCGCCAGGCATGTAATTGCAAGGAGCCCGTTCAATAGCCCGCGCATGAGAATCCTTGAAGTGCAAACGCAACCATGGAACAACTATCACATTCAATTCCCGCCGCCGGGCCAGGATAATCACGCCGCGCGGCGCATCCGTATCACCTGCATCGGTTAGGCAAATTTTCAGCCGGACGCGGTATGATCCAGCCACCTTCGCCCATGCAAAAATCTCTTGACTCAATCCGCGCCACGCTTCAGACCCATAACCAGTCCCAGGTGCTTGCGTTTTATGACCAGTTGAATACATCGCAGCAGGCACAACTGCTGGAGCAGATTCGCCACATCGACTTCGCTGAACTCGATGTATTGATAGATCGTTATGTAAAGAACAAACCGCGATTGGATCTGCCCAACGATCTGCAACCGGCAAGGTATTACCCCGCCAACTCCACGGACTCCGCTTCAGCCTACGACGCAGCCCGTTACCGCAAAATCGGCGGGGAACTCATTTCCACCGGCAAAATCGCAGCGTTCACAGTGGCCGGCGGGCAGGGCACCCGCCTTGGCTGGGAAGGTCCCAAGGGCACATTTCCCGCAACGGTCGTCACCGGCAAACCGCTCTTCCGCATTTTCGCAGAGCAGATTCTGGCGACCGCGCGAAAATACGGATTGAACAGTGGCGGCGGGTCTGGCAAATCCAGTGGGGGCGGGGCGGGCCGGGGTGGGATTCCCTGGTACATCATGACCAGTCCCATCAACGATGCAGATACCCGCGCGTTTTTTGCGGACAACAATTACTTCGGCCTCAATCGCCGCGATGTCTTCATGTTCCCGCAAGGCGTGCTTCCTTCTATAGAAACTGCCACCGGCAAACTTCTGCTGGCGGAAAAGCACCAGATCGCCGTCAACCCCGATGGCCATGGTGGCTCCATAAAGGCACTGCGGGAATCCGGCGCAATTGATGACATGATCGCGCGCGGCATCGCCCACATCAGTTATTTTCAGGTGGACAATCCGCTCGTTCGATGCATTGATCCGCTGTTCATCGGCCTGCATCACGCCGCACCGGACAGTTCCGCGGAGTTCTCCAGCAAAATGGTCGCCAAGGCTTCAGCCGAAGAAAAAGTCGGCGTGTTCTGTCGGGCTGGTTCCGGCGAAAATGCCAAGACCATCGTTATCGAGTATTCCGATCTGCCTGCGGAGTTGACGAACCAGAAGGACGATCGCGGCCGCCTGCGCTTCAACGCAGGCAACATCGCAGTGCACCTCATCGGCGTGAAGTTTGTCCAGAAACTCACCGCAGAAAGTCATCACTTCGCGCTGCCTTATCACCGGGCGGATAAAAAAGTGCCGTTCGTTGATACGACCACCGGCAAGGATGTGGAGCCCACCCAGCCAAACGCCGTGAAATTGGAAGCGTTCGTATTCGATGCCATTCCACTGGCAGAGCGTTCGATCGTGCTGGAAACCAGCCGCGTGGAGGAATTCGCGCCCATCAAGAATGCCACCGGTGCGGATTCACCCGCCACTTCGCACCAGACGCAATCCGATCGCCACGGCGGGTGGCTCGCCAGTCGGGGAGTCGCCGTGCCAAAAGTTGATGGCCATGTGAACGCGAAAATTGAAATTAGCGCCATGACGGCAATGGAGGCGGAGGATTTAGCGAAGGCCGGATTGCCAAAAGCAATCGCAGCGGGGCAGGAAGTGTTGCTCTAATCCGTCATGCCCGCGCACGCGGGCATCCAGCGAACACCCTGGAGCCCCTGGTTTCCTGCATGCCCGGCAATGTTGTGCCATAGTGCAATATCCCTCTATCGTCGCCGTTTGACTTCATACAAAGACTGCCTATGCTATGGTCCATAGATTGTCTTTGTATGGAGCTCCCGCATGGATTCTCGATTGCTCACCGGCGCTGTTGACATGCTCATCCTTGATGTAGTCGCGCGTGGCGACAGCTATGGATATCAAATTGCCCAGACCGTAATGAGCCAATCCGGCGACTACTTCGCTCTCAAGGAAGGTAGTCTCTATCCAGCGCTGCACCGGTTGGAGCGACAAAAACTGCTGCGATCGTACTGGATTGAAAGTGAAGAGGGCCGGCGGCGAAAGTACTACCGCCTCACTCCAAAGGGACGCGAAGCGTTGCACATCAAGCGCGAACAGTGGCAGCAATTTGCCACCGGCGTGAATGGCGTGCTCGGGAGCAATCATGCCTTGGCTTGATGACATTGCCGCCCATTTCCCGCCGCCGCACGATGGTGAACCGGCCAGTCTTCGTCGCGACATTCGCGATGAACTTGCAGATCACTTGGATTGCGCGCTGCAGCATGAAACTCGCCGCACGGAAGACCTTAATCAGGCCCGCGCTTCCGTGCTCAAACGCTTTGGCAACCCGCAGCGCCTCGCTCGCCAACTCTGGCTCGACGCCATGAAGGAACAACTCATGAACCAGCGAATGATTTTCGTCTCACAACTAGTGATGGTGGCCGCGGTTGGAGTGCTCTGCATTGTTGTCATTACTTCAATGCGGCAGAACCAGCGCATGCAGGACGCGCTGATTGCACGGCTGGAAGCGGCGGCCGGGGCGTCGCCGCGCGAGTCTGCGGATGCAGCGGCATCATTCAATTGGCCAACACTTCATGTGCAGGTATGGGAAGCCGATGGCGTGCGCGGGATGGCAGATCAATCCATTATTCTGACTGGCGAGCCGTTCAATCCGGGAGGAAAGCAATCTATGGAGGGGAAAACGAACGCTGAAGGTCAGGCATCCTTCGGTCCCATGCGCCCAGGAATCTATCGCTTGTCAATTGATCGCCATGGAGCACAACACAATCGTAGCGTGACAGTGTCGCCCGGTCGGTCCGAAACAGAGGTCGTCAAATGGCATGATGTCCCGGAGCAAACAACGCCCGTTCAAATGCGACTGCTACTGCCCGATGCGATTAGGCAAGCCAAACCCTTGGCACGCCTGCAACTTACTGCATCTCCGGCAGAAAGTTTGAACCAACCCGGCAGGTGGAGTTGGCCAGCGGTAGAATTGGCATTTGATGGCGAGGGGCACGTCGCGGTAATTCCTCAAGACGATGCGATCGTAAATGATTGGTCTTTGAATCGACAATCCTACAGCGGCCTTAAATGGATGGATACGATTGATCTGAACCCCGCTCTTCGCTACGAAACTCAGATTCTCAGAGTCTTGGTCGATCTAAACGACGGCAAGGATGAGAATTATCTCAAGCAGTGGCTGAATGCGAGCGAAGTCGATCCAAAAGCCATCACATTGTCAGGCGTCGCTGGTGAGGAAATTAACATCCGTCCCGGCGTCAAGCTGGAGCGGGATTTTGAACAGTGGCAGCGCAACAGTGGAGTTACGCCGCGGCCGCGGCCTCAATGAGGCTAGTCGATGGGCGTGCTAACTCGCACGAGCCGCAATTTCGCATGCGACTTGTTCGACGAGTGCTGCGGGTTCGTGGAGCGCGCGATGGAGGCTGAATCGATCGGTCAAACTTACGTAACGTTTCAGCAGGCCGCCTTTCTTAGGATCGGTGCAATCCTCCGCGCCTTCACCGGTTGAGCCGACGATGGCGATGGTTGGCACACCATGTTTTGCAGCGGCTGTCGCGACACCCATGCACGCCTTGCCGTGGAGCGATTGACGATCCAGTTGCCCCTCGCCGGTGAGGACGAGATCAGCGCCTCGGCAACGCTCATAGAAACCGACAGCGTCAAGAACCAGATCGATGCCGCGATGCAGTTGCCCGCCGCACATCGCCATGAGCCCGAAACCCGCACCCCCAGCCGCGCCGGTGCCCGGCATGCTCGCATCGCCACCCACAATTTTCGCCAGATGCGCCAAACCTTCATCCAGTTCGCGCACCTGTTGCGCCGTCGCGCCTTTCTGCGGGCCGTACACCGCCGCCGCACCATTGGGGCCGCATAATGGATTCGTAACATCACAGGCAACCCGAATCTGTAGGCCAGGCAACACGGGTCGTACAAACCGTGCGATTCGCTTCAGCATCCCGCCGGTCATCATTTCCGGGGGCTCAATCAAACGGCCGGCTTCATCCCAAAATTTCGCACCCAAAGCCTGCGCGATGCCAGTGCCGCCATCTATGGTCGCACTGCCGCCGAGACAAACGATGATGGTCCTGCAACCGGCGATAATGGCAGACCGCATCAATTCTCCCGTGCCGAACGACGTGGACTTTGTCGGATCGCGCCGATCCACAGGCACGAGCGTCAGCCCTGAAGCCTGCGCCAATTCGATAATCGCAACCATTCCATCAGCGGTCATTCCGTAACGTGCCTTCACCGGTTCTCCCAACGGTCCGCAAACCGTTGCGGCGTGAATGGTTGCATTCATCGCCGCGACCAGTGCATCCAGCGTGCCCTCGCCGCCATCGCCGATCGGGCAGATATCGATCTCAATGGCACGATCAGCCCGTGCAATGCCGCGCGCCATCGCTGCCGCCGCCTCCGCAGCCGTCAGTGTTCCCTTGAACTTGTCCGGGGCGCAAATGATCTTCATGGTCGGCAACTGGGGAATTATGCAGCCATTCGCCCGAACCCGCATTATCATGGTCCATCATGGAATGGGCATTCGGCATCATCGGGCTTCTGGCGGGCGCGGCCATCGGCGCAGCCGCAATCCTGCTCCGCTCCCTCTCCAAAAGGGCCGAATCCCAAACCGAAATGGCCAACCTGCGGGCACGGGCCGAAGCAACCACCGGCCAGGCCCAGCAATTGCTGCTCGAAATCAAATCGCTGCGCGACGCCGTGCAGATCGCCGAAGGCAAGCGCGAAGCGGCGGAAAAACAAGCCGCCGTCATTGAACAGCAACTCAAAGCCACCCACGCCCAATTCGCAGAACAAAAACGCCTTCTCGATGAAGCCGAGAAAAAACTCACCGACACGTTCGCCAGCGTCGGCGGCAAGGCCCTGCGCGACAACAACGCCCAGTTCATCGAACTCGCCACCCAGACCTTCGCCAAACTCATGAAGGAAGCCTCCGGCGACGTCGAGAAAAAACAGCAGGCCATCGACAACCTCATCAAACCGATCCGCGAATTACTGGAAAAACAAAACCTCGCGGTGGGGGAGATCGAGAAAAAGCGAGAGACCGCCTACGTGCGGCTGGATGAGCAGATCAAGGTCATCGCGCAATCGCATGAAAAACTAAGCGGCGAGACCGGCAAACTTGTGAAAGCCCTCCGCCGGCCCGAACAGCGCGGTCGTTGGGGTGAAATGCAATTGCGCAACGCCGTCGAAATGGCCGGCATGACCGAGCACTGCGATTTCAACGAGCAGGTTTCCATGGATGGTCAGGACGGCACGCAGCGGCCGGACATGGTCGTCAAATTGCCCGGCGGCGGTGTCATCATGGTGGATGCAAAAGTCGCCCTCGATGCCTATCTGGACGCCATCGAATCAGAAACCGATCGCTCCGCGCTGCTGGCTCGCCACGCACGGCAGGTGGAGGATCACTGCACCAAACTCGCGGCCAAGGGCTACTGGCAGTTGGATTGCGCGGGCCGCACACCCAAGGTCGTCGTGCTGTTCATGCCGCTGGAATCCGCGTTGATCGCCGCGCTGGAAACCAAGCCGCAGTTGCAAGCCGATGCGATGCGCAATCACGTGCTCATCGCCACTCCCACGCTGCTGGTCGCGCTGTTGCGGGCGGTTGCCTATGGCTGGCAGCAGGAAGACGTCGCCGCCAACGCACGCGAGATTTCCCAGACCGGGCAGGAACTGTACGCCCGGCTAAGCACGTTCGTGGACAATCTGGAAAGCGTCGGCCGCGGTATCAACTCCACCGCCGGCGCTTACAACAAAGCGATCGGTTCACTGGAAGGCCGTGTGCTGCCCAGCGCCCGCAAACTCAAGGACCTGCACGCCACGACCGATGCCGAGATCGAATCGCCGAACCCGATTGAGATTGAGATAAGGCCGATCGTCTCGCCGGAGTTGAAATCGTTGCCGTCGTGAGGGGGTCAACGAGCCGCGCGCGTAGGCAAGCGCTTGCCGCATTCAGTGCAGACTTCGTTTGTGCCAACCGGATAGCCGCATGTCGGGCACTGGCCGTGCTTGGAGCGGGTGCGGCGGCGCACAACGCCGTGAACGGCGAAGAGCAGCCAGAGAATCGTCGCGTATGTAATCGTGTTGAGGACGAAGTATGGCAAGATGAGACGCAGAGGGATCACACGCGCATCTTCGGCAATAACAAACGTGCCCTGAATTCTGGATGGAGCCTTGACGGAAACACCGCCGTTTATTTCTTCCGATATTACCATTCCAACTTGTGCCCAACGGATTCGCTCACTCCACATGCAAGGCAACGGCAGGCCTCGGGCATCGACGGTTTGGGTCTCGAAAACTGCTGACCCCGTTTCGATGAGAGATGCAAATGGCTGATCACACCATTCGGGGAGAAGGCCCTTTGGCGCGCGACCCAGTTCGCGATCGTTCGCATGTTCGCCGCCCTCTCTGTAACAAACGTAGAGCAGTGAGCCAACTCTTTGGAAGATCTGCAAGTGCCAATCCCCGTTCGGGGAACTCAAGACATCCTGTGCATCTGCATTCGTATGTGTCGCATCGATCAGCACTGCACACCCCCACGCCACCGCGACATTCACGATCGCGCCCAGCAACAACAACCCGACAATTTTGAAAACCCGGCGTTTCGTCACGCCATCATTCTACGAAGTGAGCGATGCACGGCTCGTAATTGCGGACCTAATTCTTGCCACCCGTCGGTGCGGATTTCGTGCCGCCTTCGGGGCGTGTGCCTCCGCCGCCACCACTACCACCGCCACCCATTCCGGGAGCGCCACCGCCGCCCATGCCTGGACCGCCGCCACCATTCCCGCCGCCGCGATTTCCCCTTCGGCCGCCGTTGCCGTTGGGTGCGCCGCCTTCGCCGCCCATTCTTGGTGCGCCACCTTCAGCGCCCATTGCGGGTGCGCCGGCTCCGCCCGGTCCGCCGCCGGCTGTGGGCATCGGCGCCTCGTTGGTTGGCATTTCTTCTTTCTGTTCTTCCTTGGGGATCGGCAAACGAGAAACGATCTCATCGGGTTCCGGCTGGCGCAACAGAACTGTTTCGCCTTCCGTGAGGCCTTCGAGAATCTCGATATACAACTCTGAAGCGCGGCCGGTGACAACCTTGCGCTGGGCGTAGCCCGCGCCTTGCGGCACGTACACGTAGGTAATCACGCCGCGCCGGAACACCGCCTGAATCGGGATGTGCAGCGCATCGCTGACCCGGCCGACGTAGATGTTTGCCTTGCAGCGCATGGAGGGTTTGAGGGCTGCGTCGCCGATGTCCGTCAGTTTGATGCGCACGGTGTAATCGCGGCGATTGGGATCGCGCCACCCGCCGCCCTCGGCCATCACGCCGACGCTCAAGATCTCACCGGTCAGGGGCTTGTCGGGCATGGCGTCGCAGAAGACGTTGGCGCGCTGGCCGGCCTGGATCTGGCCAACGAGCGCTTCGCTGATTTTGACCGCAGCCACCATGTTGGAAGTATCCGGAAGGATGATGACGGATTCATTGCGGGTGAGTTCGGTCCCGACCACCGGCGGGCGGCCTTCGTTGCGGCCCATGCCGCCGGTCTGGGTGGAAGCGGTGTACACCACCAGGCCGGGCGCGGGTGCGGTTACGGTGCAGTAGGTGAGTTGCTGCTGAAGTTCCGTGAGTTTTTCCTTGGCGCTATCAAGTTGAAACTGCTTGCTCTCCACATCGCTGGTCGCGCTGCGGACTTCCGCATCCTTTTCAATCCGGGCCTGTTCCACATCAGATTCCTTCTGCTTGCGGTCCTGCACGGATTGATACGATTCATACACCATCAGGCTGTTCTTGGCCTTGGTGAGATCGAACTCGGCCTTCATCTTGGCGATTTCATCCTTCTTGCATTCGTCTTCGCTGATGTATTTGCTCTTGACCAGTTGGGTGGATTGCTCGTAGCGGTCCTTGAGGCGGGTGTATTCCTTGTCCGCGGTTTCCACGGCAAGTTTCAATTCGCCCAGTTTGGTCTTGGCCTCGCCGTCTTCCCAGGCCTTGAGCGCAAGTTCCGCCAGTTGCACTGCCAGATCGCGGGTCTTGAATTGAATATCCAGTTTGGCCTGCGCTGCGATAAGGGAAGATTCCGAAACGTTGACTTTGTCCTGTGCATCACGCAGACGGTTGCGCAGGTCTTCATCGTTGAGACGCAGAACCGTGTCGCCAGCCTTGACAGAGGTGCCTTCCGGCACGATCTCCGTGATGATGGCCCGGCTGTCGAGGCTGTTGCGGATTTCAATCTGCTTGAGGGCCGCAAGTTCGCCGGAGACAGGGATGGCGATATCAAAGGTGCCCTTGCGAACGCGCGTGGAGTCGGATTGCGTGCTGCCGGCCGCCCGGCCGCTGCCGCGAAACGCCAGGCCCACAACCGCCACAAGGATGAGTAGCGCCACGATGGCAATGGCGATGAGGGTGATCTGGCCGGTCTTGATGCGCGGCCGGGTGCGTGGCCGGGTGCGTGGCGAGGGGGCGGTGCGGCTGGGGTTGGCTTGTGTTGTGGTCATGGGATAGGGGGGTGGGGCGATGGGCTGGCTGGGTTTGAGCGATGGTGAAAAGTGATTGTAATCCGGTCAGCGGGGGGAATCGGGAGAACTATGGGAACAATCGTTGAAAACGGGATTTTGATTGCAGAAAGTGGGGTTTTGGAGAAAGAAGAGGTGAGGAGGTGAACAGGTGAAGAGGTGATGTGGAGAGGGTGAGGCGGGGTGATTTCGGATTTTCAATTTTGGATTTTGGATTGAGGGGACGGGGTGGTTTTTGGTGTGGGGTGGTGTAGTTTGCGCGCGCCGTTGGGGCTTCAATTGGATCCTTTTTTGACTCGTTCGAGTGGCGTTTTTGATAGCGCCAGGGGCGTTTTTTTGGAA
>CAZWJR010000011.1:0-29106 GCA_964634655.1 uncultured Isosphaeraceae bacterium | reverse complement strand
GTGGCGAAGGCGCGAATTTTGGATTTTGGATTTTGGATTTTGGATTGAGTGAGAGCACACGCGGCTAGGGTGGCGGAGACGGTGGCGCCGGCGAAGGCGTTGGTTCCGGCGGCCATGATGTAGGCGAGATCGGTGACGGAGGCTTTGGCGGCGTGAGTTTCAGTGGCTAGTGAGACGAGCTCATCATCATCCAAACCTATGCACAGATTGCCTTTGATGATGGCGATGGTGGCGGGAACGGCGTTGGCCTGGCGAACGGCACGTTCCATTGCCCGGCCGAGTTCGAGATTGGTTGGATGGGAGAGGTTCCAACCTTCGGTGCGAAATCGTGCGGTGGCGGGAAGCGGGGACCGGGGCAGGCCGGAGGTGATGGCGGCGCTTTCCAGAGCGACGACGGGAGTGCCGGCTGCGAGCGCGGAGGCGACTTCAGGATGAACGCGAATGGAGGGCACGGAAGTTATTTTCCGCGACGGGTGCGGACTTTGCCGCCGAGGCTGCGTGTTGGCCGTGCCGAGGGGACAAGTCCGCCGGGGTACTTGCTTGCATCCAGGATGCCAACAGAAGCGGGGGGCGGTGCGGGAATGCGGCTTTGTTCTGTGCGGACACGTTCGGCACGTTCGGCAGCGCGCTGACGGGCGGCTTCGATATCCGGCGGAACCGGACCGGGCTGGAAATCAGAGAATGATTGCAGCGGGATTTCCACGTTGGTGAGTTGCTCGATGGAGGTGAGCAATTCGCCTTGATCCGGTGTTACGAACGACCATGCGATGCCATCCTTGCCGGCGCGAGCGGTGCGGCCGATGCGATGAACGTAGACTTCCGGATCGTCTGGGAGGTCGTAATTGATGACGTGGGAAATGTCATCGACATCCAAGCCACGGGCGGCGAGATCGCTGGCGACGAGGACGCTTAGTTCGCCGTCTCGGAGTTTCTGCATGACCTTGTTGCGTTTTGCCTGGTACATATCGCCGTGCATGGCGTTGGCATCGATCTTGTGGCGATTGAGGTATTCGGTGAGGGCATCGACGGTGTGTTTTGTGCGGCAGAAGACGAGCGTGAGTGCTGGAGTTTCGTGGGTGAGCAGGTGAACGAGGAGGCGGTTTTTATCCCAGGGCTGCACAGCAAAGTACAACTGTTTGACCTGCGAGACGGTGAGGCTTTTGGAGTGTGCGATATCCAGCCGCTGCGGATCACGCATGTACTGGCGGGCGAGTTTTTCGATCTCCGGTGAGATAGTGGCGGAGACGAAAATGGTTTGATGCGTGTGGCGCATCGTGCCCATGATTTTGCGAATGTCTTCGCGGAAGCCGATGTCGAGCATGCGGTCCACTTCATCGAGAATGGCGATGCGAACTTTGTCGTAGGGGAGCAGGCCGCGGCCGTGCATATCCATCACGCGGCCGGGAGTGCCGACGATGATGTTGGGGTCTTTCTGAAGTTTGGCTATTTGGACGCTCATTTTCTGGCCGCCATAGACGGCGACGGTTTTGAGATTTGTAAAGCGGCCAAGTTCGCGAATTTCGTGGGTAACCTGAATGGCGAGTTCCCGGGTGGGAACGAGGATCAAGGCAGCGAAGTGATCCTGCTCTGAAACCATTTGGAGCAAGGGGAGGGCGAAGGCGGCGGTCTTGCCGGTGCCGGTTTTGGATTGACCGAGGACGTCTTTGCCGGCGAGGGCTTGGGGAATCAACTTGGCCTGGACGATGGTGGGATGGATAAAGCCATGCTTGGTGATGGCATCCAGCAGGTCGGGTTTGAGGCCGAGGTCTGCAAAGGTCAATTGCGTATCGAAAATATCACTCATAATGGGAGAGGCTTTCAGGCTGCCGGAGGTCAGCCTTCGGCTTCATGGTAGGATCGGAGATGTGACGATACAACTCGGAGCGTTGGTTTGAGCGGCACGCGACACTTTCGAAGGCTTCCATGCGAGACATCAGCGTTGTTGAAGTGAACCTGTCCGATCTGGACCACAACATGCGGGTGTTGCGCGGGATCGTGGGGCCGAAGTGCGGATTGTGTCCGATAGTGAAGGCGGATGCGTACGGGCTTGGGGCATCTCGGGTGGCGAAGCGATTGGCGTATGACGGGGCGGATTTGCTTGCAGTGTACACGCCGGATCAGGCGGCGGAGTTGTTTCGTGCGGCGATCGGTTGCCGGGTTCTGACGCTGATGCCGGTGCGAGAAATCGCGCGGGTGGATGAGCTGTATCGCGGATTGATTGCGGACCGTCTGCAACTGACTGTTCACGACATGGATCATGTTGGAGATCTGGTTGCCATAACTGAACGTTACGGGGTGACGATTGCGGTGCATCTGGAGATTGACACGGGATTGAGCCGGGGCGGATGCAGTTTGGAAGATGCGCCATCCATTCTCAAACGGATTGCTTCAAATCGTCGTTTGCAACTGACGGGGATTTTTACGCATTTTGCGAGCGCGGATTCGGATGTGGAATTCACGAATGAGCAGATGGCGAATTTTGATTCGTTCATTGCGGCGAACAGCGCGGACATTCCCAAGGATTGCAGCATTCATGTTGCGAGTTCGTTCGCAGCGCTAAGGCATAAGAAATATCACAAGACGATGGTGCGGTTTGGGTTGGCGTGGGCGGGTTATGGTCTGGAATGGATGAATGGCGGTGAGATTATTTCTGCGGCGCAGCAGTTGCGGCCGATCGTGACGTGGAAGAGTCGATTGGTTCAGGTGAAGAAAATTGATGCGGGCACGCCGGTGGGATACGGATCTGGCTGGACGGCGAAACGGCCGAGCGTGATTGGGTTGATTCCTGTTGGATACGCGGATGGGTATCCAACGGGGTTGGGGGCGCGCGATGAAAAACCAAAGGGTGCGTCGGTGGGAATATTGGCGCGGGGTGAAAATGCTTCGCCGCAGTTTGTGCCTGTTGTTGGTGCGGTGAATATGGACCAGATCACGGTTGATTTGACGGATGTTGTGGCGAGTGGCGGTGAGGTTACGGTGGGAACAGCGGTGGAATTGATATCGCCTGATGGAACGTCGCCGAATCATCTGCCGACGCTGGCGAGGATGGCGGGGACGATTCCGCATGAGATGCTGTGCCGACTTAACCCACGATTGAAGCGGGTGTACTTGGCACCGGCGGTGGGGATGGATCGCGGCACATCGGCCGCGGCAATCGCTGGTTAGAGGCGACGTCTCCCAGCATTGGGGCGATAACCTGCTACCCCATTTTCACAAATTGGAACTGTCGCGAGCATTGCGGCGAATGTTCTTCCGGCGGCTTGACTGACCGTTGATTGGGTTCAGACTTGATTCGGAAGCCAGCAATCCGCGACCCTGCGGGCTGCGGAAATCCGCACTTTGGAGAAGAGAGAAAACCATGATTTTGCAATCACTTTTGGGAGTCCTCCGCTCGTCGAGGACGTTGGGATTTGCCGCTATCGCTGCATCCATTGGTTTTAGTTCAGCCGTTCAAGCGGACATGATCGGCATCGTCTCGAACACAGCGGCGAGCACGGAGCAACTGGGAACGTACACCGGTTCACTCAATTACGAGTACAGCATTACGCTGAGTTCCTGGAGCCTGGTCATCACGCTGACCAACACCAGCCCGGTTGCCAACGGCGGGTTGATCACCGGCGTGATTTTCAACATTGACAGCAGCGATGCGAATGCATCGGCGACGCTTGTTTCCGGCACGCATCCGTTCCAGAATGCGGCGGGTCAGAACGGCGCGCCGTATGGCTCACCGTATGATGCGGGCGCGGCGCTGGGTGGGAACTGGCTGGGCGGCGGCAGCCCGAATGCGGGTATCCAGGTTGGGGCGACGGGGTCGTTCACATTCAAGGTCTCGGCAAGTGATGCGGCCTCGTTGACGGCCAGCAGTTTTCTCAACGGTCCTTTTCAATACGACTTTCTTGTTCGGTTCAAGGGATTCAACAATGGTGGATCCGACAAGGTGCCGGGAGTTCCGACGGTCCCCGGGCCAACATTCTTGAGCACGATAGCAATTGGATTGCTGATGCCGACGCGCCGACGTCGCGCCTGATGGGTGGACCATTTACGGAAGCAATTGCGAGGCAGGAAATTTCCTGCCTCGTTTTCTTTTTGTATCTGGTTTCGCCATGGCTTGCCGCTGTAAATGTTCGGCACGATTGAATTGGATGCAGCGATTGCTGGAGATAGAAGAGGCGGGGCATCCGATAATCTCGCAGGTCCCGCAACCCGCAGGGGTTCTCAAGCGAATCTACTGGTGAGCCGATAAACAATGCGGCGAGGATCGCAAAGTTCGGGAAGCCAAAAAAACTACGAGGGTCCGCCCGCCGGAAACGGAAACGGCCGACCCACTTGGAAGAGTGACTCTCCCGAACTTTGCATTTCCCGCCTGTCGCAGGAACGCCCGATCGTTGATCCTGGCCGCGGCATGCTGAACCAGACCACCCGTCCGTCAACCGTGCGGCCCGCGCTTTGAAAGAGCACGGGCCGACGGTGCTTTTGGTGAATGGCGTGGGCCAAGCAATTTTGCGGACAAACGTGCTCGGCGCGATTACCATCAATCTCCATGAGTGCCGTGAAAACATCGCCTGTGTCCGTTGCGGTCCGCCCGATCCGGCTGGGAGTAGTGAGTTTCCTCAATACGCTGCCGCTGATCGATGGATTGGAGAGGCTGACGGATGTGGTTTTGCTGCAGTCGGTGCCGAGCCTGCTGCTGGATCAATTGACCAGCGGGGCGGTTGATGTGGCTTTGTGCTCATCAATCGACTACCAAAGGTCGCCCGATCCGCTGGCAATATTGCCTGCGGGATTGCTTGGATGTGACGGCCCGACGCTGACGGTGCGGCTGTATTCGGCGCATCCGATCAAGGAAATTCGCCGCGTTTATTGTGATACGGACAGTCACACTTCGATTGCGCTGTTGCGGATTCTGCTCAAAGAAGTGCATGGGATTGAGCCGGAGTTGATTGATTACGATGCAAGAGAACACGTGGCGGGGAACAAGCCGATCGATTGGCCCGAAACGATGTTGCTGATTGGGGACAAGGTGGTCACGGATTCGCCGCCGGCGGTTCGGTATCCGCACCAACTTGATCTTGGCGCCGAGTGGGTGCGATACACCGGCTTGCCATTTGTCTTTGCGCTTTGGATGGCGAGGCAGGATGCTGATCGTGAGGCGATGTGTGCGGCCAACGCGATATTGGATCACCAGCGTCGGCATAACCTCCAGCGGATCGATTTGATGATTCATCACAAGGCCGGGCCGCGCAAGTGGCCCAATGATCTGGCTCGCGATTATCTGAAACAGCATATTGCGTATGAGTTCACGGAGCGACGGCGGGCGGGATTAGAGTTGTTTTTTGAGAAGGCGCATGTGCATGGATTGATTCCGCATCGCCGACCGCTTGAAGTGTTTTGTTGAAATTGGGAACGCGTGATTCATCGATCGCACCATGCCGCGCACCGCACGATTCAAGATTGCCGCAATTGAAGATCTCCACCGGCAACTGGAATACGCGCCGCCGGAAACGCGTCATCGGCAGATGGATGCGGCCGAGGCGCTGATTGCGGATATCGATACGAAAAAGAACTACCCGGAAGATTTCATTATTTACCGCATCACGGGCTACCGGCCAGACCGCGGCGATGAACCGACGACGCTTGTGGGTCAGGCGTTGCTGCCGGATTTGGTGACGTTTGTTCAGGTGCTAAGTGAGGAATTGAATCTGTCCGTTGATGGATTGGAACGGCCGATGATTGCGATGGACGAATTGGCGGAGCGGCTGAACACTTCCATCAAGACCATTCAGCGATATCGCAAGCAGGGACTGGTGTGTCACTATTTTGTCTTTCCAGATGGCATCAAGAAACTTGGCTGCTTTGAGGATTCGCTGAAGCGGTTTTTGAACGGGCGCGATGGGCAATTGAAGAAGGCGGCGAGATTCACACGGATTGAACCAGATGTTGAGGCCGCGATTATTGAGCAGGCTCGGCAGTTGCACAGGGCGGAGTATTTGACGCTCAATGAGGCTGCTTTGCGGTTGGCGGAGCAGTATGGGCGGGCGCATGAAACAATACGGCTTCTGTTGCGGCGTCACGATCGTCGTGCAGAGGAATCCGGGGAGGCTATTTTTCTGGAGCGTGGCCCGCTGCGGGATCGTGAGATAATTCTCATTCACCGGGCATGGCAGCGCGGTGTGGAGCCGGCGCAACTGGCGATGCGGCTTGGCAAGACCAAGCCCACTATTCATCGGGCGGTCAATCGGCGACGCCGCGATTTGTTGCGATCGGTCACGCTGACCTTCAAGAAACTGCCGACGTTCGATCGGCCGGATGCGGAGACGGTGATTCTATCGGCTCCGTCGGTTGTGACTGGATTTGAAATGGGGGTCGCGACAGATGCGATTCGATTTCTAGAGGGACTTCAGGCCGCTTCGACCCCGACCCTGGATGTTGCGTATGCGCTTCTCGCGGCGTTCAATCTGCTCAAACGGCGAGTGAGCAAGGGGATTGCATCGCTGGGTGAGTGGCCGGATTCGGAGATGCTTGATGGAATTGAAACGGACCTGCGCTGGATCGCCATGCTGGAGCGGCGGCTGGTCATGCTTGGGCTGCCCGCGGCGGTGATGCGGATCGAACAGAACATTCGCCGGCCGCTGCGGGAACAGGCTGGGGAAGAGATCGTGGAACTCATTCAACTTGCGGTTGGTGTGGTGGTGGGGGCGATTGAATCCATTGATTCAGGTCGCGGTCAGCGGCTGGAGAGGGTGGTGGGGCTTGCGATGGACAAGGCACTGGCCCGGATCGTGGTGATACCGCAGGCAGGCAGCCGTGCTTCGGCGCGGCATGCGGGCGGTTCCATTGCGCTTGGCGATTTGTTTCTCAAAGTGTCGCCGTGGGAGCGATGGCTGGGATTGCGACGAGACTTGCGAAGCCATGTAGCAACGCTGGAGTCAGTGGAGCGTCAGATCATCGGGTTGCGATATGGATTGGAGGGGGAGCGGCCGAGGACGATGTTGAGCATTGCGAAACAGTTGAATCTGTCGCCGGTGAAAACGGTGCGATTGGCTCAGAAGGCCGTGCGCCGATTACGAAGTCTGGTTCGACAGGAATTGTGAACATGGAAAAAAACAGCCATGCAATTTGCATGGCTGTGAGAGTGTGAATTCGTTGCTGGAGAGCAACAGGCACTTATGGAGGGCATGGTCCCCAGTTGATGATGACAGCGAGAAGGTCCTGGACGTTGACCAAACCATTGCCGTTGGGCAGCGGCATGATGTCGCCCTGACAGTTGTTGGGATTTGGGCAGACTCCCCAGGTGTTGATGACTGCGAGAAGGTCCTGAACATTGACGACGCCGTTGCCGTTGGGAAGCGGAGCGATGTCGGCGGGGCAACTGGATACTTCGCACTCATCAGGAATGCCGTTGAGGTTGGTGTCCTGGGAGATGCCGGCGGCGATGTCGCAAGCATCCGGCCGGCCGTTTTTGTTGCAATCGGGCAGGCCGATGGGTGTGGCGAGGGCGATGCCTTCCCGGCCGTCGGCGAGAGCGTAGGCAAAGCCGATTTGGCCGCAGTCGTTCATGGCGCCGTGGTTGAGGCGGATTCCAAATTCAAATTGAGTATCTATCACCGTGGAGCCGAAGAGGGGATCGCCGGGTGCGAGGAGTTTGTCTCCGTATGGATTGGAACCACCAACGAACAAGGTGTTCTGCCCCGGGTGAGATTCGGTTTCGCCAACGAAAGCGATGCCTCCCGTCGCATTGATCATGGGGGTTCCAACGTTGCCGGTCCATTCTTCGTCGCTGCCATGGAAAAGCGTGGTGATGCCAACGCCGGGGTCGTAGCGGCACACAGCCACGTCGCTATCGTCCTGATTCGCCATGAAAAGAATCGAACCGTTGTCGTTGATGTCAGCCGCGTAGAAATTGCTGAAGGGCGCGCCGACCGATGTCGCGAGGTCTGTCGCCGAACCAGGAGAAGCGACATTGGCCAAGCTGAGGGTTCTGACGTTGTTATCGAGTGAGGCGGTGAAAACGATCTTGCCATTCTCACTTATGCGCGGATAGTTCCCGATGCTTGCGTAGGGGCCTGACGTATCGAGGATGGTGGTGAACGCATTGTTGGCGTTGGTGGCCCGTGCGGTGAACAAGCCATGGCCGCCGGCATCCATTTCGGCGTGGAAAACGAAATCGCCGGACAGGTTTGTCTGGATCATGTGGTAGAAATTCATGAATTCCAGCGGGCCTGCCTGATCGGCGATGGTGTGGACAGGATCAGGTAATCGACGACTGTAAAAGCCATAGGGGAAATACTCCCAGACGCCCGTGCCGCTGTCATCAATGTTCCACGCGCCAGCGATGATGTCACCATTAAACGCATTGGGAGAAAGCTGAAGGATCTGTGTGCCGTCCCAAACAACCACATAATAGAACGGTAGGTTGTCGAGGCTGGCGACAAGAATGAATTGGCCGCGGTTGTTAATCGATGGCCCATACACATTGCCGAAGAGCACTCCGGTCGTGTCTGCGATATTCTCAAAAGTGTAGCGGCACGTGGCGATCGAACAGGGGTCGCAGACATCTCCGATGCCGTCGCTGTCGATGTCGGACTGATCGGGGTTTGGCGTGGAAGGACAGTTGTCGCAGGCATCACCGACCCCATCGCGGTCAGAATCGGCTTGTTGGGGGTTTTGCGTGTTGATGCAGTTGTCGCAGTCGTCACCGAGGCCGTCATTATCCGCATCATTCTGCCGGGGGTTGTACAAATTAACGCAATTGTCGCATTCATCGCCCAGACCGTCCCCATCGGATTCATCCTGATTGGGATTTGGGGTGTTGATGCAATTGTCACAGTCATCGCCGACGCCGTCTCGATCAGCATCTTCCTGCTTGCGGTTGTAGGAGTAGGGGCAATTGTCGCAGGCATCGCCGAGGCCGTCGCCATCGGTATCCTGCTGATTCGGATTTGGCGTGTTGATGCAGTTGTCGCATGGGTCCTCGACGCCATCACGATCGGTGTCTGGATCGCCATTGACGCAATCACAGACGTCTCCAAAACCGTCTTTATCGGTGTCGGTCTGGTCCGGGTTGTAGGCGAAGGGGCAGTTGTCGCAGAGGCTGCCAATGCCGTCTTCATCCTGATCGGGACCGCAGGGATCATCGCAGATTCCGCCGTTGCAATTGGTTCCATCCCCCATGAATGTACCGCCTTTGAGCAGGCAGTTACTCTCAAGTTCCATCGCACAAGAGAAGCCGTAGCAGCATGCCCCGGATGGCGGACAGGGTTCTTTGCAATCCACGCCAGACATCCAGTCGAAACCACCCTGATTGCTGAAGCAATCGTATTGGGTGGTGACGATGCAGGGCTGGCCAATGAGGCAGCAACGGCCGTGCGTGCATTCGGCTGCATCGGTGCAATCGGTGCCGATGCCGTGGAATTCTCCACCGAGATTGGTCACGCAATCGTTGAAGTTGGTGGTGACGCATCGTCCGGTGACACAGCAAGCACCGGTTGGATAGACACAATTAAACGATAAGCAATCCGTACCGGCGCCGCCCCATATTGCGCCGCCCGAAAGACAAATAGCCTCTGTTGTTACCTGACAGTAGCCCGCGTCGTAGCAGCACGCACCGACGGGAGGGCAAGGATTTGTGCAATCACCCTCCTGCCATGCAAACCCACCGAGAGTACTGTAGCAGTATGCGTACGTTGACTCGACGCAGGTGGTGGAACCATTGGAATAGATGCAGCAGCGTCCCGGTGTGCAGATGCCGAAGAAGCATTGCGAGCCTTCGCCCTGCCATTCACCATTTTGATTCAGGCATTCCGAGAGAAAAGTGTGAATGCAGCCTTGAGCGGGTGTGCAGCATGCACCGAGGGGATCACCCAGTGCATTTGATTTTGGAGCCGCGACTGGACTGCCCGAGGTGGCCAACACCGAAGGGCCTGCACCAGCGACCGGCGGCCTGCCATCAGCCAATGCAGGAGTCAGAGAATTCGCTGAGAAGAAAGTCGCCAGAAATGCAATTGCAATTCGTGCCATGAGTCGCTCCTAGTGAACGCAAAAGCGCCTCTAAAGCCGTTACGCCTACTTGGACTAGCGGGAGGCACTCACAGCAGTCTAAAAGAAAGGCCTGTGTTGGCAAGATGTTTCTTGAAGAAATTCCCTCTCCAGGGGTGAATTGGGCATGGATGCTTCATTGGGTGAGCGCAGAAAAACTCGATCGATTCCGGGGGAATCGATCGAGTAAGAAAATCGTGGGAATATGGGCAAGATCAGCGCTTGGAGAACTGGAAGCGTCGACGTGCACCGGATTGGCCGTACTTCTTGCGTTCCACCTTGCGGGAATCGCGTGTGAGGAAGTTGTTGGCTCGCAGGATGGGTTCCAGCGTGCCGTCGTAGCGGCGAATGGCCCGGGCCAGACCAAGGAGTACCGCGCCAGCCTGACCGGTTACGCCGCCGCCATTCACGTTGACGTGAATATCGATCTTGCCGGTGGTGCCGGTTTTTTCGAGGACGTTGAGCAAATCGTTGCGATCGCGCTCTTCGTTGAAGAATTTTTCAAAGGGACGCTCGTTGACGAGAAACTTGCCATCGCCGGGCTTGATGCGAACCCGAGCGACGGCTGTTTTGCGGCGTCCGGTTCCCCACCACCAATTGCCCACGGGGCCTGTTGGTGCGGCTGGTTTTGGAGTTTCTGCGACGGGGGTAATTGTTTCAGACATGGTGTTCGTGGACTCCGAAGAGAATCCCTTTAGGGAACGATGGAAAGACAACTAACGACGAAAGACGACTTGATTATCCAGCCAGTTTCGCAACCTGCTGCGCCTGGTGGGGATGTTCGGTTCCTGCATAGACCTTGAGTTTCTTGCCCATGGCACGACCGAGTTTGGTCTTGGGAAGCATGCGGTGGACGGCGATCTCGATCAGTTTTGCCGGCCGGCGCTTAAGGAGCGATTCGTAAGACTCGCGCTTCTGGCCACCGGGGTAGTAGACGTAAGTGATGCGTTCTTTCTGCTGGGCTTTGCGGCCGGTAAGACGGATTTTTTCCGCGTTGGTGACGACAACGTAGTCGCCGCAATCCACGTGTGGCGTGTATTCCGGACGATGCTTGCCCATCAAAATGGTTGCAATCTGGGTGGCCATGCGGCCGAGGATCATGCCTTCGGCATCGACATGATGCCATTTGGCTTGAACGTCACCGGCTTTGGCGAAATAGGTCTGGCGAGGCATAATCGCACCTGGTCTAAGAAAAACACTGAAATCAAAATAAAAATCGCCCCAACAAACGGGAAGCGCGGGAGCGGACCGATGAAGATAGCAAAACCCCCGCCAGAGTCAACCTGTAGCGGTTCCAGCCCGGTCCCAAGCAGGCTTGGCAGGCTTCTATGGGGCCGCTGGATCGATTCCAGAGGCCGAATCGTTGAAAGGGGATCAAAGGATACCCATGGAACAGCAAGCCTCAGCCAGTCAGGAAAACACGCCGATGGGTCAATTTGGGGTACTTGCCGAGCCGGAAGGGGCGGATGCGGCTTTTTCGCCTGCACCACGGGTTCCCAAAGGCCATCCGGTGGTGGCATGGTTTTTCATTGCGGTGTTCTGTCTGACGGCGATCCTGATACACGTCCTGGATCTGAAAGAGAGCAAGCCAAAAGCCGGGCCGGTGGATGACCCGCTGGGCACAATGCTGATGGAATTGCAAGCCAAGTACATGGTGGGGGCGGCCGATCTGGAGGGCGCGAGTCCGCTGATCTACGGCGCGGCTGAAAAGGCGTTGAACAAGGGAACGATTGGCCAGCGCCAGCGGTTTGTGATTCTGGCGGGTGAACTGGTTGATAAGAAGGAGGCGGCTGCGAAACTCAAGGAGTTGGATGAACTCATTGAAAAGGAGCAGCAGGGGGCTGGCGACAAATCGCAGATCATGACGCAGGAACAGGAAAGCGTTCAGCGATTGCTTCATGAACTTTATCCGCTTCCGGTGGTTGAGAATGTTGCGACGGTACCGGCTGAAGGGAACGACGTAGTTGCCGCGCCGGTTGAAACCAACATTCCAACCATGGTTCTGTCCAAGGCGGATGGCGATCTGTTTGAGAAAGAACTGGGATGGTTTGGCAAACTTGCGCTTCATCCGTCTGGTGACGCCGACAAGGACGCGCGGGATGAAGTGCTTGGCCCGGCGCGCGTTCTGTTGACAGGGGCGATTGCAGGGGCGGTCATTGCGGTAATTGCAGGAGGCTTGGGATTTGCGGGATTGATCACGATGGTGGCACTTTTGTGTTTGCGCAAGTTGCGCAGCGGAGTGCGTGATTTTACGGTTCATCATGGCATTTACGCGGAGACGTTCGCGATCTGGATGCTGCTTTTGCTGGGTCTGCAGGTGGTGGCGGGGTTTTTGGGCAATGTATGGCCGCAACTTGCAATGCCGATATTGTTTGTTGCATTTTTCATGAGCCTGATTGCGTTGTTGTGGCCTGTGCTCCGCGGAGTTTCGTGGAAGCAGGTGCGATTGGATATTGGCTGGCATGGCGGGGGGACGCCGTGGCTGCAACCGCTTTTTGGTCCATTGGGTTACCTGATGGGACTGCCGATTCTTGCGGCGGGTGTGGCGATCACGTACGTGCTTCTGATGATTCAACAGGCAACGGCCGGGGCTGGCGGTGCGTTTGATCCCACCAGCGGACCGGCGCATCCGATCATTCAACAACTTGGCGGCACTGATTGGACGCCGAAAATCATGGTGCTGCTGCTGGGAGCGGTTGCCGCACCCATCGTGGAAGAGACGATGTTCCGTGGTGTGCTGTATCGCCACTTGCGTGGGGCGACGATTGGAGTGGGTTTGGCGGGAAGCATTATTCTTGGAGCGGTCATCAACAGTTTTGTGTTTGCGATCATTCATCCGCAGGGTTGGGTTGCGGTGCCGGCGCTTATGTCGCTGGCGATTGCGTTTACATTGATGCGGGAGTGGCGCGGATCGATTTTGCCTTCAATGATGATGCATGGAATTTCCAATTTCATCGTGTTGACTGCATTGATCCTGGCGTTGAGCGTATGAGGTTGGATTGCGGATTGTGGGCAGCGTCTGCGTGCCTGGTTGGCATGTTTGACCCGCCAAGGGTTGTTTTTTCAGCTAGAACGCTGGTTGGAGTGGCATGTTTGCGCCGGTGGCGGTGGATTTGTCTGGCGGCTTGTCGACGGATGTGTCATACTGGACGTATCAGGCTGCCATGAAGAAGTCCGCCACCATCGGCGTTTCGTGCGTTGTGCTGCTAAGCGGCAGCGCGATCGGCAGCGAGCCAATCTTTGACACAGCAACAAAGCCGATGGCCAGCCCGGGCTCTGCTGCAAGTGCGGCACCCGCTCTTTCCATTGCTACAGAAACGACGACGGAACTTCGGCTTGATCCTGCCATTTTTTTTCAGAAGCTGGTTGATCGTTATCGCGGACTGAATCTGTACAACGATGTGGTGACGGTGGTGCAGGTGACGCAGCGGGTTGGGGCCGAGCCGAGCCGATATGAAACGAAGATCACGTGTGAAGTGGCGGATGGCAAGTTGAATTTGCGCACGCCGCTTTCGCAGATTCGCCATGGGTTTGGATTGGATGATGCAGTCTTGCAGGGTGAGCCGGCGAAGGACGCGCAAAAGAAGTACGACCTTTGGCTGGCTCCGCACATGGCGCTGAAGTTCACGGATCAGCCGCTGAAGGACATGCGGGCGGGCGTGCAGGAGACGTTCGTGGCAACGGGAGCGGAATCGGTCACGATTGATGACAAGAAGATGATCCACGTTGAACTGCGGAGTGGATGCAGCGGAGGAAAGGCGAATGCGGGTTCTGCTGTTACGGATGGCGCGGGGAATTCAAGTGCCACAAAGCCGGCGGCCAGTTTTGGCGAGACGTGCGCTGCGAAGTTTGATTTGTACGTGAACAGCGATTCGATGCTGATTGAGCGAATCGAAGGGGAGCAACAGTTGCCGGATGGGGCGAGTTGTTCGACGACGCTGCAGATTACGCCGGGGGAAGTGGAAGGGCAGGCGCCGACTGCGGAGCCTGCTGTTGCGCCAGCCAAGCCTTCGGCTGAGAAAATGCAACCGGCGATTTAGGACCGCCGCGAGGACGCGGCGGCTCGCTGTGAGAAACTCAACTCACACTCAACGTCGGCATCATGTACTTGCCACTTGCCGTCGCGATTGAAATCTGCTGGGCGATGTTGCGGCAGAGTGAATCCAGTTCTTCAGAGAGCGAATCGCTTACCTTCCAGTTATCCAACGGTTTGCCGCGATCGCAATTGATGCGCATTTGCGGATAGATCGGGAGTGCGCCGAGGAAGGGGAGGTTCAGTGCGCTGGCCATGCGTTTGGCACCGCCTTTGCCGAAGATGTCGTATTCCGTGCCGTGATCGCAGATGAAACTGCTCATGTTTTCCACGATTCCGAGCACTTCCACGCCCAGTTGCTGAAACATGCGGACCGCGCGGCGTGCATCGTCCTGCGCAACTTTCTGCGGGGTACAGACGACGACCGCGCCGCTTAGCGGAAGCAACTGGGACATAGTGAGCGGGACATCGCCGGTGCCGGGGGGGAGATCGATGATGAGATAATCCAGATCGCCCCAATCGGTTTGGGTGGCGAGTTGTTTGAACGCGCCGTGTGCCATGGGGCCGCGCCAGATGAGTGCTTTCTCCGGATCAACGAGTTTGCCGATCGTCATGGCCTTTAGGCCGTGGACTTCAAAGGGCAGGAGCATGTTGTCGCGCATCCCGCCGGGCAGTTCTTCCAGGCCGAGCATGGTGGGCATGGATGGGCCGTAGATGTCGCCATCTAGAAGGCCGACTCTTGCACCCATGCGTGCCAGGCCGCAGGCGGCGATGGTGGCGACGGTGGATTTCCCTACGCCGCCTTTGCCCGCACCCACTGCGATGATGTGCTTGACGTTGGGAAGCGGGTTGTCTTTATCCTTCACGCGCTCGTTGGCCTTGCGGACATCGGCGGTGAACTCCACCTTGATCTGGGCAACGGTTGAGCCGGCTTCACGTGCCTTGGCGCGGATTGCGGCTTCCACATCGCCCTGGATTTTGTCTTTCATCGGGCAGGCCGGGGTGGTCAGTTCGATGTGGATGAAGGCGTCATCGCCAGCCATTCGCACGTCTTTGACCATGTTGAGGGTGACCAGGTCCTTGTGCAGATCGGGGTCTTTGACGGTCCGCAGGGCATCGTGGAGTTGTTGGCTGGTAAGCGGCATGGTGTGTAGCGGCGGGCCGGGGGTGGAAAGGGACGATAATAGGCCAAAAACGCTCCCGAAGAGGGGAGATTTGAGATTTTCTTGCCTACAACTGGGTAACGAATGCGATAATGATCGTTCGAGACTTCGATGGTTTCGCTCACACGGAGGATTTCAATGACCGCACCCAGATTCATCGCTGCAACAATTCTGCTGACGCTTTCTTTGCCGACGGTGGCGCATGCTGTGTCGTTTGCACCGCCGACGACGGGAGATGGCGGGATTCTCGCTGGCCCCAAGGTTGAGGAAGAGGCGCAGAAGGCGACGCCGGGCCGCATGAACAAGGACGGGCAGCAGGTCATGCGCCGAGAGGAGATTCCGCTGCAGCAGTGGATGGGTGCGCTGAAGGAATTGAAACTGACAGTGGCGCAGCAGACGAAGGTTGCGGCGATCATGCAGGAGTTCAAAGCCGCACAACAGAACTTTGACAATTCGCTCAGCGATGAGGAGAAGGCGATCTTCAAGCAATCGCGCGAAGCGCGTGCAGCGGGCAAGGAGCCGTCGAAGGAAGCGAGGGAGTTGATTCAGAAGATGGAATCGAATCGGCCGAAGGCTGAAGTTTTTCAGCAGAAGCTGTGGGCGGAACTGACGTCGGAGCAGCAGGCACAGTTCAAGGAAAAACTGGATGCCATCAAGGAGCGAATGGCGGAGCGCAAGCGCGATGGGCGTGGCCCGCTGCAGCAGGCTGGTCGGAATGCCAAGAACCCGCCGGAGACGAAGGGTGCGGGGGATGATGACTCGATGAACCCGCAAATGGGCGATTCAAAGAACAAACCGGCGGACGCGACGAAGCCGGAAGCAGACAAATCGACCAAGGATGAACAACGACCGACGGCAGGAAAAGGCAAGCAAGGGCAGCGTCGGCTGAAGTTTCTGCAATCCCAGCAGGCGGGGAAGAATGGGAAGTCCGCCGAAAGCCCGCGTCACAAGGATGGCGAACCGACGGATAAGGACCGGGATTTCAAGTTTGACAAAGACAATCAAGAACCAGCCAAGCCTGCGAAACCCTGATCGCCGCGAAGCGGCGTGAGCATTTCGGTATTGCATCTGTTAGTGTGGAGGAACGATGCGAGTCGCGATTCTCTGCGCTTTTTTTGTTCCCAACAAGTCGTACCAGGAGAACATCTGGGCCGAGCAACTGGCCAAGGGAGGTCATTCGGCCCGACTGTTTCATGCGGGCGATCGTGATGAACTGAAGCGGATCGCGCACCCGACGGGTGACTACGAAGCGCTTCAAGTTCGCTCACGCAGTTTTGGCAGGAGCACCTATTGGTGCGGGCAGCTCAATCTCAAACTGCGCGAATTTAGGCCCGATCTGATCATCGTGTGCGGCGACAAGACGTTTGCGGTGCCCGTGGCAAAGGATGGGGAGCTTGCGAAAGTGCCGCTCATTTCCACGTTCAGTGAAAACCTTGCCATGCACGAGTTTGATTGGCTCAAGCGCGGCATATCACTGAGGCAACGCGCCTGGGGGTTGGGGTTTATTATCCTGCGTGGTTGGCCGATTCGCGTCATCTGCCGCCGGAGTACGTTGATTGTTGGGAATACCCCGCAGGCGCACGACATTCTTGCACGGCTGTTTTCAAAACGAGCATGGGCGGAAATCCGGACGAAGTTGATTGATATGCCGTTGGGTTTTTCGCCGGATCATTTTGGATACTTCCCTGATGTGCGTCGGCGGGTTCGGCAGGAACTTGGTGTGAAGGACAGCGATGCACTTGCCTGTGTCTCTTCACACTTTGCGCCGGTGAAAGAGCCATCGGTGAAACTCATCATTACTTCACTGGCAGAGGTGATGAAACGGAACGAATCGCTCAAGGCGGTGATTGTGGGGTTTTCGGACAAGCCGGAGCATGCGGCGGTTTCGGCGCGCATTGCGGAGCACATTGCGTCCACGGGAGTTGCGGAACGATTCATCAAGCTGCCGTTCGCCAATCGAGAGCGGCTGTGCGAGCTGTACAATGCTTCGGACATTGCGATTTTCAACCGCGCAAGCATTTCCTGTCAGGAAGCATTGGGGACGGGCTTGATCGGTTGCTTTGCGAATGATGGATCGTTGAACCATCTGGTAACGCTGCCGGACCAAGGATTCTTCTTTCAGCCGGGGGATACGACTGATCTTGCGGGAAGTCTTGGGAAGGCGGTGGCTGTACTGGATGGGTTGAGAGGCCCGCAGCGTGATGCGTTTCGCCAAGGGCTTGCGGCGGGAAGCCAATGGCTGGCGTACGACCGCATTATTCAGGCCATCCTTGACCGTATTCCGAGGCTTCCCAGGCTCTAGGAACGGCGGTCTTGGTTGTGTTTTGGGGCTGCTTCTTCAGAACCTCTCGAAGAGCCGATCAGTATGATCCAGTGAATGCTCACAGAAGCAGGACCGGTAACTACTTGGAGGCTGCATGATCACCGTTATTGACTATGGCATGGGGAATTCCGGTTCGATCATGAACATCCTTTCACGCATTGGTGCGGAGGCATGCCTGACGGCGGACCCTGCAATGATCGCGCAGGCGGACAAACTGGTTCTTCCCGGGGTGGGGGCATTCGACAATGGCATGGATCGTCTGCACGACCTGGGGCTGGTTCCGATCCTGAATGAAAAGGTCCTTGTGCAGCACACACCGATTCTGGGTATCTGCCTTGGCGTGCAATTGTTTTGCAATGGCAGTCAGGAGGGCGTCAAGCCGGGTTTGGGGTGGATCGATGCGGATGTGATTCGCTTTCGATTCGATGGCGTAGCACCCAATGGAGACGGCACAGCAAAGGTGGGGGGAGCGGGTGGGCTGAAGATTCCGCACATGGGCTGGAACACGATCACTGTGGCGAAGGAGCATCCGATATTTGAGAACATCGCGGACGATGCCCGTTTCTACTTTGTTCACTCGTATCACGTTCAGTGCAATGATGCGGCAGACATTCTGGCGCGATCTCACTATGGCATTGATTTCACGGCCTGCGTAGCACGAAATTCAATCATTGGCCTGCAGTTTCACCCGGAAAAGAGCCTTCGCTGGGGCATGGAAGTGTTTCGGCGATTTGTTCAGATCAACCAGATGGCGGGCGTCGGCGGCTGATGACGTCTGAACGCAGGCAGAGCGCGTTGCAGGCGCACTGCGGTTATCGTATGGCGTTCAAGGCACGAGCCACATGCGGCCGGGCCCAATATTCAGGCGTAATTCGTCAATCGCAATTCCCCTCCCATGCCCACACCGCAGCGTCCCAGAGTCATTCCTTGCCTGCTGTTGCGCAATACCGGGCTGGTGAAGACGATCAAGTTCAAGGATCCCACGTACCTTGGCGACCCGCGCAACATCGTGAAGATTTTCAACGACAAGGATGCAGATGAACTGGTGTTGCTGGACATCACCGCCACGAATGAGAAGCGAGGCCCGAAGTTTGATTTGATCCGGGAGATCGCCAGCGAATGCTTCATGCCAATGGGTTACGGCGGGGGGATTTCCACGGTGGAGCAGGTGAAGCAGTTGATCGGTTTGGGGCTGGAAAAGGTGATTATCAACAGCAGTGCGGTGCAAAATCCCAAGTTGATCGAACAATCTGCGGCGATCATCGGAAGTCAATCCGTCGTCGTGTCGATTGATGTAAAGAAGACCGGTCTATTTGGCAGGTATGAGGTGTTTACCCACAGCGGGCAGAAAAGCGCGAAACTGAACCCGGCAGAATTCGCGGCTGCCATGGAGCGAAGCGGGGCCGGTGAGATTCTTTTGAATTCCATCGATCAGGATGGGACGATGAAGGGCTACGATTTGGAGTTGATCAAGACCGTGACACAGGCTGTGAACATTCCGGTGGTGGCGTGCGGCGGAGCGGGCAGCGTTGCGGACTTTGCGCAGGCTGTGCACGCGGCAGGGGCATCGGCGGTTTCTGCCGGCAGCCTGTTTGTTTTTCAAGGCAAGCACCGCGCTGTGCTGATCAGTTTTCCCACTGGACAGGAATTGAAGAAGCATTTTTCGCCAAATCACTGATTATTCAAATTTCGTTTCGACGACCCCAAGCAATGACTCAATCCTCCTCAAATTCGAACTACCGCATCTGTACGCGGTGCATCATGGACACTTCCGATCCGGAGATCGAGTTTGATGAGAACGGAATCTGTAATCGTTGCCGTGAATATGAATTCTACCTGGCCACGACGGTGCCACCGCTGGAAAAGCGTGACCAACTGCTGAAAGAACTGGTGGCCCAGATTAAGGCCGAGGGCGCATCGCATGATTACGATTGCGTCATCGGCGTGAGCGGCGGCGTGGACAGCACGTACGTGGCCTATGTCGTAAAGCAGCAATTGGGCTTGCGGCCGCTTGCGATTCATCTGGACAATGGTTGGGACGCGGAACTGGCCGTGGCCAACATTGAGAAGTGCCTGAAGACTCTCAACATCGACCTGTATACGTGTGTGCTGGACTGGGATGAATTCCGTGAACTGCAACTGGCGTTTCTTCGCGCTTCCACACCGGATTCCGAAGCGCCGACCGATCACGCCATCAACTCTATTCTGAAAAAGAAAGCAAATGAACTGGGTGTGCGTTGGCTACTGATGGGGAACAACATCGCCACGGAGGGAATCCGAGTGACCGCGTGGTCCATGGGCCAGATGGATTGGCGCTACATCAAGAGCATCAATCGCATGTTCGGCACGCGGCCCTTGAAGACCTTTCCACACTGCTCGCTGTGGCAGGATGCGTGGGTGCGTTACGTCAAACGGCAGAAGTCCGTGGACATCCTCAACTACGTGGACTACAACAAGGAACGCGCTCTGCAGATTCTGACGCGCGATCTGGGTTACGTCCGCTACTCGGGGAAGCATCACGAGTCTGTCTACACACGGTTCTTCCAGTCGTACATCCTTCCCAAGAAATTTGGGTTTGATAAGCGGCGTGCGCATCTTTCGCCGCTCATCATGTCCGGCCAGATCACGCGTGATCAGGCGTTGAAGGAGATGCAGAAAGAGATCGAGCCAGCCGAGCAGTTGCGTCACGACAAGACGTTTGTTGCCAAGAAGTTTGGCATCAGCGAAGCGGAGTTTGACGCCATCATGGCGCTGCCACCAAAATCTTTCTGGGATTATCCATCCAATGAGAAATTGTGGATCGTCCGCCTTCGCCGGGCATTGATTCATCAATCGCGCACGAGAAAAGCGGCGCGGGCGACACAGGCGCCATCCCTGGTGAGTTCATCGGAACCAGCGGTTTGATGTTTCGGAGGGTCACCTTCCATGGCTGAACTCCGCCGCGCTTCCATTCGCATTGTTTCCAATTACGTTCGGCTGGTATCGACCGCGGTGCTGGGGATTTACCTTGTACGTGCGCTGCTGACGACGTTGGGTGATGAGGGTGCGGGATTGGTTTCGCTGCTGGGGTCCACGATAGGTATCGTCGCCATTGTTGAGGAAGCTGCGAGTTGGAGCATGATCCGCGAACTTGGTGCGGCTCACCACAGCAAGGATGTGAGTGAGTTTCGCCGCCTGTTTAATTCGGCGATTGTTTTGAGCGCGGCGGCGGCGGTTCTGATACTGGTTGCGTTTGGCGTCATACTTGCGGCCCTGCCGCTGATGAAAATCTCGCCGGAGATGCTCCCGGCGGCGCGGTGGTTTGTCATCGCCAAGGCGATTGAGACGGCGTTTCTAGTGCTGTTTTCGCCGCAATTCAACATGTATCTGGTGACGGAACGGATGGTGGCGTACAACTTCTGGTACACGATGCGCCGGGCGATTGCGGTGGCTGGCATCGTGGCACTGTTTTGGATCAATGCTGACAGCGATCCGGCGCGGGGGCTCATTCTGTACGGCTGGATTTCATGCGGGTTGATGATCATTTCCATCGCCACATCGAGCGCGATTATCACGCTGCAGGACCGACGGATGATTCCATCGCTCGCATTTGCCAGCAAGGCGGGGGTGAAATCGCTTATCGGCATCAGCGGTTGGACCATGGGAATTCAAGGCAGCCAAACACTAGGCTTTCCCGCTGGCGCCCTCATCATGAATCAGGGTTTTGGCGTTGTGTTTGGCAACCTCGCCTACGGCACCGCGTACCAACTTTCCGGATATGCCCGCATGCTGGCCAGCGGCATGACGATGGGGCTGGATGCTGTCGCGGCGCGGATCAGTTCAGATACCAAAGACAATCGCATGCCGAAACTTGTGCGGTATTCCACCATGCTGCATGGGATTGCGATTTTCCCTGCGGTTATTGCGATTGGCTTTCTTGCTTATCCGATGCTTGAAATCTGGGTTGGGCCGAAACTCAATGCGAATCCGCAGGAGATGCTCCACAACATGAGTGTGCTCACGCGGATATTCCTCATCAGCATGGGGATTGTGTGCTTGTGTGACGGTTGGACGCGCATCATGTTCGGTGCCGGCCATGTGAAGAGTTACGCCCCGGCGATCATTCTGGGCAACCTCATCACTCCCGTCGTTGCCATCATTTTTCTCATGATTTTCCCGGCGGACGTTCGCTATACGGCGGTGGTCTGTGCCATTGCGGTTACGTACATCGTCGTGCACATGGGCGTGATCCCGCATAAGACGGCTGCGGCGTTTGGGATGACGTATTGGGAAGTCCTTCAGCCGCTCGTGCGGCCGCTGCTAACCGCATTGGGTTGTGCCCCGGTGCTTTGGCTGTTTCTGCAGAACTTGCACCATTGGAACCTGATTTCATTGGCGATGGCGGGAGGAACGTACGGCGTGGTGTATATGATTGCCGCATGGTTTTTTGTTCTGCACGGCTCGGATCGCACCCGACTTGCGGCGGCGGCCCGATTTCGACTCGCCGACCGGTTCTCGTAAGCGGCTTGCGGAGCCGGCTGGACGACCTCTTGGCAATCATCACAATGAACCGTCGATTGTGCCGATATGGACCTCTTCTGAATGGTCCGACGGAACAACGAGGCGTTCTATGGCGTAAGAATGGACCTTTTCGACGCCGTCGGTAGATGGGTACAAGACGGAATGACATGAGCACACCATCATGATGCAGATTCTTGGAATCCTGATTTCCGCCATGGCGGTCTGCGCTGCATTGGTGATCCTGGCGCGGCCGCACTGGGGGTTTGTGCTGCTGATGGTGATGTTTCCTCTGAAGCAGTTGCTTCAGGTGTACGTTCCCGTGGTAGCGAACCATCCTTCATGGGTCAACATTGCCATCGGCGTCATTGTGCTTGCGGCGACTCTTACTCGATTTACACGGCGAGAAGCAGTCGGATCGGCTTATCTCAACCGCGTCACGATCCTGGTTTTGATTCTGTACGCACTGTGGCTGATTGGCATTTTGTATTCCCCTTCAAGGGAAGTGTTCGCGGATCGAATCTGGACGGATTTGACTTATCAGGGGCTGCTGTTGGTGTTCATGCCGCTGCTGGTGTTGGATATCTACGAGTTCCGTCGGGCGTTGTTTGGCATGATGCTTGTGGGTGCCGTTATCTGCGTTCTCATCATGGTGAATCCGCGCAGCGAGTACTACAGCGGCCGGCTTATTCTGCACTTTGGCGACTTGTCATCCGGCAAAGACACGGGGAACGCTCTGGCCACCGCCGGGTTGGGAGCGATGACAGCTCTGGTGGCTGCCTTGTTCCGGCCTGCGAGCGGCACGTTTTTTGTCACGGTGCTGCGCGTCGGGGCGTTTATCGCCGGGATGGGAATGGCAATCGGTAGCGGATCGCGCGGACAGGTGCTGGCTGCCGGTGTGGTGGGAGTGATTTTCTATCCGTTGTCACGAAAACTGGCTAACCCAAAGCAGTTTGTCGTTGTGGCAGCAGGGTTCATGTTCCTTGTCGGCGGCATCATGGCGGTGTTCAAACTGTTCATCAGCCATGCAAACCAGGATCGTTGGGATCCGTTGGGAATGCTCCGCGATTCTCTTGGCCGGTTGGAAATGGTCCAGAATCTTCTGAACCAGTATCTGGCCAGCCCAGGTCACTGGCTGTTTGGATTGGGAACAGGGGCGTACAACGTAATATCAACCGAACGCCGAATTGATCGCGACTACGTCCACAATGTCGCGGCCGAGGTTCTGTGCGAGCACGGATTGGTCGGCTTTGCGCTGTTCATCATCATGATGATCATGCTTGTCAAGATGGCGCGGCAGTTGTTTGCGAGATTTCGAGATGACCCTGTGATGCGGCCAACGGTTGCTCTCCTATGCGCGATTTCGCTCTATGCTTTGCTGGAGGCCCTCAAGCAGGGAGCGATGCACTATCCCGCCCCGTTTTACTGGTGGATTATCCTGGCCAAACTCGCTCAACATGAAGAAAAAGTGGCTGGTGCGGCTTCGGCGGCAATTGATGAAGGTGAAGGTGAGGCGGTGGATGATTTCTCACCGATCAATTACGACCCACCTCCCGGGCGACCGTTGCCGGGGCTTGCTGGCTGACTTCAGGCGTTCTTGCGGGTGTATTGCCTCCTTGCGGCTGTTTCGATACGATCTTGGCCTAATCTGACCGGTCCGGGGCAATAGGAGGAACATCATGTCAGGCTCGCTTATCGCCCCTCACGGGGGTACTTTGGTCAATCGCATTGCTGATCCCGCACGGGCCGCCCAACTGATCCAGCGTGCGGCGGAACTGCCCACCATCACCTTGACGCCGAAACAGGCGTGCGATCTGGAAATGATCGCGATCGGCGCATACAGCCCGCTGACGGGGTTTGTGAAGCAGCGAGATTTTGTGAGCATCTGCACCAAGATGCGCCTTGCGCCGCCAGCCGTGCCGCCCGTCGTCGCGGATGCCAACAACGATCGTGATGATCGCCGACGTGGCCGTCACGACAAGCATCGCAAGTCTCCGCCGCCACCACCTGTGCCGGTTGATGGTCCCGTCTGGCCGATTCCCATCACACTGGCTGTTGATGATGCCACCGAAGCGACGCTGATCCACCGCGGACAGGCCGCGCTCCGCCATGCAGATGGAACGTTGATGGCGATCATGGACACCTCGGATATCTACCCGCACGACAAGAAACTTGAAATCGCAAGCGTCTTTGGCACGGAAGATCCCGCCCACCCCGGCGTCAAGACGGTCATGGATGAAGGCAACTGGCTCATCGGTGGCAACATTCACGTCATTACCACCGTTCCGCAGAAACAGCCCGGCGAACAATTCACAGAGTATCGCCTGCCACCCGCGCAGACCCGCGCTGAATTTGAGAAACGCAATTGGAAGACGATTGTCGCATTTCAGACGCGCAATCCAATCCACCGCGCTCATGAGTATCTCACAAAGTGTGCACAGGAAATTACGGACGGCCTGTTGATACATCCGCTGGTGGGAGAGACCAAGCCCGGCGATATCCCAGCCGATGTGCGCATGGCTTGCTATAAGGTTCTGGCGGACAAGTACTACGTGCCGCAGCGAACGATGTTGAGCGTCATGCCTGCTGCGATGCGGTATGCCGGTCCGAAGGAAGCGATCCTGCATGCCATTGTCCGCAAGAATTACGGCTGCTCGCACTTCATTGTTGGCCGCGATCACGCCGGTGTGGGAAGTTACTACGGCACCTACGAAGCGCAGGAAATCTTCGACAAGTTCAACCGCGATGATCTGGGCATGATGATCCTCAAGTTTGAGCACACTGCCTGGTGCAACGCCTGCGAAGGCATGGTCAGTTCCAAAACATGCCCCCATGGCAACGATCAGAAGGTGGCATTGAGTGGCACGAAAGTGCGCGACATGCTTGCTGCCAGCGAACGTCCGCCCGCAGAGTTCTCGCGTCCGGAAGTTGCGGATGTGCTCATTGAATGGGCAACGGCGAAAGTTCCCGTCGGAGCGTAAAAGAATCAAGGGGGCGCGGACATCCTGTCCGCGCCATCTCCCATACGGACAGAATGCCCGCACACCCTGCTTGCCAGAGTCCTCATCATGCCCGATCAAATCAGCGAGCATTACCTTGGCAGCGCGGGGCAGGACTACGTCGCAGCCCGGCAGAAAAACGCCTCGCACGGCGGATTTGCGATCAATTTGAGTTACTTCACGCCGTATCTGAACAAGAATCAGATCGCGCTGGATTTTGGCTGCGGCAACGGCGGCATGTTGCGATTGCTCAAGGACCTGGTTGGCCGCGCTGACGGGCTGGAAGTGAATCCCGTTGCTGCGAAGATGGCGACCGACACAGGCTGCACCATTTACGGCCGGTTGGAAGACATTCCTGCGCAGCCGCTGTACGACGTAATCGTGAGCAACCATGTGTTGGAGCACGTCCGCGATGTGTGCAGCCTGCTGGAGCAACTTCGGCTGCGTCTGAAACCCGGCGGGATGTTCATCACAAAGTTGCCCAACGATGACATTCGTGCCCCGCATCAGCAGAAGTGGTCGCGGACCGATCCGGATCACCATCTGCAGACATGGACGCCACGATTGTTCGCGAATTGCCTGTATGAAAGCGGTTTTGAGGTGAAGGAGTGCCGGGTTATCACGTCGGCGTGGCATCCGAAGTTGATGTTTCTGCCGAAGTTGGGAATCGTCGGGCGGTTCGGCGCGTGGCTGCTGGCGGTGGCACTCAAACGTCGACAAGTCTTTGCCGTCGGCGTGCGCAAGGATTGACACAGGCGTGCAGCGCCGACGATGGCTTGCAGGTTGTGTATCATCCCCGCCATGGCGAGATTCAAGTGGAACACGATGCAGACGTTGGAATTCAAGGGCATATCCATTCCATGCGCCAACGGTCTGAAGATTGAAGTTGATCGTGGGACGGGGCTGGGGCAAATGGCGGGTATTCGTCCCAACACAGAGTCAATGGTCAAGTTGAAGCGAATGCTCTGGCCGTTCCGCCGTGTATTCAAGAGCGTTTTCACCACTGGCTTTATTTTTCGCGGCGTGGGCAAATGGATCCGCAAGTACGCCACGGCGGAAACTGATTTTCTGGAGATCGGGTGCGGAGCAATGGAGCTGCGGCACTATTTGCCGAAGGGCTGTGTCTACAACGCCATTGAAATTGCCTTTTCGGAGCATCATGTTCGTCACACGATCGTCAACGATCCAAATATCAACGTGGCGTTCGCGCTGGCCACGGACATTCCGCTGCCGGACAACAGCGTTTCAATGGTGGTGGCGACGGAAGTGTTTGAGCACATCCCGCCGATTGATGACGCCATGCGGGAAATCCGGCGCGTGATGCGTCCCGGCGGCAAACTGCTTTGCAGCATCCCCAACAACTTCTATCACAAGTATCAGGTGATCGGCGAGAACGCCGACCATGTCAACAAATGGACGTTCGACGGTTTTGTCGACTTCATGAAAGGGCATCATTTCCGCGTGCTGGAGCGATACCGCCGCGGGTATTGGATCCCGATTGGCCGCAAGCGGTTTGACATTTTCTATCTGCCAATCACGCCAAAGAAAGAGTACTACACCTCCAACTTTCTGTACGCGTTTGAAGTGGAGAAGTAGCGGACAATTCGATCAGTTCGCTGCGACCAGAGTCGAAGGCTTCTGCATGTACTCTGGAACTGGGATTGAGTAGTTCCGCAGAATTGCCGGCGCGATTTCCAGCGTGGTGATGTCGGGCCGCACGGGTTTCGCCGCCTTGGCCCGTGGATCGTAGATGAGCAGGCAGCCATCGGGGATGTGATAGCCGCTCGTGTTGGATTTGTCGGCAATCTCCACGTTCTCCAGACCCATTTCGGCAAACGGAATTGCATGACCATCCAACTGTGCGATCGGCGGTTCCTTGTAGAGATTCTTCTGCCCGAGGTGAACGGCAAAGAACCCGTTGAGGCCAACTTCGTAATTCACCGGCTTGCCGCCAATGACGAGTTTTGAGAGAGCATCGTTCAAGCGGCTTTCCATCCCCGGGGTTACCGCTACGTTGGAACTCGGCAGCATCGAAGGTCGTGGTGACCAATCATGAGCTTCGATTCCCAGTTTGGACATGAATTTCTTCAAATCCGTCACGTACAACTGTGTTTCCAGCGGTTCAGCCACCGTTGCGGCCTGGCCCATGCTTGTCGTGAGCCACACCTGGTAATCAGTGTTTGCATCGGCGAATTTGATCAGCCGTGCGAACATCTCATCGGCCTTCTGCATCGTCCAGTCGATTTCAAACTGGTAGGTCTTGATCCATTCGGGGTCGTAGCCCATTACTTCAAAATCCTGCGGGAACTTCGCAGCCCAGAATCGGTGCATCGAAGAGGCAACGTGATTGGAGAAGAACGCGGAGTAGGAGGGCTTGGTTGTCTGCAGTTGCTTCATGTACACATCAAACGCCATGATGGATTGGAACGTGCGGCGTCGAACGGTGCGCCATTTCTGGGCGCGCTCTGAAAGCACTTGCCCGGCCACTGCCGTCAAAGTCTGCAATTTGAAACCGAGTTCCGATGCGTGGGCAAGCATCTTGAGCGCCGCCATCCACGGCACACCCTGCGCCACGTTGCGGGCGGACTCGCGCGCCATCTTCAGATTGAATTCCTGATACAGGCTTAGATTCTGCGGAAAGCACTCCGAACCAGCCGCAAAAGTGTCAGGCACATAGAAGGAATAGTTCTGCAGGTCCTTCGGCATTGGGTAGGAATGCAGCGAGCCGAACATGCCGACCGACACGCCGTGCTGCGCAAGGATTTTCCAGATGGGAGGAAACTCGTCATCGACCTCGCTTAGATCCTGACCAAAGTTTTGGATGAGGTGCTGGGCGTCATTGACGCCGCGGTGAACGCCGGGCCATGTCATCCACGGTGTGAGGTGGCTGACATCGCGAGTGTGGGTCTGATACTGGAAGCAGGTGGGAATTTTTTGGGCGAGGACTGACTGTGGCCGCCACTTGCAGAATTCATCCACGACGCGGAAAGGCACTTCATTGAGCTCAAAGCAGATGATCTTTCGCTGCACGGTCGCCGCCTTTCCTGGGTCTGACCTAAATGAATCTCAACCCTTGTTTGCACCCTGCGATCCTCTTCATAGCACTGTCGCCGAAGGGATCGTCAGCACAAAAAGAGCAAGTCAAATATACGTTGCCCGTTCGGAAAAGCGAAACAAAACCGCTCGTTTTGGTGTCTCTCGCAGTGATTTGATGAGCAAAGGCCGAGAAAACGCGAGAGATGGGGCCGATGCCGCAGGCCTGTGATCGGATTGACCTGCTGTTCCGGCGGAGCTGGCAAGATGGCGCTCGCCGGAAAAGCATTGAAAAAGCGTCCCCAAAAACCTAGGCTGAGGACGAGATGTTTGATGTCAATTTTGTCAGGGTTCTGGGGGTCCAGAAAGTGCGTAAGTCCCGATGAAATGGGAGTTTGCGACGTGTCAGTGGGTGGGGAGCCTGACATGAAGGATTTGGGTGTGTCAATGTGCTTGAAATGATAGCAAATGGCAGACGACCTGCGTAGCGAATTTCCGAGCTGGAGTGGATATGGCGATCTAGAAAGGTAGTGCATCCGGCAACACCCCTCTAGCTGCTGGTTCAATTGGCCGCATAGCCCCGCTGGTGGCCGTTGGAGGGTCGTGAACCTGCTGCACGTGGCTCTAGCAGCAATGCCTGCAGGCAGGGTAGGTTAGAGCGAATCAGGAGCCAATCACCATCAGCGTTCGCCGTTCGGAGGAACACCAAGCTGGCTTCGATGGAGGCCTCGACACGTTCACTTAGCCCGTAGAGGCGATCCTTCTTGGGTGGCTTGAGCACAAGACCAGCCCATCGAAGCGGAAATAAGTGCTGGCCGGACCAGGTTTGACGAGACGCCAATTCATCAGCGAGTTGCCCGACTGATGCGTTTCAGGCCGCTCGATATACCACCCGCAGGTATCCGCGAACCACCAATTGGGCCACAGACAATTTGTTGTGCAATTCACGAAGACCGAGCGCGATACGGCACTCGCCCATCCACAAAGAAATCCGGCATAGGCACGGACAATTCTGGGTTGGCA
>CAZWJR010000010.1:27098-29569 GCA_964634655.1 uncultured Isosphaeraceae bacterium | reverse complement strand
TTCCTGGATCTTGTGGAGCAGCGTGGGCGTGTCCAGCGTGTAGGCATCCTCCTCATCGCCATCGCGCCGGAAGGCGCAGAAGGTGCAGCGAGCGGTGCAGACGTTGGTGTAGTTGATGTTGCGATCAATGACGTAGGTGCGGATGTGATCGCCATGGAGATGGCGGCAACGAGCATCGGCCCAGCGGCCAAGTTCCGCGATAGGCATTTCGCGGTAAAGGCGGAGGGCTTGCCCGGCGGAAAGGCGCAGCGAGCCGGTGACAATGTCGGTTAGGACGGCGGGGTCCAAAATGTCGTGATCGTTATGGGCGGCGGTCATTGGTGAGGAATGTTGCGATTTCATCCTTGCCCAAATAATACGGACGTAATCGGCAATGTCGAGTATTCCAATCGCAAGGGTTGTGCGGGCATGGAACGGGCATCGCGTTGAATCGTGGCATCGCACCGGCCGATGTTTGAAGGTGATGCGGTCCAGTCCAGGGAGGCAAGAATGCGGTCAGTCCAATCACCATTTGTGAGCATGGCGTTGTTCCGCCTGCACCGTGGCGTGACGATGTGCTGTTGGGTGGCGGGTGGCGCCTTGATTGCACAAGTACTGGTGTGGTGCATTGCCACGTTCACGGAAGTTCGCCTGGAAACATCGGCGACGAAACCGGAAGCCGGCGCTATTTTGACCAGAACTGATGCGCCGCTGAGTGCGCCGCCGGCGCCGCATGTCGTTTCGGCGAAGAAGGGGTCAACGCCAGCGGACGCAAAAGTCGTGGTCTCCGCGCAGAAACCGGGGAAGGACAATCAGCGGCTTAGCCGATTTGATCCAATCTTGGCCACGATGTCATCACTGACGCTTGCTGCGGGAACGCTTTCCATTCTGATCCTCCTGCCGCTGTTGACAATGGGAGCGCTGCTTGGAGTCAGTTCAGCGACATCGGGTGTGGATGACGCTATTTCGGCGTTCATGTGGTTTTCACTGGTCTGCGTGCTCGCGTTGCCGTTTGGAACAGCCGTGGGGCTTCCATGGGAAGGTGGCGCGTTGACGTCGTATGAGATGATGATTCGAGAAGTTGAACGCGCGGTCGGTGGCGATACTCCATCGTGGGGAGGTCCTGCCTTCTACGCGCGGTTTGCCATGATGCCTTTGGCGTGTGTGGCGTGCATCGTCATTGTGGGATTGCGATTCACCAGTGGTGTCCGCTCTGGTATGTACACGAACAATGACAACAGGCTGGACCCCGCTCTGGAGAAGGAGACGGCTGGGATTCGGCCGGGGAGCCTTCATGCTGGGCGATCCGGACACGCAATGCAAAAAGCGATGGCAGAAGTGGGGAGCCATGTCGAATCGCAACAGCCGTCCGTCCCACGACGGCTGATCTAGTCATCCCGCTTCGAACAGGCGTCGATTCGTTCCGCCCGGGCCGATGGTTGCGTGAACCCTGGCTCCGCATTTTGGGCAGCGGCCTTCGTAGGCGGTTTCCTGCTTGTTGCGAGTCATGCGGCCATAGGTGTTGCAGCAACGGAACCAGACCGAAAGAAACTTGCGAGATGACGGTGGTGATGGCGGCATGGTGGAGCCGCCGAACCCTACAGAATTGCCGTGGTTGAGCGAGATGCCGCGAAATTCCAGTTTGTCCTGTTGACTGCTCACGCTGGTCAACTATCGGCCAACGGCGGGCTGAATCTTCATTCAGGCGGTGTGACAAGCCGAGTCTATCTCTGCAAGGAGCGACTTGGATTTTGAGAGTTGTTCGGTTGTAGTCGCAGTGAATTCCGTCCGCTGGTTTCCATCGGAAAGGAGCGGAAGGTTGATGTTGATGTTCCACGCAGCGGACCGAGCTGCCGCTTCTGCAAGGATGGCGGCAATGGCCAGATCGCTTTTCATGTGCGGATTAATCGTGGTTTTTATTTGAGTGAGCAGGTTGAGAATCTCAAGTGAGGCGATGAGCATCTGGCGAGGGGGTTCGATGGCACCCAGAATGGCACTCGGCAATTCGCGTTTTCGTTCCGGATCATTTTCATCGAGCCGCCACAGTCGATTCATGTGTGCGTAGGCTGCGGCGTCTGCATCGGCAAGAGCGAGTGACGTACTCGCCAGCGATTGAAGTCTCTGCAGCGTGGATTCGTGAAGCGACTGGTGGGCAGCCAGCGATTTCTTGCCAATGGAGTAGTTAACAACCATCTGCGAAAGAGCCGCGGCCAATGCGGCGGTGATTGCAGCCACGGCGCCACCTCCGGGTGTAGGCGTTTTGGCGCCGATTGAATCAATGAGTGATCGGACCGACTCTTGATCCAGTGGCGAATGATCACCGACGGAGCAACTCACTTGCGAATCTCCGCGCCGAATTCGGATTGCAGGATTGTCACCACGGAGGTCATCTGCGGATCAACTTCTTCATGTTTCAGTGTGCGATCCGGGGCGCGGAAGCGGGCGCGGAATGAAACGGATTTTCTGCCCGGGCCGATCTGTTTGCCTCGGTA
>CAZWJR010000010.1:823-26998 GCA_964634655.1 uncultured Isosphaeraceae bacterium | reverse complement strand
ACCGCACCGGAGGCGAACCATGGCAGTTGATTCTGTGGCTCAACGATTGTGGCAACTTCCTTGCCGAGAATGAGGGCAATAAGGCGATCGATCACGCCTCGTGCTTGCCGAATGCCGGTTTCGTGGGATTCCGCAGAATGGAGGAACGCGAGGTTGACGCGTTCTGTGGATTCGCCTTTGGTCGAAGCAAAAGTTGCGGCGGCTTCAAAGAGTTTGATGTTGGTGGCACCGTGATCGCGATTGAGTGCGAAGACCCGCAACAGGCTCGGAATGACAGACGGCCGGAGGGCGGGTTCCGCTTTGGCTCGTTCATCGGCGACGACCATCAAAGACATTCCCGGCGGCAGAAACGCGGTCGCGGCCTGTTCGCTGATGAGCGAATGGGTTACGGTTTCAACGTACCCCATTCCGACGAGAGATTCGTTCACCGCGCGTCTGGCCAGATCGGTTGGTTGCGGTGGGGCGACGCGAATCCTGATGGACTCCGCAATGGGGACCGCCTCAAGGCCGCGCATCCGGATGACTTCTTCAATCAGGTCGATTTCCGCTTTGACATCCATGCGATGGAATGGAACGCTGCAAGTGATGACGCCGGATTTTGCAGTAGGTTCAAAGCCAAGGCGGGCCAGAGATGCGGCAATTTCATCATCGCTGATTGGCATGCCGATGATTTGGCGACATCGATCACAGCGCATGGTGACTGTGTGGCGAGGCGGAATTGGCTGACCATCGCTCAAGACACCTTGGCAGAGAGTGCCGCCGCAGAGTTGCAGGATGAGTTCCGCCAAACGATCCGCGGCTGCCGCGATTTGGCCGGCGTGGACGCCGCGCTCAAAACGAAAACTGGAATCGCTGGCGATGCCGAGGCGGCGACTGGTGTTGCGGACGGTTACGGGATCAAACGTTGCGGCTTCGATCAGAATATCTGTTGTGGAATCTGTGACGGCTGTGAGCGAGCCACCCTTGACGCCAGCGATGGCGACGGCTCGTTCGGCATCGGCGATGACCAGATCGGTTTCACTCAACTTGACTTCGGCAGCGCCTTCGCCGATCGGCAAGAACAGTTCATTGGCTTTTGCTTTGCGGATGATGATCTGCGGTGGTGAGCCGCGGAGTTTTGCAAGGTCGAAAACGTGAGTTGGCTGGCCCAACTCAAAGAGGACGAAATTGGAAGCGTCCACGATGTTGTTGCGTGGAATATCGCCGCGGGCAATCAGTCGGTTTGCCAACCATGCGGGAGAAGGACCGACTTTGACGCCACGAATGATGCGGGCGGTGTAGAGGGTGCAGAGGGCGGGCTCTCGATTTGTAACGGTGGCAATCTTGGCACAGGGCGGGCCGTTTGCTTGTGGAGCGGAATGGAATAGTTTGAGTTTCCGGGGGGTGGAAGAAACGGCGGCGACTTCTCGCGCCAAGCCGATGTGGCAGAGGCAATCGCCGCGATTTGAGGTGAGTTCAATGTCCTGTCGGGTATCGGTTGAACCGCCGGGCAGTTTCACTTCTTCGGTGTGTTCCAGCGGAAAACCAGCTCGGGTGAGGAGGTCGGCCTGTTCGGCCGCGCTCGCCGCAGGCTCCAGGTAATCGTTGATCCACGCGACGCTGGTGTTCATCGGGAGGCAAGAGTATCGAAACGGAGGCGAGAGCGAAAGTGGCTCAATGAGTTCCATCGCGGCGCTTGTCATCAACGCTTTACCTCGTACACTGCGCCGATGAATCACGCATTGGGACTGGCCCTGGCGGTGACGTTGTTGGTGGTGGGTTGCTTCACGCCAACGGCGACAAATCAAGACCCGTTCGGCGGCGCGCCGGATGATTTTTCGCTTGATGTCACGGTGCTAGCCAAACCGGCGGCAACGGCAGACGTGGACAGTTTGTCGAAGGGGGAAGCCCACCTGCGGCCGAGCAGGTACATACTCTTTGCGGATGGATCGCTGCGATACGGGCCGGACCCGGAAGGAAAGTTGGGAGTGGATTGGGTTCCGCCTTTGACAAGAATTCTCTCGCGTCGGCAAACGACAGAAGTGTGGACGTTGGCCCAGCAGCTCGGATTGACCGATGCGGCCCCCGCAGATCCTATTGTCAACTTTCGATTTGTGAAGGCACAGGTGGGTGAGCGGGTGTATTTGGTGGCGTTCACCGGATCGGAACAGCGTTGGAATTTCGTGCGGCGAGGTGCGGTGGAAGACCCCGCTGACCCTGCGATTGGCCAACTGGTGCGGCGATTAGCTCGACTGGCGTGGGTGGACGAATCGCCTGATTCTGAATCGAGAATCATGCCGAAGCGTTATGATTTTGGGCCTGATCCATATTCCAGATATCGGGGCAAATAGCGTTGCGAAGGCAATTCAACATGCGCGGCAGTCTGAAACTCATTTCTTTTGTTCTCCAAGTGGCCACGTTCATGATGGCTGGATGCTCGGGCACGAATGGTCTGGAGTTGAGCATGTTTTCCCGTGACGCCACGGGAGCGGAAGTGCTCTATGAAGTGAAACAGGATGGGACGCTGGGATTTGGCGGGGGACTTTCAGCGCGGCTTGACAAGACGACGTGGACGGGTGCGTTGACGCCGGAAGAGAGTCAGGAGTTGCATCGGCTCTTGGAAGAGCAGAATTGGTTCCAAGACGATCCGCCATCGGATGGTCAACCTGAAGGGCAAACTTATCGTGTGATGATCAATACGGCGGAGTGTCGGCGGAGGTTTTCAATTGAGGGTGAGAGTCCCGGGTTGAAGCGATTGCGGGAATTGCTGGCCAAAGCATCGCTTCGTCGGTTGGACAGTGATCTGAAGAAGTTGCCGCTGCCGAGTTCGCAGCGATGATTGGGATCACGAATTTGTTGCAATGCAGATGTTTTTGGGCTCGGTGAAGAAGCGAAGGGCTTCATCGCCGCCCTCACGACCGACGCCGCTGTGCTTCATGCCGCCAAAGGGGACTCGAAGATCGCGTAGCAGCCAGCAATTCACCCAGACGGTTCCGGCTTGCAGTTGTGCTGCGATGGAATGGGCGCGATTGATATTTTGTGTCCACACGCTGGCGGAGAGGCCGTATTCGACATCGTTGGCGATCTGCACGGCCTGTTCATCTGAATCAAAGGGAAGAATGGTTACGACCGGGCCAAAGATTTCTTCCTGATTGGTACGGCACCGGTTGCTTAGCCCGGTGATGATGGTTGGTTCAATGAAGTAGCCGTTCATACATCTGGGAGGCAGATTGGTGGGTCGTTTGCCGCCGAGTGCGATGGTTCCGCCTTCCGAGCGCGCCAGTTCGATGTAAGAAAGGACTTTCTGCTCGTGCTGTTTTGAAGTGAGAGCGCCTTGGTCTGTGGATTCGTCAAGAGGGTCGCCGATTTTCAACTGTCTGGCTTGTGAGATGAATTTGTCGATGAATTGATCGTGGATGGATCGTTCGACGAGAATGCGAGAGCCGCACAAACAGATCTGGCCCTGGTTGGCGAAGGATGAGCGGACTGTTGTTGCCACCGCATGATCGAGGTGAGCGTCGGCAAAGATGATGTTGGGATTTTTGCCGCCGAGTTCCAGGGAGAGTTTCTTGAACATCGGTGCGGCGGCGCGTGCGATTTCCGCACCGGTTTTTGTTCCGCCGGTGAATGAAATTGCGTTGATGCGCGGATGGGCGACAATTGCGGCACCGACTTTTGGCCCCAAGCCGTGGACGATGTTGAGAACGCCCGACGGCAGGCCGGCCTCATTACAGATTTCGCCCAGCAAGTAAGCCGTCATTGGAGTGACTTCAGAAGGCTTGGCGACGGCGGTGTTTCCGCAGGCGATGGCGGGGGCGACCTTCCAGGAAAAGAGGTAGAGCGGGAGATTCCAGGGAGAGATCAAGCCGACGACGCCGCAGGGTTGATGGACCGTGTAGTTGAGAGCGCGGGAATCGGTGATGTGTGCTTCGGAGTGTGTGTGAAGAATTGCGGTGGCGAAGAATCGAAAGTTGGCGGCGGCGCGAGGAATGTCGAGAGTCTTGGCGAGGGTGATTGGCTTGCCGGAATCGATTGATTCGGCTCGAGCGAGTGGTTCAAGGTTGGCATCGATCAGATCGGCAATCCGCAGGAGGATGCGGGAACGCTGTTCGGCGGGAGTTTGGGACCATGACTTGAATGCGCCAACGGCAGCCTGAACGGCGAGATCGACATCGCGGGCGTCGCCATCGGGCAATTGTGAGTAGACATGACCGGAGGCAGGTTCAAAGTTATCCAAATACCCATTTGAAACAGGAGGAACGTGCTTGGCATTGATGAAATGGGCCAATTGCTTGGGTAGCGCCATTGAAACAGGGTAATGGCATGCGAACCAATCCGCCAAGGGAGGAACGGCGCCGGGTTAGGCCGAGCCAATATTTATCACAATTCTTCACAGATCCATCGTCCAAATTTTTGTTGCAATTGGATGGGCGGCCAGCGATGATACCGGCTTCTCAACAGATACCAATCACCACCACCAAGGGAGCCTCATCGTGAAACGGATTGATCTCACCCGCATCATTCGAACAAGTCCCGGCTGCTTCAAATCACTAAAGAGATATGTGTGCATGGCGGCCATTTTTCTGTCCGCTGCGCTCAGCGCACAAATGAGCGCGCAAATCAACCCTTTGTGTCCCAATGATGAATGCGCCAATGCCACGCCAATTTCCGGGCCCGGCAAGTGGAGTTTGGATGATTTGACGGGAGCGACGATCAGCACGGTGGCCGCTCCACAATGCCCCAGGTATATCAATGGTTACAAGGACATCTGGTTCTGCTGGACGGCGACTTTTAATGGACTCGCCAGCGTTGATGTGGGATCCAATACAGTTGTGCAGAACCAGATATTTCTCGGTTGTGGGTGCCCGAACCCTGCGAGCGTGGTGTTGGGTTGCGGGAATACGCCATTCGATGTGTTTTGCGGACAGAAGTACTTGATAAGGGTTGGCGCCGAAGCGTATCCCGAACAGTTGGCGCAAGAATTCATTCAAATCAACAAGGTGAGTGGACGAGATTGCCCGCCAGGTGCGCCGCAGGAATGCGACGATTGCTGTGGAGCCAAGCCGACGTACACCGATCAGGTGTATACTTCAAACTACACCGGGCAGGTTGCGGTCATGACCGGCAACGATGACACTGCGGGTTCATCCAACTATCCGGTGGTGACGATTTTCAATTTGAAGTGCTCTTCTCCTCCGCCGGTGCCCGGACTGGAGTGGAATCCGGTGTTTGGCGCTCCGACCACACCGTTTCGCTATTCGCGGCCCGATTGGACGAAGAATAATCTAGGAAGTGTGTTTGGAACCACGCTGGACAATCTGGGGAATATCTACGTCGCTCACAGCGACATTTACGGCATTTTGGGAGGGTCGCCAACCACCTGCGTCACATCTTCCACGGCGATTGGAGCTGTGGCAGGATCGAGTTCTACTTCGGTATACAGAATCCCAACTGGGAGCGGCATTCCCCAACTGTTTGTGAATCTGCCTGGCGGAAGCTCTAATCCAAGCGATCCCGGGTTGGGAAATATCAATTACGATTGCGCTCACCAGGAATTCTTTATCAGTCACTTTGGCGATGGGCGGATTTATCGTGTGAGCCCTGCCGGTGCGATTCTTGGTTGGTACGACCACGCGACAGACACGATTGGACTGGGTGCCACGCTCGATCCCGCAGGCCCGTATAGCACGTTTGTTCGGCTCGGTGAGCGAGTCTGGGCGGTGCAGGCGCACCAAGGGCGGCTGTACTACAGCGTGTGGGGTCAGAACAAGGATCAGTTCGCGCCTACCAGCGTTGTCGGGACAACTCCGAATCGTGTCTGGTCGGTGGCGCTGACTCCCGCCGGTGACTTTGTTCCGAGTTCGCGACAGCAGGAAGTTCAGACACCAGCGCATCCGGGCAATGTGTATGCCCCTGCAGCGCTGGCATTTTCCAGTCCGATTGCCGACATCAGTTTCTCATCAAGTTGCCGCATGTTGCTGGCCGAGCGCGACATGTCGATCAACAACTGCACGCTGGGGCACGGTGCTCGCGCGCTGGAATATGAACTCAACGCCGGTGTGTGGACGCCGACCAATGATCGCGCCGGGTATGGATATGAGATCGGCGCCAATGACGCCTCTCTCAAGGGAACGAATAGCGCGGGTGGCTGCGACTACGACGAAGCCGATCCAGCGGATTGCGCCTCCGGCCGGCTGTGGGTGACCGGTGACGCGCTAATTTATAACGGTAGCGGCGGACGTGTGTACGGATTCACAGGTGTGGATACCACAACCGGATTTGGATACGCGACGGCGTTGCACGTGGATTACAACAGTTATTACGCCAACGGAAGTTACGACAAGACCAAGCAGGGCGACATAGAAATACCATGTCGCAACGCGGCTCCGCCATGCCTTGAAGTTACCAACGCCAAGGTGTTGTGTCCGGCGGCGGGAACAAACTGCTACACCTACACCTTCGACCTGACGAATCACTCCGGTTTCTCAGTCAAGTATGTAACGATCCCGCTGCATCCAAATCCGACTTCTTCCATAACGATCAACCCCAACGTGATCAACTTGAATGTGCAGGATGGATCGCTGTTGGACGACGGCGAAACGACAACGATCACCCTGACAATCTGCGGCGGCAACCCAGGAGATGAGTTCTGTATCAAACTGGGCTTGCTGACGGCTGGTTTCTTCCAGTGCTGCTTTGCGGATGTGTGCCTTGAGTTGCCGTTGTGCGATTGCGGCCAGTTGCGAAATCAACACATCGATCAGGTCAGTTGTCCAACACCGGGAACGGTTGCTTTCTCGTACAGTTTTACGCTGGACAATTTTTCGCCGTTCGCTGCGGACTGGGTGATCTTCATCCCGAACAAGGATGAGCAGGCGGTGTTCGTAAAGGACTTCTTCTTTCTCCCGCCGCTGCAGCCGGGCGGATCGCAACAGATGAAAGTTGAGATTTCAGGGGCGCAGCCAGGCGAGACTTTCTGTTTCAACGTCCTGCTGGAACACCCTGGCGGACCGGGCGAAGATTGCTGCTGTGCGTTTGAGAAGTGCATCACAGTGCCGACGTGCAATCAGGTTCCGAGCACCAGTTGTCCGGGCGATGTGAACGGCGATGGTCAGGTGAACACGAATGACCTCCTCGCGGTCATTACCGGATGGGGACCCTGTCCCGCATCATGCCCGTTCAATTGTCTGGGCGATGTCAATCACGACTGCGTTGTAAACACGCTTGACTTGCTTGTGGTCATTAACGGCTGGGGTGTGTGCAATCCGGCCCCAAGGTGAATGAGCGACTACGCCATGCCGTCGATTCCGACGGCATGGCGTTTTTTTATTGCGCTGCAAGTCGGCCGCCATCAACAGGCAGGTTTACCCCGTTGATGTAAGCGGCGGCGGGGGAGGCGAGGAATGCCGTGGCGGCGGCGATTTCTTCCGGCGTGCCGAAGCGACGCGTTGGAATGCTTGCCATCAAGTCCTTTTGGACTTCTTCGAGTGATATTCCGGCGCGAGTGGCGCGACCTTGAAGGAGTGAGCGGAGGCGGGCAGTATCGGTGTAGCCCGGCAGAACGTTGTTGACGGTGATGCCGAAGGGACCCAATTCTGCGGCGAGTGTTCGAGCCCAGTTGGCGACGGCCGCGCGGATGGTGTTTGACACGCCCAACCCTCTAATCGGCATCATGACGGAGGTCGAGATGATGTTGATGATGCGGCCGTATTTGGCATCCCGCATGCCGGCTGCACACGCCTGCACCAGAACTTGATTGCAGAGAATATGCTGGGTCATTGCCTTGAGAAAATCCTCCGGCAGTGCTTCAAATACGGGTCCAGCGGCCGGACCGCCGGTGTTGTTGAGCAGAATGTGAACAGGACCATGAGCGACGACGTGCTGGTGTGCTTTCTTCTGTACGGTCTGCCAGTCGATGAAGTCGGCTTCAATGAAATTGTGTTTTTGTGAGTGTTGAAGCGGAAGTTCTGCAAGCACTTTCTGCAGGCCGTCGGGGTTCCGAGCCATGAGCGTAATGGTGGCGCCCAGACGGGCGAATTCGATGGCACATGCGCGACCGATGCCTTGCGTGCTGCCACAGACAAGCGCGTTTTTTCCTTCGAGGCTGAACATGATGTCAGCGTAGCACAAAACGGCGGCGGATCGAATTGCAGCCGAGACGTTTGTCACTGGCGCGATACACTGTGTGCCGATGAACGATCGGTTACCCGAAATGCAGCGGCGAGTTCAGATCGCTAGATCCCTGGCTCCGTTTGGAGAAACGATATTCACGGAGATCAGTCGGCTGGCAATGAAGCATCAGGCCGTAAACCTTGGGCAGGGGTTTCCCAATTTTGATGGGCCGGGTTTCGTGAAGCAGGCGGCCATCGACGCCATCAATGCCGGTCACGGGCAATATGCACGGATGTTCGGCTTGCCGGAACTCAATCGAGCGATTGCGGATCGATTCTTGAACGACACGGGAATGCCGATTGATCCGGAACGGGAAGTCACTGTGACTTCGGGATGCACGGAGGCAATTGCAGCGACATTGCTTGGCCTGGTGAATCCTGGGGATGAAGTGATCTTGATAGAGCCGTACTACGACTCATATCGCGCGGCTGTGGCAATTGCAGGGGCAGCGGCGAAATTCATCACTCTTCGCCCTCCTGATTTTGCTCTTCATGAAACAGATCTGCGGAATGCATTCACGTCGAAGACACGAGCCATTCTGGTGAACTCGCCGCACAACCCAACGGGAAAGGTTTACTCGCGGCAGGAATTGGAGCTCGTTGCAAAGTGGTGTTGTGAGAAGGATGTGATCGCGCTTTCCGATGAGGTGTATGAGCGATTGGTGTTTGAAGGGAAACACATTTCGTTGGCGTCTATGCCGGGGATGAAAGGGCGAACGGTGACGCTGTCATCGCTGGGTAAGACGTTCTCGCTGACGGGATGGAAGATCGGTTGGGCGGTTGCGGTGCCGGAACTGACGGCGGGTATTCGGGCAGCGCACCAGTTTCTGACGTTCGCCACGGCCACGCCGCTGCAGCATGGCGCAATCGTCGCGCTGCGAGCGCCGGATTCCTACTACGAAGAGTTTCTGGCCGGTTATCGATCGAAACGGCAGTTGCTCGTGGAGGGACTGAAGCGGCTTGGATTTACGACCTATTCGCCGGCCGGAACGTACTTTGTGCTTGTGGATCACACTCCGTTTGGATTTGAAAGTGATGTGGCATTCTGCAGGCATCTGATTGAGAACATTGGGGTGGCTGCGATCCCGACAAGCGTGTTCTATCACGATCCGATCGATGGCCGGTCGCTGGTGAGATTTGCGTTTTGCAAGACGGATGAAACTTTGCATGAAGCGCTGCGGCGTCTGGAAGCATTGAGGAAACGCGGATGAACCTATCCAAGATCATCATGCTGATTTGCTTTGTGCTGTTGCTGGCGGTTCCTATTGTCTTTCGGCCGGCCCCGTCCGAGGGGAACCGCTCTGGGACGGCGGCGCGCGAACTGATCATCATTACGCCGCATAACGAGCAGATCCGGTATGAGTTCGGCCGTGGGTTCGATCGCTGGCACCGGGAGCACTATGGCGAGCCGGTCGATGTGATCTTCAATGTTCCAGGAGGGACCAGTGAAATTCGCAAAATGCTGGAATCGCAGTTTGTGGCGGCGGTGGAATCGGGCAAGCAACCGGGCGGCGATGCTGATCTGGTGTTCGGCGGCGGCACACGGGAACACAGCCGCCTGAAATCCGGAGTGGAAGTTGTGGTGAATGGCCAGAAACGACTGGAGCCGATTTCTGCGCCGGTGGATTTCTCCGACGAATGGCTGCGAGACAAATATGGCGAAAACCTGATCGGATCGGACCCTCTGTTCGATGCACAAAGACACTGGTTTGGACTGGCATTGTCGGGGTTTGGAATCGTTTTCAATCGCGATGTTCTGAACGCAATTCACACAGATCTGCCGACCGATTGGCAGAACTTGTGCGATCCGAAATTGCAGGGTTGGGTAGCGCTTGTGAATCCGAATCAGTCGGGTTCCATTGCGACGGCGTTTGAGCTGCTGTTGAAGCGCAGCGGATGGGAGGAGGGTTGGCGGATCTTGCGGAGAGCCGGGGCAAACTCGCGATATTTTTCGGCGAGTTCGCTGAAGCCGCCGATTGATGTGAGCCAGGGAAATGCGGCGTTGGGTGTGTGCATTGATTTCTTCGGTCGGTACCAGTCACAAGCGTTGCGTGAAGCGGGGGACCTGGACCGCATTGGGTACATTGACCCGCCGGGCGGCACACTGGATGCAGACCCCATTTCCATGTTGCAGAATGCACCGCACCCGGAGACGGCGAAGCGGTTTATTGAGTTCTGCCTCAGTGATGAAGGGCAGGCGCTGTGGCAATTTCCGAAACGAGGTGAGAACGTTTCGGCTGAAGATCAATTGGGGCCGGAACGATTTGAATTGCGACGAATGCCCATTGTGCGGTCGATCTACTCGCGTTATTTTCATCGTCTGATTGATCAAGTGAATCCGTTTGAGTTAGCCAAGGCGGCGGTGTATCCAGACCCAAACTTTCGAGATTTCATCGGGCCACTGTTTGCGGCGATGGTAATGGACAGTCACCACGAATTGAAGGCTGCATGGCGGGTGATTACAGATCAGGCGGCGGTCTCTACTGGTGATGGTTTGCTGAAGACGAGCGATGCAACGGATCCGACGTTGCGGCAGATGTTGGACTTGTTTGACGCGATGCCTTCTATTTCTGGGCCACAGGGAAAGACATACTCGCTCACTGATGCTGGCAACCTTGGTGAGGTGCGGAACGGCTGGTTGCGCGGCAAGTGGAGCGGACAGGGCCTGTGGCCGGAGGATGCTTCGGCGGCTGATGAAATGCGCCGAGAGTTTTCCGCTTTCTTTCAAGACAACTATCGGCGTATTGTCGCCTTGGCCGAAACAGAACAACGTGACAAATAAAATCACAAATTCAGCGAGATCGGCACTGACAAAAATTGTTGCCACGATCGGGCCAGCCTCGGCAGAAGCCGACACTGTCGCGAAACTCATTGAAGGTGGAGTTTCTGTATTTCGCTTGAATTTTGGTCATGGCACGCTGGACGATCGGGCAAGGCGCACGGCGGTCATTCGCGAAGTGGCGGCATCACTGGGTCGACCGACGGCGATCATGGGGGATATTCAGGGACCGAAGATTCGGGTTGGTTTGGTTGATGGTGAAGGTGTGGAAGTGAGTCCGGGCGCGGTTGTGGTATTTCAGCGCCAGGAAATCACGGGAAATAGTCGGCAGCATCCCTTGCGGCTTTCGTGTTCGTATCCGGGATTAATCGATGATGTACAGCCCGGTGAAAGAGTGCTGATTGGCGACGGTGCCGTGAGATTGCTGGCGGTAACGAAGGGAAAGGATGAAATCGAATGCACTGTTTCTGCCGGCGGTGGCGGCCGGATCAGTTCCAACAAGGGGATCAATCTTCCGGACAGCACGCTTCGCACGGGTGTGTTGAGCGATCGCGATTGGCGCGATGTGGAGTGGTCCATCGAGCATGAACTGGATTTTCTGGCGTTGAGTTTTGTGCGGGAATCCAAGGATGTGGAGGATTTGCAGAAGGGAATCGCACGAATCAAATCCAAACTGCGTCGAGAAGCAGTGCAGAAGGGAGCCGACGACGGACACGCTGATTCACAAGTGCCAGCCAACATTCAAATCATTGCAAAGATTGAGCGGCCGGAGGCGGTTCGAAACATCGAAGAAATTGTGCAAGCCGCAGATGGCATCATGATTGCCCGGGGCGATCTGGGGGTTGAGATGGATTTGGCAAGTGTGCCTGTGATCCAAAAGCGACTGCTTGCGATTGCGGAGGCATACGGAACGCCATGCATCGTCGCGACGCAGATGCTTGAATCGATGATTCACTCACCGAGTCCAACGCGCGCGGAGGCCAGCGATGTGGCGGGTGCAATTTTCGACGGAACGGACGCCGTGATGCTTTCCGGTGAAACGGCGGTGGGGGAGTATCCGCTGCTGGCGGTGGAAAGCATGAGACGAATCGCTCTGCAGACGGAGAGTTACATGGCCTCGTTGCCGCAGGAGTCTTGTGCGCCGAAGAAACTGGTGGAGTCGCGATATCGCACGGCCGCATTGGCCCACGGGGCGTGGCAGATTGCACAGGACACCGCGGCGAAGTTCATTGTTGTGTGGTCGCAGAAGGGAGGCGGGGCGCGGTATTTGAGTCAGAATGATTTCACCGTACCGATCATTGCATGCACGAGCGAAGATCGAGTGGCTCGGCAGATGCAGTTGTTGCGAAGTGTTCTACCGATTCGCATGCCGGTGCCGGAAAGTTTGGCTCACTTTCGACTGATTGTCGATGCCTATTTGCAGGAGACTGAATGGGCACAGTCAGGAGATTTGTGCATCATTATGGCTGGCGAACCATTGGGGCGATCAGGCTCCACCAACAGCCTGACGGTTCATACGATCGGTACGGGACCGATTGTTTGAGTTGAGAATGGCGAAGGTGTGCAAGTGAGCGAACCTACGCACGTTTTCGCTACTATAGATATGCATGACGGCTGCGATACTTTCCATTGGTGATGAACTGGTGTTGGGGCAGAATGTCGATACCAATTCGCCTTGGCTTGCGGCACAATTGGCGGAACGATCCATTCTGACAATTGAGCAGCGAACGGTTGGAGACGATCGGCAGGCGATTGGCGAAGCCGTGGCGGGGTTGTCGGCCAAGGTGAACGTACTCATTGTGACTGGCGGGTTGGGGCCTACAGAAGACGATTTGACGCGGGAAGCCCTGGGTGATGTAACTGACCCGGGGAGGGCACCAGTGTTCGATGAACGGTCCTACGAGCAGATTTTGAATCGATTTCGGCGGCGGGGCGCGGTTATGCCGGAGATGAATCGCAAGCAGGCTTTGCGGCCGGCGAGCATGACTTGTTTGGCAAATGCAAATGGAACGGCGCCTGGGTTGATCGGTGAAATCGGCGCATGTCTGGTTGCATCGTTGCCGGGACCGCCTCGTGAAATGCAGCCAATGTTTGTGGAGCAAGTGCTGCCACGGCTCAAGATGCCGGAGGGAATAGTCATTGCTAACGGAATGGTTCATCAGATGGGAATGGGTGAATCGGATGCTGCGGAGCGGCTGGGCGATTTGATGGATCGCAACCGCAATCCGCTGGTGGGAATCACGGTCAGTGATGCGATTGTGACGGCGAGGATTCGGGCCAGCGGAGCGAAACAATGGGTTGATGAGGAAGTAGCAAGAGACTGCGCCAGAATTGAAGCGGCATGGAAGCCTTACGGGTATGGCCGCGAGGGGACTACTTTGGCATCGGCGACGATTGATCTCTTGCGAACTTCTGGGCTGTCGCTGGTGACCACGGAATCCTGTACGGGAGGGTGGCTTGGAAAAATCCTGGTGGATGTGCCGGGTTCCAGCGATGTTTACGTTGGCGGTTGGATTACGTATTCCAACGAGATGAAGCGATCGCAATTGGGAGTGCCTGCTGAAATGCTGGATCGGTTTGGTGCCGTATCTGCCGAAGTGGCATGTGCAATGGCTGAAGGGGGATTGCGGAAGAGTGCCGCTGACTTCTGTCTTTCCATTACTGGTATTGCAGGTCCGAGGCGAGGGGATGCGCCATCGGAAAAGCCGGTCGGCACCGTGCATATTGGGCTTGCCCGTCGAACCGCTGGAACGATCAAAGTCTTCGCTCGACATTTTCTTCTGCCGGGCGATCGGGGGGCGATCCGTGATCGTTCCGCAAAAGCGGCGCTGCAAATGCTTCGGTTTTCGTTGCTGGGGGAGGCGAACAATCTGCCGCTGCTTGGGGCGGCTGATGACTTGCCGCTGGTGAGCAAAGTTGGTGGCAGATGAACGGGAGAGAAGCCACGGCGTTTCTTGCGTTGGGATCAAACCTTGGTGATCGCCTCGGGACCTTGGAATCCGCAATCGAAACATTGAGGCAAACTTCCGGACTGACTGTTCAAAGGGTAAGTACAGTTTTGGAGACGCCACCATTTGGCTTGGCGAATGGTGATGGCGGCGGTTTGTATTTGAATGCAATCGTGATGGTGAAGACAGATCTGGAGCCGTTGGAATTGCTTGAGGTGTGTTTGTCGATTGAGAAATCACATGGGCGTGATCGGGCAATGGAGCGACGGTGGGGACCGCGGCGACTGGATATTGATGTCATTCTGTATGGCGATTTGGTTGTTGAAGTGGCCGGACGACTGCGAATTCCGCATCCCCGCATGGCTGAAAGGATGTTTGTGCTCAAGCCACTGGCGGAGATCGCATCGGAAGTCGTTCATCCTGTGCTCGGTGTTGATATCAGCACGCTGCTAATGCGGCTGGAATGCACTGATGGGGGTCGTGATTTGAGTTGTTGTCCTTCCCGGACCGCGCATTCGCCGATAAAGAAATAGCCGAAAAAGGCACCTACTATCGTCAGCCCGTGCAGGTTGGAATCGAATTCACCCCTTTGTCTATTTTGGAGTTTTCATGAAATACGCCGTACTCGTCGCCCTTTCCACAAGTATTTCCGCCGCTGCGTGCGGCCAGGATGCCAAGTCTCCGCCGGCAACGCCGGTTGATGCGCCAAAACCAGCGCCTGCAACAGTGGCGGCACCGGCTTCAGATCCGGCGGCGATCAAGCAGGCTGAAGAAGTGATGGCGGCCGTCTCCAAGGCATACAAAGACGCCAAGGCGATGACCGACACGATGAAAATCAAGTTTGAGACGCCGATGGGGCCTCAAACACAAGAGATGAAGGTTGTTATTGGTTCCGGTGATGACGCCGTGATGATGATGGAGGGATTCTCCATGACTGCGGTGGATGGCAAGTTGAACATCGTGCGGGAGGATGTGAAGGACAAGTATTTTTCGGTGCCCCTTGCCGGCGGATTGCTGAAGACTGTTCATGAGACGTTTGGGATGGAATTTCCGCTGCCGCTGCACTTTGTTCTGCGCAGCGATGCCACGGCAAGTGAGAAACTCACCGCGATCAGCATGGGTGCGCTTGGCGATGCCAAGATCACCGGCTATCAACTTGGAAAAGCCGAGGATGGTTCGCCAATTCATGAAATTGCGTTTGCGTCCGATCAAGGCAAAGGAACGGCACATGTTTCGACCGAAACAAAACTGGTTCGACATGTAACGTTTGATATCACGCCGCAACCGGGTCTTGAGATCAAGGCGAGCATTGAGATGAATCCCAAAGTGTCCGATTCTCCGACCCCACCGATTGCGTTTGCAGCCGGCAGTCGCAAAGCGGTCGACACAATGGATGAACTGGAACCAACACCAATCAAAGTGGGCGACGAAGCGCCGACGTTTGCATTGCAGACGCTTGGTGGAGAAACCGTCGATTTGAGCAAGATGCGTGGCAAGGTGGTTGTGATTGATTTCTGGGCAACGTGGTGTGGCCCGTGCAAACGCGGTCTGCCGCTCCTGCAGCAGTTTGCAACGTGGGCGGAGACGTCAGCCCCAACAGTCAAGGTATTTGCGGTCAATGTCTGGGAACGGACGAAGGATGCTGATGAGCGAAAGAAGAAAGTCAGCGAATTCTGGACCGGGGCCAAGTACACGTTGCCAACGTTGCTTGATATGGATGACTCCGTGATTGGCAAATACGGTTTCGGCGGCATTCCCGCTACGGTGATCATTGGGCCGGATGGCAAAGTGGCGGCCATTCATGAAGGCTACAACGAAGGAATGGTTGAGGAACTCAAGAAGGACGTGGAGGCAGCCGGCAAGACCACTGGCTGACAGTCGAACTGCAGTTGATTCAAGATGCGGGCCCGGCATTGCCGGGCCCGCTTTGTTTGCTCGGGCATTTGCTACGCAAACCGACAATGCACCCCTATGATGAATGCGCTTGCTATTGGAGGAATCGCCATGAGAGCATACTCGTCAGCGGCCTTGATGATGTTGGTCGGCGTTCTCTCGAGCACAACGAAGGTTGGTGCCCAGGAGGATTCCGGCCCGAAGGCCGATCCCGCAGCACTCAAGGCATTCACCGAAATGATTCGCTCCTATCGGGAGCGCCCCGCGCTCACAGTGAGGAGCACAGTGAAACTCGAGTTGCTCAACGAGGAAACCGAAGCCAAGGGGTCAGAGGTCAAAGGCGAGTTCGTCTTCGGTCGGCACCGTACTGCGATGGTCAAACTGAATGGATTTACTTGTTACTTGAACCATGATGAGGCGAAACCGGAGGCGGGAACTATTACCGCGGTTCATGACAAGACGGATCATTCTTACTTCACGGCATCTGATGACGGCTCACCGTATTACGCGCTGCTCAACGCATTCAAAGACATGCCATTTCCAGAGTTGGCGATCGAGTTGGGGGAGGATTCAATCGACGACGTGTTGATTCAATTTCATCCCAAGGCACTGAATGGTGTGGTGCCGACAGCAGTGAAGACGAGAGAAGTTGACGGGAAATCGCTTGAGGAGATTACGCTCACCGGCGAGAGCGAGACTATCGAGATGCTGATTGATCCTTCGACCAAGCTCATTCAATCGATGGAGTTGCGAATCACCGGCGGGGGCATGGTTCAACCGGGTTCCACGTTGCGATACAAGCATACGTATGAGTATCAGACTCATGACAAGCCGTTAGACCCATCCACTTTTGTGTTTGATCCTGGGCAGCGGCAGCGAGTTGATTTGATGGCAAGTTTGGTTCCTCGCCCGACGGCTCCGGCGGGTGGTGAAGGCGAAGGAGACGGCGGCGGGGAAGCATCCGCACTTGTTGGCAAACCCGCTCCGCCGTTCGTACTTGCGACGGCAGAAGGAAAAGCGATTGATCTAGCCGACCTGAAGGGCAAAGTCGTTGTGCTGGACTTCTGGGCCAGTTGGTGCGGGCCGTGCATGGCAGCAATGCCAAAACTCCATGAGGTCGCCAAGTGGGCTGGCCAGGAGGAACTGCCGGTCACCGTTTACACGATAAACGTCTGGGAGATTCGGCAAAATGATTCGCCGGACGCCCGGCTTGAATCGGCCAAAGCAACTTGGAAAAAGCGAGGGTTTACGCTGCCGATCATCATGGATTACACCGATGAGGCTGCCAAGTCGTACGGAGTGAGAGGCATTCCCACGACGGTAGTCATTCGCGCGGACGGCGTTGTTCACGCTGTTCACGTTGGGGGAAGTCCGGATTACGTTGAGCAGATGCAGAAGGAAATCAAGGACGCCATCAAGGCGGCCGAGTGACTTCCATCGCTCGCGCAACCGATGATGACGGGCGATACACTCTTGGACAGTGACCGCCGCCAACTCCATTCCGCTGACGGTGCTGAAGTCTTCATCGTCTGGTCCAACCGGTACGAACAGCGACGAGATTGCTGGAGAACTCCGCAAACTGATTGATGGGGAAGTCCGGTTTGGCCGGCACGATCGAATGTTGTATTCGACCGATGCAAGCATCTATCAGGTTGAGCCGATCGGTGTTGTATGTCCCCGCCATGAGCGGGATGTGGAAGCGGTGGTGCGGTATTGTGCGGAACGCCAATTGCCGCTGTTGCCACGTGGCGGTGGCACTTCACTGGCAGGCCAAACTGTGAATCGTGCGGTCATCATCGATTTCAGTGTTTATTGCCGAGACTTGCTTGATGTGAATGTGGCGCAGCACCAGGCGCGGGTGCAGCCGGGCATTGTGCTGGACCATCTGAATGCTGCGTTGGCCCCACAGGGGTTGATGTTCGGCCCTGATGTCGCCACCAGCGGGCATGCCAATATCGGCGGCATGATCGGCAATAACTCCGCGGGAGCGTATTCCATCGTCTATGGGCGGACTGTTGAGCATCTGGTCGGATTGAATGTCTTGACGGCAAGTGGAATGCGATTGCGGCTGGATGAGGGTGCCGCGGAGCGCGATCCGCAGGTTCGGGACCTCACGCAACGGATTGCCAATGTGATCCTGCCACGGGAATTGGAGATCGAAAGACGATTTCCCAAGACGATTCGACACGTTGACGGCTACAACCTAGATCTGATTCTCAAACAACTGCGAGAATCCACACCGGGCACCTTCGACAAAGTAAATCTGGCTCATCTGGTTTGCGGTTCTGAAGGGACACTGGCTGTTACAGTCGAAGCGACGCTCAATCTTGTGCCGGTACCAAAGTGCACCGGCCTGGCAATTATTGGGTTCTCGACGGTTGAAGAAGCGCTGCGTTCGCTGATGCGGGTTCTGGAGACCAAGCCAGCGGCGGTGGAACTGATCGATGACGTTGTGATTGACCTTGCGCTGAAGAATGTGGAATATCGCAAATACGTGGAATTGCTCCCGAAGCCGCCGATTGGCGTGGCGGGTGCAGTGCTGTATGTGGCGTACTTCGCTGATGATTCAGAACATCTGCATGCGAAGTTCGATGGACTTCAGTCTCGCTTTGCAGGACAGCAGATCAAGAAATACACAGGCCCGACCGAGATGGGGCAGGCGTGGAAACTGCGGAAAGCCGGGGAACCGCTACTGCATGGGCTCGCTGGAGCACGAAAGCCCATTACTTTCATAGAAGATTTGGCGGTCAATCCCGATCGGCTGGCCGATTTTGTTGCGGACTTTCGCCGACTTGTTTCTCGACATGGCACGACGGCGGCGTATTACGCTCATGCTTCTGTCGGTTGTCTGCACATACGGCCGCTGGTCAGTCTTCGCGATCCGAGCGATCTGAAAGTCATGCGGGCAATTTCGGAGGAAGCGACAGACCTTGTCATTCGATACGGCGGCGCGCTTTCGGGTGAACATGGCGATGGTCGTGTCCGGTCTCATCTGTTGGAGCGGTTCTATGGGCGAGAGATTTGCGATGCGTTTCGGGCTATCAAGGCGATTTTCGATCCGGAAAACCGACTCAATCCGGGAAACATTGTGGAGCCTGAGCCGAATTCGATGTTTGAACATCTACGAGTCCGGCCGGATCAGCGATACATCGAAGCGCCAAACCTGAAGACATACTTCAGATACGAACGGGAGCATGGATTTGGGGAAGCGATTGAGTTGTGCAACGGCGCTGGGGTGTGCAGGCGAATGAAAGGCGGAACGATGTGCCCTTCGTATCGAGCGACTCGTGATGAGCGGCACGCCACTCGAGGAAGGGGTAATGCTTTGCGATTGGCGATCACCGGCCAATTTTCAGCTGATGGCGTCTCGCCAGCATGGGCTGATTCGGCGACGAGAGAAACACTGGACCTGTGCCTCTCGTGCAAGGCGTGCAAGAGCGAATGCCCTAGCAACGTGGATATTGCCAAGTTGAAAGCGGAGTACACCGCACAGGGCTACTTGCAGGAAGGGCATGTGCCGATGGCGGCAAGGGCATTTGGCAACATTCGCCTGTTGAATCAAATTGGGTCGGCCATGCATCCCATTGCGAACTGGCTTGGAAGCGTTGGTCCACTGAAAAAACTGGCCGATCGAGTGTTGGGGCTGCATCCGAGCCGTCAATTGCCGCGATTTGAGGAGTCGCTTTACCGATGGATGAGCAATCGACCGAATGTTCACATTGCAGGACCAACGGTCATCTTATTTCCTGATTGCTTTACTGTTTACAACGAACCCCGCATAGGTCGCGCGGCGGTGACCGTGCTGGAAACGCTGGGCTACAGAGTTGTGCTTCCTCGGCTGGGTTGTTGCGGAAGATCGCTGATCTCAACCGGGATGCTGGCAGAAGCGGTGCAAACTTGTGGGCGGACGGCCCAGGAATTGCTCGATGTCATTGTGAGTGAAAACGCGATTGCCGTGGTTGGGTGCGAACCAAGTTGCGTCTCTGCCATCAAGGATGAGTGGCTTGAACTGGATATGGGATTGGACTTGCCGTCGTTACGGAAACTGGCGAGTATGACATCCTTGGTCGAGGAATTCATCGAAGCGCGATGGGACGACCATCCTCATAGAGTTTCCAGGGCGGTTGCGGCAAGTACCGATTCCGTGCTCCTGCATGGCCATTGCCATCAGAAAGCACTCTGGGGAATTGAATCGTCATCCAGAATTCTGCATCGACTGCTGGGTGATCGTTTGAGCATCGTCGATTCCGGCTGCTGTGGAATGGCAGGTTCATTCGGGTACAAACGGGATCATTACGACATTTCGATGCGCATCGGGGAGCAGTCGCTGTTTGGTGCGCTTCGCAACAAGTCAGATTCGCTGGTGGTTGCTCCAGGAACCAGTTGCCGACAGCAGATTCATGATGGTGTTGGGCGGGAATCTCGCCATCCGATTGAACTGATTGCCGAGATCATCTGCGGCTGATGCGGCTCAATCGCTGCCGAGCGACATTGCGGGTGCAGCCAAGTCATCAGCAATGGCGGCGACGACCTGATCCTGCAACTTCTTCGCCAGCGGAACCGTGCCGTCTTTTAGGCCGTTTGCAAGAATACTGAAAGACCTTCGTCTTCCATCGGGCATGGTGACAAAGCCGCTCAAGCAACTCACCTGGTTGATGAATCCTGTCTTGGCCTGAACAATGGCTCCATGCAATTGTGAAGAAGTCATGCGCTTGGTCAGGGTGCCGCTTTGTCCGCCGACTGCCAGGCTTTCGAGAAGGAGGGGGCCAAGTTTTTCATCGTTGACAAATGTGTTCAGCCATGCGGTCATCGCTCTGGCGGTGACGCGATTACCCGCACTAAGGCCCGAACCATCAACGACGACAATTCCCGAAGCTAGTTCGGGATCGTTCAAGCGCTGATGCACAATGTGGCGAACAATCGCGGTTCCGTTGATCCACGAACCCGGCTCGCCGGTCATGGCAGAGCCGATGCGCTTCAGAAGGCTTTCGGCGTACAGATTGTCACTGTCGCGGTTGCAACGCTGAAGAATGGTGCTTATCGGGGTGCTGATAATGGGGGCGACATTGGTCCCGGTACTGACGAGGTCTTCCTTGGCACTGACGCGATATCCGCCGACGGAAACACCCGCCTTTGTGAGGCGATCGGCCAGGAGGTGAGCAAAGAATTCGGGAACGTTGTCCACATTTACCGGCACGCCAGCGCGATAGGCAATTCGGACATTGCCGCGGAAGGTCAAATCATTTGAGTTCGACTTGCGAGCAATCCACAAATCGTTCTTGTCCTTGGCGGAGTCGCGGCTTGATGCGGAGTTGGTGATTTTCAACCACGGGGCCGCCGGGCGAGATGGACCGATTTCAGGAGGTTGGCCCTTGCGCGGCTTGGGGAAGAATTCAATGATGTTGCTGTAAAAATTGAGCCCTGCGATTTGTGGGCAATATCGATTGGGCTCATCGCCCGGCCACGTGACCAGCGAGTTTTCGCGGTCAAACACGCGATCATCAACGATGACCTCGCTCACATTCTTGATTCCAGCATCGACAATCGGTTTCACCCACGAATTCAGCAGGGATTCAATATCCACCCCTCGTTGGGTGCTGCCCGGCAAGGACATTTCCTTGAGCAAATCCGGATCGCCGAACGCAGGATCGCCATCGGCAATGACGATGAGTTTGTCGCCGTAGCGAACCAACCGGGTGCGGAACTCGAAATCTGCTCCCAAGGCGTGAAGGGCAGCCCCTGTGGTCAGCAATTTCATGTTACTGGCCGGGGTCATGGGCTGATCGGAATTGACCGACACCAAAGCCGTGCCGGAACTGCAATCACGAATACTGATGGCGACCGTGGCGCCCTTGAGTGAAGCATTGCGAAGAAGGCGGTCTACATCTTCTCGCAACCCGGCGAATACGGTTGTAACTGAAAGCAGAAGCCAAAGAGGCATTAGACAGGCGGCACGTCGGAAAGAGATCATTCAATGCTCCACAAAGAGTCGGGGTTTACGAATTGTATCGGGCATACACGGTTTCGATCTCCACGAAAACGGTTCAATTTACGATCCGCTATACTTGGCGCATGCTCGATCGCGCGGCTTGCGAAAGGCGTGTTTTTCGATTGGCTACGCTTCTGACGGGCGACCCATCAAAGGCGTTGCGAATCATCTCGCAGGTGGTGGATGTGCAGCCGGACATGCGAAACCTGGATGGGGCGCACATGGATCGATTGGCTGTGCTGCGAAGCCGCGAAGTCAAGGCAATTCCGTTGGCTGATGAATGCATCTCCACTGCCGTTTGTGGTGCGATTGGCCTGCTGAACATCCAGCAACGAGAGGCGTGGGTGCTTGCCCGTGTTTATGGCATGGAACCCAGAGAAATGGCCAGGGCCATGGACTGTTCTGTCACGGCTACGCAGCGACATTTGCAGCAGGCGGACGATCTGGTGGCTGGGAGGCTCCAATCCAGGGCGGCTGATGCGGCGCGGCGTGTGCTGGAATTTTCGATGTCGTTGGACGTGCCAGCGTTCCATCGTGTGCAGCAGGCCCATCGAAAAAAGGCAAAGCGAATGATGGTTGCGCTGGCCATGGGATTGGCCATGTCGATTGTGTTTGCCATCGTTTTGTGGTGGTTTGGGGCGATTCGTTTTGGTTGACACCGGCTGCAACCAGCCATTCAATTCAATGCCGACCTCGCCAATGTCAGAATCACGACCAACTCTTCCACAAGGCCTTGCCATGATCGCGGCAGTTATGGTGACGCTGGTCGTGACCGTAATGATTGTGAGGACGGCGAGTACCCGTGCACAATTACCGGAGATTGATTTCACGCGGGAAGCGGAAGCGGCACCCCCTGAACTCGGCGTCCAAGGGAAACTTGTCTCTGGCAATGTATCTCTTGAGCGTCGCTGGAAATCGCTTGAGATCTCTGCGGCAATGGGCGAATCAGTTGATCCGGACCTGCCGCCGGGACCGTTTGAAGGTGAATTTACGATCGAATTTCGACCCGGTCAGAATCGGTGGGCCAGGATTGGGGTAGAGATTCAGGGCGGATCAATAATCATCATTCGCGATGGAGAGGTAGTGCATTCGGATTACGCAGGACCCGAGCGCAAAGTCGTACTGACCAAGCAGCCGATCTGGCTGCCGCATCGGGTGGAAGTGCTGAAGTACATGTACAAATCCAAGGCCGGGGAGGCAGTGTTTCTCCGGGCCTTGTGGCAGCCGATTGATGCCGATGAGCCTCGTCCCTTGCCTTGAACTGCGCTGTACGATTGGCAATTGCATGAGTGCGGCGACGGACAAGAAGCGCATCCAGGAACTGCGAGAACTTCTCGATCAGGCGAACTTTGCCTACTACGTCGAAGCGGAACCGATCATGTCGGACCGCGACTATGACGGGCGCATGGCGGAGTTGATCGCGTTAGAGCAGAAGCATCCTGAAGCAAATGACCCCAACAGCCCCTCCCAGCGGCTTGGCGACCAGCCGATAGATTCCTTCCGGACGGTGAAACACACCGTTCCGATGCAATCTATCGACAACACCTACAACATTGAGGATTTGCGTGCGTGGTATGAACGGGTGCTTCGCGGATTGGGTATGGAATCAGATGTCGGCAATGCAGAGGTCGGGGTGCTTTTTGCGGAGCGTAGCGGTGCGGTGAGAAAAACTGGCCAGGTTCTGCTGGTTTGTGATCCAAAAATTGATGGCGTGGCGGTGAGCCTGCGCTATGAAAGAGGAGAACTCAAACAGGCAGTCACTCGCGGTGATGGCGAGAGGGGCGATGACATCTCCGCACAGGTACGGACTATTCGCGCCATTCCGTTGAGATTGCGGGTCGATCCCAAGCAAGAGGTTCCGGAAGTGCTGGAAATCCGCGGTGAGATTTTCATGCCCAATGCGGAATTCAATCGCATGAACAAAGAGCGGGAGGCGGAGGGTGAGCCGCTGTTTGCTAATGCAAGGAATTCCACAGCGGGCACACTGAAAAGCTTGGATCCACGAATTGTCGCCAGGCGAAAGTTGAGTTTTTCCGCCCATGGCCGAGGGGAAGTGCAAGACGGCGGGCGAGGCGGCGCGGGGTTGGGAGAGTCCTATTGGGATTTTCTGCAGGCGATCAAACGGTTTGGTGTACCGGTGAACAGCCTCACTCATCGTTGCGAAACGATCAATGACGTCATCAAACAAGTGGAGTGGTTTGCGAAGGAACGCGCGACGTTGCCATACGGCGTTGATGGAATGGTGATTCGAGTCGATCGCTTCGAACAACAGGCGAAACTTGGATCGACTTCAAAATCGCCGCGCTGGTGCATTGCTTTCAAGTACCCGGCGGAGCAGGGGGTTACGCGGTTGCTCAAGGTGGACTGGCAGGTTGGCAAGGGCGGCACGCTGACGCCACGTGCGACGATGGAACCAATCTTTTTGGCGGGGACAACCGTTTCGCACGCGACCCTGCACAACATTGAGGAAATTCATCGCAAGGATATCCGAATCGGCGACACGATTGTGATTGAGAAGGCAGGCGAAATTATCCCGCAAGTGGTGAGCGTGGATTTGAAGAAACGGCCGAGGGGTAGCAAGGCAATGGAGCCGCCGAAGAAGTGCCCGGAATGCGGCGGAGCGGTGGAGCAGGAAGGGCCAAAACTGTATTGCGTCAATCCGGAGTGCCCGGCGCAATTCCGGGAGAAACTGCAGTGGTTCGTCGGTCGGGGGCAGATGGACATCGAGGGAATGGGCGAAAAACTGGTGAACGCGTTGATCGACGCGGGGCTGGTGCACCATTTTGCAGATGTGTTCACGCTGAAGCGCGATGACTTGTTGAAAGTAGAACGCATGGGGGAAAAATCGGTGGAAAATCTGTTGATCGCGATTGATGACGCAAGATCGCGCGGTCTGGCGCGAGTACTTGGCGGTTTGGGAATTCGGCACATCGGCACAGGGGCGGCCAAGACGATTGCACGATATTTCCAGAATGCAGATGCACTGTTGGCGGCATCGGTTGAGGCTCTCATGGAATTGCCGGATTTCGGTGAGGTGACGGCGCCAGTGCTGCATGCATATCTCCATTCCAAACAGGGCAAGGACACCTTTTCGCGATTGGAGAAAGTCGGTGTGGATTTGAACAGCGCGACATATCGTCCGGTTTTGTCTGACATGAAATCGGGTGGATCAGCATTTGCCGGAAAAACAATCGTTCTGACGGGAACGCTGGAGAGCTTCACGCGTCCAGATCTGACGGAAAAACTTGAAGCGTTGGGGGCGACGGTGACGGGCTCCGTATCCAAGAACACAGACATCTTGATTGCCGGGGAGGCAGCGGGTTCCAAACTCGACAAGGCCCGGCAATTGGGTGTGGAAGTTTGGGATGAAAGCAAACTGCTGAAAGCTCTTTCCAAATAGCCGCTACAATCCCATTCACGCATGGGACAATTCGCACTCGGTCTTCGAAGTCTCCTGATCAAGTCGGCGGTGTTTGTCGTCATGGCCGCGCTGTTGGCCTGGGCACTCGGTGGCACGCTTTTTCCGCGTCCGGAATTGGCGCGGTTTGAGGCTGTCTCCTTTGCGGGCGATCGGTGGTACTGGCAATTGGCAGTCGGGGGCAAGAATGCTGGCGAAGTGCGCTGGCGATTGATGACACAGGATGAGAGCGGAAAGGACGCTCCATTCGATGGTCGAAGTTGGGCGGAGGTTGCCGGGCCGATCGTGGCAGGCGAATCACTGTTCATTGGTACTCGTGCAACGTTGAACTCCGTAGAGCCGTGGCGGATTGAACGGATAGACCGTAATCGCCAGCCGACGCCCTATCCAATGCCGGATCGGCTGGCTGTGGAGCAGCAAATGGCTCGCATAGCAGCGGGACTGCCCATTCAGGATTCGGAAACGATTCTTCGGCAACGGCGGATGGTGCTTGACCCACCATAGAAATCTGCCGATGTAGACGGATGAGGCCACGGCTCGAATTGTGGTTCCAACCCCCTTCCCATGCAGAACATTGAATTCAAAGCCGAGCTGCGCAATCTGGAAGCCGCCCGCGCCCAGTGCAAATTGCTTGATGCGGAGCGGGTTCGCATCATGCTTCAGATTGACACGTACTATCGGTTGCCCGACGGCCGACTGAAAAAGCGAGAGGTGGCGGGACAGCCGGCGGAATGGATTTTCTATCATCGTCCCGATCGCGTTTCGCCGCGGATGAGCAACTACACCATCCTCAACGCCGAACAAGCGCGGCGGCGGTGGGGGACGCAGAGCCTAAGGCCATGGCTCACGGTGAAGAAGACCCGCGAGCTTTGGCAGATTGAAGATGTGCGCATCCACCTTGATGAGGTGGATGGAATGGGAACTTTCATTGAATTTGAGGCAGTGATTTCGCGCAGTTTCGATGTCAAGATGTGCCACAATGCCGTGGCAGAACTGCG
>CAZWJR010000010.1:0-813 GCA_964634655.1 uncultured Isosphaeraceae bacterium | reverse complement strand
CGCTCGGCAACTACGCCTTCGAGGAGCACATCATCGAGACGCTGGACGACGCGCAGCTCATCGAAGGCAGCGCGCTGCTTGGCGAGCCGATCAGCAAAAGTTACAGCGATCTTGCCGAACAGGCGCTGGCTGAACAGCGCTAATCTGCTTGGTAGCCGAATCACTTTGTGCGGGGTGATTGCTTTCAGGTGATATGACAATTATTCCGCGCCAAATGAGCACTGCCATCACGGCGCAGAGGGCGATCCGGTACCAACCGAACACCGCCAATCCGTGGTTGGTCAGGAAGGCAACGAGCCACTTGACGGCGATTGCGGCCGAAATGGTGGCAGCCACGATGCCAATCACAATCGCCTGCACGCCAAGCGTGTCAACCATGTTTGGACCGTGGTGCGAAAAGTTCTTCATGGCGCTGTAGACGCACGCCCCGCCAAGCGTTGGCAAACCGAGCAAGAAACTAAACTCTGCCGCCTGTTTCGGTTTCATACCGACGAGCATGCCACCGACAATCGTAACCATTGAACGGCTCGTACCTGGCCACATTGCAAGACATTGCAGCAAGCCGATGATGAGTGCGGACCTTAAAGAAAGATGCTCTATGTCCACCGAAGTGTCAGGATGTGACTTGGATCCCTCGGAGTTGCTGGAAGGAAGCCACTTTCCGATCAAGATCATCACGATACCGCCGACTGCCAAAGCGGCCAGCACAGGAACTGGATAAAACAATTTGGACTGAATCACGTGCTTAAGGAGGACGCCAAGAATCGCAGCGGGGAGAAACGCAACGATGATGTTACGTGCCAGCAAGAATCC
>CAZWJR010000009.1:30090-30727 GCA_964634655.1 uncultured Isosphaeraceae bacterium | reverse complement strand
GACATCACCGCGAGAAAACTCGCGGAGCGGGCCCTGGAGAGAAATCTCGAAACGCAGCGTGGCCTGCTCAACGAGCTTGATCATCGCGTGCGCAACAACCTCAGTTCGCTGTCATCGTTGATCGATCTCACGCGCTCCACCACGGGGGACGTGAACGAATTCGCGTCGATGATGAGCGGACGCGTGCAGGCCATGGCCAAAGCCCATGTGTTGGCCGGGCGCGGCGGCAACGAGGGACTGGATTGCGGCCGCATCATCGCCGAGATGATCCCGTACGCCATTCGATCGCGCGTTTCCATCGAAGGTCCTCGCATGATGGTTGACCCATCGCAGATCGTGTCCTTCGCGATCCTGCTGCACGAAATCGCGTCGCGCAGCATGCGCAGCGGCGCCCTGTCGATCGCCGGCGGCCGGGTCGTCATCTCCTGGACGATGGAATCGTCGGCCGACAACGGAACAATGGTTGCGCTGCGATGGTGGGAGTCGCCCGCGGTGACGGATGCCATCGCCGATGAACATGCCGACGCATTGATAAGCGGTCTTGTTCATCGCGATCTGCGCGGCCGCGTCGCGACCTCGCGCGAACATGAAGCGCTGGTGCATGACATGAAACTGGCCCTTGGCCAGCGCCTGGCGC